>NZ_KV805841.1:0-39796 GCF_001811665.1 Haemophilus sp. HMSC066A11
GATAAAGAACAAATTGGGTTCCCTTCTTTTTGCTTACTTTTTCTTTGGCGAAGCAAAGAAAAAGTAAGTCGCCATCGGCGAAACCCGATTTTAATTACCGAAGAAGAATTTTCAATTAAAAAACAATAGGACAAAACATAATGAAAAAATTCGCAATGGTCTTCCCAGGTCAAGGCTCCCAAACTGTTGGTATGCTTGCTGATCTTGCCACTGAATATCCAATCGTTATTGAAACATTTAAACAAGCATCTGATGCGCTTGGTTATGATTTATGGTATCTTGTTCAACAAGGTCCAGCTGAAGAACTTAATAAAACTTGGCAAACTCAGCCCGCACTTTTAGCTGCTTCAGTCGCTATTTATCGCGTATGGCAAGAAAAATTTCCTCAATTAAAACCAGAAGTAATGGCTGGCCATAGCTTAGGTGAATATTCTGCGTTAGTTTGTGCTGGGGTGTTGGATTTCCAAGATGCGATTAAATTAGTGGAATTGCGCGGAAAATTAATGCAACAAGCTGTGCCTGAAGGCACTGGCGCAATGTATGCAATCATTGGTTTAGATAATGAAGCAATTATTAATGCTTGCAAACAAGCAGAGGAAGGCGAAGTCGTATCTGCGGTGAACTTTAACTCACCGGGTCAAGTAGTTATTGCGGGTGCGAAAGCTGCAGTTGAGCGTGCGGCTGCATTATGTAAAGAAGCAGGGGCGAAACGTGCATTGCCGTTAGCTGTGAGCGTACCTTCTCACTGTGCATTAATGAAACCTGCAGCCGAGCAATTAGCGGTAACACTTGATAATATTCAAATTAATACACCAACAATATCGGTATTAAATAACGTTGATGTGAAAGCTGAAACTGAAGGCACCGAAATTCGTACCGCACTTGTTCGTCAGTTATATAGTCCAGTTCGTTGGACTGAAACAGTTGAAAAAATGGCGCAAGATGGTGTTTTAGCGCTTGTTGAAGTGGGGCCAGGTAAAGTATTAAATGGTTTAACCAAACGCATTGTGGGTGATTTACAAGCAATATCTGTAAATGATGTTGCATCATTCAATGCGGTAGAAGAATTTTTAGCGTAAGTAAAAGGAAGAAAAAATGCAAGGTAAAATTGCTTTAGTGACAGGGGCTAGCCGTGGTATCGGTCGTGCGATTGCAGAAGAACTTAGTTCAAAAGGTGCATTTGTAATTGGTACCGCAACCTCTGAAAAGGGTGCAGAGGCGATCTCGGCTTATTTAGGGGATAAAGGCAAAGGTTTAGTTTTAAACGTAACGGATAAAGAATCTATCGAAACCTTACTTGGACAAATTAAAAATGATTTTGGCGATATTGATATTCTCGTGAATAACGCAGGTATTACTCGCGATAATTTATTGATGCGTATGAAAGATGAGGAATGGTTTGATATTATGCAAACTAACTTAACTTCGGTGTATCATCTTTCTAAAGCCATGTTACGTTCAATGATGAAAAAACGTTTTGGTCGTATCATCAATATTGGTTCAGTGGTTGGTTCAACGGGTAATCCAGGACAAACTAACTATTGTGCGGCAAAAGCGGGTGTGGTTGGTTTTTCTAAATCTTTAGCGAAAGAAGTAGCTGCACGTGGTATTACTGTAAATGTGGTTGCACCAGGTTTTATTGCAACAGATATGACAGAAGTGCTTACGGATGAACAAAAAGCGGGGATCTTATCTAATGTTCCAGCTGGACGTTTAGGCGAAGCAAAAGACATAGCTAAAGCCGTTGCTTTCTTAGCTTCTGATGATGCAGGTTATATCACGGGTACAACGTTACACGTGAATGGTGGCTTATACTTAAGCTAAAATTTGACATTGATTTATGGGGGATTTCTAAGCAATAAAATCATAGCCAAAGATTTTAGATAATGCTAAAATCCCGCTCGCAATGTAACTTGGTTACGCCTTGAGCGTATGCAAAGGTACGTAACTATATTTGATGTGTGTGTTCACATTGCCTATTTTGTGGTGCGACCAGACCATAAAATAGTTGCAAGTTACTAAAAAATACATACACTAACTGCTCTTTTATGAGTTAAAACTAACAAATAGGAAAAACAAATGAGTATTGAAGAACGCGTGAAAAAAATCATCGTTGAACAATTAGGTGTTAAAGAAGAAGATGTGAAACCTGAAGCTTCTTTTGTTGAAGATTTAGGTGCAGATTCATTAGACACAGTTGAATTAGTAATGGCTTTAGAAGAAGAATTTGATATTGAAATTCCTGATGAAGAAGCTGAAAAAATTACCACTGTTCAATCTGCGATTGATTACGTGCAAAACAATCAATAATTTTAAGTTGGGCGACGTTTTAAGTCGCCTAATTTTTTTCTAATAATCCTCTTTAAAATTACCGCACTTTTTATTTTTCCCTTTCATAAACATTGATCTAAATTATCTTTTACTTAAAATCTTGGTTTAAATTTTAAAAAATAATTTAGTTATATGCCTAAAAAGAAGTATTATTTGCATAGTTTTTCATTTTTGAGGTGTTTATGCTTTATTTAGAATTTTTATTTTTACTATTAATGCTCTATATCGGTAGCCGTTACGGCGGTATCGGATTAGGTGTTGTTTCTGGTATCGGTCTTGCTATCGAGGTTTTCGTATTTCGTATGCCTGTGGGGAAAGCACCGATTGATGTTATGCTTATCATTCTTGCAGTGGTGACTTGCGCATCCGTACTTGAAGCAGCTGGCGGTTTGAAATTTATGTTACAAATTGCTGAACGCATTCTCCGTAAAAATCCAAAACGTGTCACTTTACTCGGCCCATTAGTCGTCTATTTATTAACCTTTATGCTTGGTACTGGTCACTCTGTTTACACAATTATGCCAATCATCGGCGATGTTGCATTGAAAAACAAAATTCGTCCAGAACGTCCAATGGCAGCGTCTTCCGTAGCATCGCAATTAGCCATCACATCAAGCCCACTTTCTGCAGCTGTTGTATTTTATCTAGGTAAAATTACAGCAATGCCCGCTTTTGAGCATATTAGTTTATTAGATATTATTTGTGTAACCGTTCCTGCTACTTTAGCGGGTACGATTGTGCTTTCTTTATACAGTATGCGTCGTGGTAAAGAGTTAGAACAAGATCCTGAATATCAACGTCGTTTACAAGATCCAGTATGGCGCGAACGTATTTTAAATACTACCAGTACAACATTGAATGAAACCCTTCCGCAAGGGGCAAAAAAATCTGTTTACCTATTTTTATTTGCTTTAGTTGTGATTGTTGCGATTGCGATGATTCCTGAAATTCGCACTATCGGTAGCGGAAAAGCAATTTCAATGTCACTTATCATTCAAATGATGATGCTTTGTTTTGGTGGTGTGATTTTACTCGCAACGAAAACAAATCCTCAAATCGTGCCAAATGGCGTGGTATTTAAGTCAGGTATGGTAGCAGCGATTGCAATTTATGGTATTGCGTGGATGAGCGACACTTACTTCAAATATGCAATACCTGAATTTAAAGCTGCGATTACTGATATGGTGCAAACTTACCCTTGGACATTCGCATTGGCGTTATTTGCAGTCTCAGTTGTAATTAATAGCCAAGCTGCCACTGCTGTAATGTTATTACCTGTGGGTATAAGTTTAGGTATTCCTGCGCCAATCTTAGTTGGTTTAATGCCTGCAACTTATGCGTATTTCTTCATTCCAAATTATCCGTCAGATATTGCAACAGTAAACTTTGACGTAACGGGTACAACAAAAATTGGTAAATATTATTTTAACCACAGTTTCATGGTGCCAGGTTTAATTGGGGTTGTTGTTGCTTGCTTGGTAGGTGTTTCTGTGGCGGAATTAGTGATTCGCTAATTTACACACAAACTAAATCCTTTTAATATAAAAGCACCTTTGAATGGTGCTTTTATTTTATGACAACCTACATCGCCTACGGCAATATAAATCAACCTTTTTCTTTGGAATCCTTACCCGATGAACTGATTCCAGAAAATCTATATCAAATTGAAACGGATAGCTCCCGTGTTTTTCAGCGTCATCAGTGTCGTCGGCTTGCGCATTTATTACTTTTCCAACTTCTAAAAATAGCAGGAAAATCCACCGCACTTTTATCTCAAATTCATCGTACTGAAAGTGGCAGACCTTATTTTCTTGATGAGCGAATAGATTTTAATATTAGCCATTCTGGTAATTGGGTGGCGGTAATATTAGATATTAGAAAAGAAGAAAAAAGTGCAGTGGGAATTGATATTGAATTTCCTAAAATAAGAAATTTTACGGCGTTGATGGAGCATATTGCACCAAAAGAAGAAATTGATTGGTTTCATCATCAGCAGGATTCTTTGAACGCTTTTTATCGTTGTTGGTGTTTGAGAGAGGCTGTATTGAAATCTCAAGGATTTGGGATCGTAAAATTATCCAATGTTCGTCATTTTCCTGAACAACAAAAAATTTTTTCAGATTATTGTCCGCATGGTCAGTTATGGTTTACTGATGAACTCCCTATTTATTTAGCCGCTTTTGTCAATCATCAAGAAAAATTACCGCACTTTTATGAATGGAATAGAGAAAGTTTACAGATAAAAGAACTTGAAAAATATGTTTTTTATGAAGTGAATTAATCAAAAAAATCCTTATATAAAATCAAGGATTTTTTATTGCCTAAAAAGCCTTGTATTTTGATAGACGCGCCCCATTTATTTAGCTAAACTCTTAACAATTTTTTGACAAATGGAGAATGAAATGTCACAGAACGGTTCAGATCGCGATCCTTGGAGTAAACCAGGGCAGAGCAACGACCAACAGCCGGGAAATTCATCCAACAATAATGGATGGAATAATAACCAAAATCGTGGAAATCAAGAGCAATCTCCGCCAGATATTGAGGAGATTTTTAATAACCTTCTCAGAAAATTAGGTGGTGGAAATAAAAAGAGCGGTCAAAATAATGGCAGTTCTCAAGGCAATACGCCATTTCATTTTGGCAAAGTTATTCCACTTGCTGTAGCGATTGGTGCGATTATTTGGGGCGTAAGCGGTTTTTATACTATTAAAGAGGCTGAACGCGGTGTGGTGCTTCGTTTTGGCGAGTTACATTCTATTGTTCAACCCGGTTTGAACTGGAAACCAACATTTGTAGATAAAGTATTGCCAGTAAATGTGGAGCAAGTAAAAGAGTTGCGTACGCAAGGTGCAATGCTGACCCAAGATGAAAATATGGTAAAAGTGGAAATGACCGTGCAATATCGCGTGCAAGATCCTGCAAAATATCGTTTTAGCGTAACAAATGCAGATGATAGTTTGAATCAAGCGACAGATAGTGCATTACGTTATGTTGTTGGGCATATGTCTATGAATGATATTTTAACCACAGGTCGCTCTGTCGTGCGTGAAAATACTTGGAAAGCTTTGAATGAAATTATCAAATCCTATGATATGGGACTTGAGGTTATTGATGTGAACTTCCAATCTGCGCGCCCACCTGAAGAAGTAAAGGATGCGTTTGATGATGCAATTAAAGCGCAGGAAGATGAACAACGTTTTATTCGTGAAGCGGAAGCCTATGCGCGTGAGAAAGAACCGATTGCACGCGGTGATGCGCAACGTATTCTTGAAGAAGCAACAGCTTATAAAGATCGTATCGTGTTAGATGCAAAAGGTGAAGTGGAACGTTTGCAACGCTTGTTGCCAGAATTTAAGGCTGCGCCAGATTTACTGCGTGAGCGTTTATATATTCAGACGATGGAAAAAGTGATGGCAAATACGCCAAAAGTAATGCTTGATGGCAATAATGGTAATAATTTAACTGTGCTACCGTTAGAGCAAATTATGGGTAAAAAATCGGTAACAAGTGCGCCAAGTGCGGTCAATTCTTCGCCTGCTTTTACTGCGCCAGAACGTCAAAATTCTTATCAGCCTCAGTCGACTACCGTTGCGCCGATTCGTCAAGGGAGATTTAACTAATGCGTAGATTTTTATTACCTGTTATTTTCGTGATTGCGGCAGTGGTTTATTCTAGTATCGTCGTTGTAACGGAAGGTACGCGTGGCATTATGTTACGATTTAACAAAGTACAGCGTGATGCAGATAACAAAGTGGTTGTATATGAACCGGGCTTGCATTTTAAAGTGCCTTTAATTGATAGCATCAAAGTTTTAGATGCACGTATTCGTACTTTAGATGGCTCTGCAACACGTTTTGTTACTGTAGAGAAAAAAGATTTGTTAGTGGATTCTTATGTGAAATGGAAAATCAGTGATTTTGGTCGATTCTACACATCTACTGGCGGTGGCGATTATGCTCAAGCTGCAAATTTATTAAGTCGTAAAGTAAATGACCGTTTACGTTCTGAAATTGGTTCACGTACGATTAAAGATATTGTTTCTGGTACTCGTGGGGAATTAATGGAAGGTGCAAAAAAAGCTTTAAATTCAGGGCAAGACAGTACGGCAGAATTGGGTATTGAAGTGATCGATGTGCGTGTAAAACAAATTAATTTACCAGATGAAGTTTCTTCTTCAATTTACCAACGTATGCGTGCAGAACGTGATGCAGTGGCGCGTGAACATCGCTCTCAAGGGAAAGAAAAAGCAGCATTTATTCAAGCTGATGTAGATCGCAGAGTGACGTTAATTCTTGCTAATGCAAATAAAACTGCACAAGAATTGCGAGGTTCTGGCGATGCAGCTGCAGCAAAATTATATTCAGATGCCTTTGCTCAAGAGCCACAATTCTTTACTTTTGTGCGTAGCTTAAAAGCCTATGAAGCGAGTTTTGCAAATTCTGATAATATGATGATTTTAAAACCAGATAGTGATTTCTTCCGCTTTATGCAAGCACCGAAGAAATAGATTTAAAATTGATAAAAACACCTTCCTCGTGAAGGTGTTTTTTTTATATCCAGCGTCTTACTTTTTGTTTGTAATGACGATATTCATCGCCAAATTTATTTTCCAAATAGGCTTCTTCTTTGGCTATTTGAAATTGGTTTATCGCTAATACAAAAACAATTATGCCTAACCAAGCCAAACTATTACCCAACCAAAGAACCCACGCGATTAACATTAACAGCAAACTTAAATACATTGGGTTACGGCTGAATCGAAATATGCCTGTGGAAACTAATTTTGTTGAGCCTTTAAAGTCACGAGGATTAATGGAGGTTTTACATATAATGAATTGTATAACGCTACTTAAAGCAATCAAAAATGAAAGGGAAATAACAAAAACAATCACTGAAAAATGGACAGAATAACTAGCAATCTTTGGCAAAAAATACATTGCTATAGCAATGAATAAACAGAGTAGTGGTGGTGGAATAAATAACATCGCTAAATCTTATTAATAAAAATGCCGTCTCTTTAAAGACAGCGTTTAAAGTGCGGTCAAAATTTGTGTTAATTTTGCTTTAATTACTTTTATTTTTCATAAAGCGGCGATAAATTTCGCCACTTTTGATCATTATAAATTTTATGAATTATTCTGTGATAAATTATTCGATGGTTAATTTTTTACCATCATAGCTGATTGCTTTGACGCTAGTTAAAGCCTTACCTCCATCAGTTTCGCCGCCAATCAGTAAAACTTTATTATTGTAAGATACAGAAAAACCATAGCCAATATTCATTGGTAATTCCCCAACGATGCTCCATTTACCATTATTTAAAGTATAAACTTCGTTATGCCAAGCTTTGCTTAAACCTTTATGTGCGTGAAGTTTTCCTTCTTTGAATTGTTTTATTGAACCTGGAAAATTTGCGCCACCAGTGACTAAATAATGACCATTACTATAGCCTGCAAGCGCGCCAGCTAAGCCATCTTGTGATTTTCCTTTTGGTGCAGGTAAGTCAGGTAAATTTTTCCATTGCACTCCTTTATCAGTGAATTTACCTTGATGGGTTTCAGCGGTGCGAAGTCCAGGTTTAATTTCGCCATTGACAACCACTAGATCATTACCTTGAATTGTAAAGGCTGCACCAGCCCGCCCAGAGAATGGAATGCGACCTTCATTACGCCATTTGTTGGTTGAGGGTTCATAGCTCAATAATTCTGTTGTAAAGAAATAATCTTCTGGACGTTGATCGAAGTAAGCTGCTGCGATTTCATCTTTTTTCGCTTGATCTTCTCCTGCCGCAACGTTGTCTTGGAAGAAGCCATTAAATATAGAGAGATTAGAGCCGCCTAAAATATAAACTTTATCTCCGTGAGATGCGCCACTTGATCCTACTAAACCACGGGGAGAACGAGTAGGAAGTTTCATCCAAGTATTATCGCTTGGGTTATAGCGATAAGCGTCATTAACGAGTTGAAGTTCGCCTTTTTCATTTTTTTGTAAACCACCGAATACATAAAGTTTTCCATCCACTTCGGCTGCAACAGGTTGATTGCGTTCGCCACCCGGAAATGTAGCAATTTCTTTCCATTGTGCTGAAGGATCTTTTAGGTCTAAGGTATAGAATTTATCGCCACCAGAACCTAATCCCACATAAACTGTGTCGCCAATTAATGCGCCTGTTCCTCCTTTGATCCCCACTGGTAAATCAGGATAAGTTTGTGCGTTCGCTGAAAAAGTAAAGGTAGCAAAAAGTGCGGTACATAATGCTGTTTTAGTTAGTTTCATAATAAACCCCATTTTGAGTTGTGTTTACAGTTTTCTATTCATTAAACGGCATTGAATAGGCGTTGATAAAGTGCAGTTATTGCACCCTTTTGTATTGTAAGGTACAGCAGATGTAACTTACGAAAACGATGAAAGTGCGGTTAAAAAATTTAATGTTTTTCAACCGCACTTTTTATTATGGTATCAATAGATTTGGCACAAATGTGATGATTTGTGGGAAAATCGTGATTAATACTAATGTGACGAAAACGGGAATCAAGAACGGTAATACGCCTTTGGTTACCGTGGAAACTGACATATTACCTACACGAGCAACAACAAAGAGAGCCATTCCCATTGGTGGGGTAAGAATACCAATCATCATATTTAATGTGGTCATTACACCAAAGAAGATTAAGTCAATATTGAATTGCATTGCGATAGGAATAAGCATTGGTAATACTAAAAATTGTAATGCTAGGGCATCAATGAACATTCCAAGAAAAAGTAACAGTGCGTTAATCATTACTAATACGGTTAAAGGCGAATCGGCAACGGCAACAAACACATTAGCAACACGCATTGCGACTTGTTCACGGGCAATCATATCGCCAAAGAAAGTCACGGTCATAATCATTAAGGCGACTACGCCCGTAATTGCCATTGCTTCTATGCAACTATTAAATAAGCTTTTTAAGGTTAATTCTTTATACACAAATTTACCAATAATTACAGAGTATGCGGCTGCAACAATGGCAGATTCTGTTGGACTGAATAATCCTGAAAAAATACCACCGATAATTAATAACGGCGTTAAGATTGCCCAAAAAGATTGTTTAAAGCTGCTGCAAAGTTGTTCTCTCGTAGCTTTTGGTGTTCGTGGATAACCTCGTTTTTTGGCAATGCGATAATTCATTGCCATTAAAGCTAAAGTAATTAATACACCTGGAATAAAACCTGCAATAAAGAGTTTTGCGATAGATTCATTGGCAATTACACCGTAAATAATCATTGCAATACTTGGCGGAACTAATGGCCCAATAATACAAGAAGCAGCAGTAATTCCTCCGCAAATATCATCGTCATAACCAGCATCACGCATTGATTTGATTTCTAATTGACCTAAGCCCCCAGCATCAGCAAGTGCTGAACCTGACATACCAGAGAACAATAAACTTGCACCGATATTAACGTGTCCCATTCCTCCTGTGTAATGACCGAGTAAGGCTTTAGCGAAATTAAAAATACGTTCGGTAATCCCACCTGTATTCATTAGAATGCCCGTTAAAATATAAAACGGCACGGCAAGTAATGGGAAGCTGTCTAGGCTATAGACTAATTTTTCAGTTGCGGCATTTACGACATTCCAACGTGTCATAGAAAAATAAAGTAGGGTAGCAATAAATAAGGACCAACCTACAGGGACACCGATAAACATAATGATGAGCCAAACGAGTAAGGCGACATAGACTGAACTTGAACCGAGTTTTATATAATTGCTAATGCGCAATACTTTGAACCAATCTGGTGCGAAAAATAAAATCGCAAATAAAATGACCGCACTTATGATAAAGAAAGTCGCAGGTAAATAGCTTTTCCCTGTCTTAAAGTTTACGGTTTGCGCTTGGATAAAGCGAAACATCATTAATATTGCGATAACAGGCAGTGCTGCGAAAATCCATTTTTCAGAAATGCCTCCTAAGGCATCAATAGGGAATGATGCGCCGTTAAAAGTACGAATACCGAAATGAATAAATAAGAAAATACATACAAAGACTAATAATTGTACAAAAGTATTTGTAAATTTTCTGATTTTTTCGGGCATTAGATTAGTTAAAAAATCAATAAATACGTGTTCTTGTTTTCTCACAGCAACGCTGATACCTAACATACCCACGTAAACAAATAAGAGCTTGGCGAGTTCTTCACTCCAAATTAACGGAGAATGAAAAACTTGGCGTGAAAGAATCTGAGCGATAAGAATACCGAAAATGGCGATAAATAATGTGCCACCCAGCCATTCTTCAAGCTTATTAATATATTTCATACTTCACTCCGTTTAATGAAGAATAAGGGAATGTAGTGTGCCATTACGGCACACTAAAGAGGGATTATGGATTGATTGCTTCAATTTGTTTTAAAGCTGCTTCACCTTTTTGACCAGTTTGTTTTACAAACTCAGCATAATACGGCTTCATTGATGCTTTAAATGGGACAAGATCAGGATGTGTAATTTTCACACCTTGTTTTTCAAAGAATGTGACTAAATCTTTTTCTCCATCTACGAATAATTTAGTGTGATATTTTGCTGCATTTTCGGCAGCATCTTTTACGACTTTTTGAAGATCTTCAGGGAGTTCTTTATAAGTCTCGTTGCTTACTAAATAAAGTTGGTCATTCAAAATGTGATTAGTCATTGCTAAGAACTTTTGCACTTCATAGAATTTTTGTGCTTGCACCGCTGCTAACGGGTTTTCTTGACCATCGACGGCGTTGGTTTGTAACGCAAGATAAACTTCAGAAAATGCCATTGGTGTTGGTGATGCGCCAACATATTTAGCATAGGCTAAGTTTGTTGCTGCATTTGGCACACGAAGTTTTAAGCCTTTCATATCTGCAATACTGTTGATTGCACGATTTGAAGTCGTTTGGCGAGTTCCGTTATAAGCTTGGGAAAGTAAAGTCACGCCAAGATCTTTATCCATTTTTTTAATTAAATCTTTACCGAATTCTGTATCGAATAAGGCTTTTTGTGCAACATTGTAGTTGCTAATAACATAAGGTAAGGCAAATACTGCCGCTTCAGGGTAAAACAGCTGGAAGCGAGCAGATTCTGCAAAGGTAAAGTCGAGAGAACCGTCTTTTAATTGCTTTAACATTGCACGGTCATCACCTAATTGTGAACTTGGATAAAGTGAAATTTCAATTTTACCCTGTGATTTTTCTTTGACTTCTTTGGCAAACATTTCTGCCGCTTTATATTCATTTGATGAAGTTCCAGCATTCATACCGAATTTCAAGTCATAATCAGCGGCAAGAACAGCAGAAGATACGCCTAAAGAAATGGCGGTGGCAAGGAAAAGTTTTGTCAATTTCATCATATTCGCTCCTGTGTGAACTTATGTTGGAAAGGGGAATATATTAACCCCGTAATATGAGAATCAATTTAGGCAAAAAATGTATGTTTTCTCCCCAAAAATAGGATTCGAGAGCAATTCTAAGAGTAAAAAAACAAATTTAAAATAGTTTTACGAGTTTTATTTCAAAAATGAGAAGTTGATCACATTTATGAAAAAACACTTCAAAAATATTCTTTAAAATGGCATTTCTTTTTCATATAATAATGTTAAATGATGAAAATATAAGCATATTACAACTTATAAAAGATTGTTTTGTGTGGATTAAATTAATTTTAAAGTGATTTATTCAGATTTAAATGAGGGGTGTTATATGTCTAAATTATCTTATCAAGAAGTACTTTCTCAAATTCAATATGGTCTTATTTCTTCTTGCCAACCTGTCGATGATGGCCCAATGGATAAACCTGAAATCGTTTCTGCTATGGCTCAGGCTTCAGTTATGGGCGGCGCTTCTGGCTTACGTATTGAGGGTGTTGATAACCTTAAAGCAACCCGTCCTTTTGTGAATGTTCCGATTATCGGAATTGTAAAACGTGATTTGCCTGATAGTCCCGTGCGTATTACGCCGTTTTTACAAGATATTGAAGATCTAGCCAATGCAGGCGCGGATATTATTGCAGTAGATGGCACGAGCCGCCCGCGTCCTGTGGATATTGAAAGTGCGGTGAAAAAAATCCACGAAATGGGCTGTTTGGCAATGGCAGATTGTTCTAATTTAGAAGAAGGCTTGTATTGTAAAGCGCTTGGTTTTGATATTGTCGGCAGTACGATGTCGGGTTATACAGGTGGCTCAGTGCCAGAAGAACCGGATTATCAATTAGTGAAAGATTTAAAAGCAGCGGGTTGTTTTGTGATGGCTGAGGGGCGTTATAACACGCCTGAATTAGCAAAAGTGGCAATTGAAATTGGTGCGGATTGTGTGACAGTAGGTTCAGCCTTAACTCGTCTTGAACATATTGTGAGTTGGTTTGCTAATTCAGTGAAATCTGCAAGATAGTCGTAAGACGTGTGAGAAAAGACTTTACACTATAAGGATAAGTTATGCGTTGTTTAGCACTAGATATTGGTGGGACAAAAATTGCTGCGGCGATTGTAAAAAATGGCGAAATTGAGCAACGTCAGCAAATTCATACACCACGTGAAAATGTAGTGGAGGGAATGCACCAAGCGTTAGGCAAATTGCTTGCTGATTATGAAGGGCAGTTTGATTATGTAGCGGTAGCATCTACGGGGATCATCAATAATGGCATTTTAAGTGCATTAAATCCGAAAAACTTAGGCGGCTTGGCGGAATTTCCACTTAAAGCGAGTATTGCAAAACATACGGATAAACCGATTGGTTTATTAAATGATGCACAAGCTGCGACTTATGCGGAATATCAATTGCAAAATTCTGAACAGGTATCAAATTTTGTTTTTATTACCGTTTCAACAGGAGTTGGCGGAGGGATTGTGCTGAACCAAATTTTGCAGACAGGTTCTCGTGGTATTGCTGGGCATATTGGTCATACATTAGCTGATCCAAATGGTGTGATCTGTGGTTGTGGGCGTCGAGGTTGTGTCGAAGCGATTGCTTCAGGGCGAGCAATTGAAGCAGTTTCTTCCCAATGGGAAGATCCGTGCGATCCAAAAGAAGTGTTTGAGCGTTTTAGAAAAAATGATGAAAAAGCGACCGCACTTGTCGAGCGTTCTGCGAAAGCCATTGCTAATTTAATTGCTGATTTAGTGATTAGTTTAGATATTCAAAAAATCGCGATTGGTGGCAGTGTGGGATTAGCTGAGGGATATTTATCTTTGGTTGAAAAATATTTACAAGATTTTCCTTCGATATATTGTTGTGAAATTGAAACCGCTAAATTTGGACAAGATGCAGGTTTAATTGGCGCAGCTTATTGGGTAAAAGATGTTTTACTGGATAAGCCTGAAGGAACAATTTATGGCTAAATTGGGAAATGTGTTAAACAAAATTGGCTCACTTTACCAGAGTTTAACTAAATCAGAGAAAAAAATTGCCGATACGATTTTGCGTTCGCCTGATTTGGTATCGCAATGTCCCCTTTCTGAAATTGCAAAACACTTAGAAGTGGGAGAGGCTACGCTTGTCCGTTTTTGTCGAACCATTGGTTTTAAAGGTTTCAGCGATTTCAAACTAGAGCTGTCTATTGAACTTGCGACGAAAGATAATCAAGATGAAAGCGTACTTGAAACAGAAATTATGCCAAGTGATGATTCGCTCACTATTGCACAAAAATTGCAAGCCGCAGTTGCTAATGTAATGGAAGAAACGATTAATTTACTTGATTTAAAACAGCTTGAAGAAGTCGTTAAAGTACTTAAAAAAGCACGTCGTATTTTTTTATTTGGTGTGGGTTCATCTGGCGTAACGGCGGAAGATGCTAAAAATAAGCTGATGCGTATTGGTTTTCAAGTGGATGCTTCAGGTAATAACCATTTTATGTATATGCAGGCAGCATTACTTACGTCTTCTGATGTGGCAATTGGTTTAAGCCATTCTGGTTATTCTGCTGAAACGGCACATACCATCAAAATTGCAAAACAAAATGGTGCAACAACAGTGGCATTGACGCATAGTTTGCGTTCCCCCGTGACAGAATATGCTGATTATGTTTTGGTAAATGGTAATAAACAAGGCAAGTTACAAGGCGATTCTATTGGCACCAAAATTGCACAGCTTTTTGTATTAGATTTAATTTATGCTTTGTTAGTGCAGGGCGAAGAAGAAATTGCCGCTCAAACTAAACAAAAAACTCTCAATGTAATTCTTGAACAACGTATAAAATAGGAGAAAACTTATGCGTGATTTAAAAGGTATTTTCAGTGCATTATTAGTGTCATTTAATGAAGATGGCACAATTAATGAAAAAGGTTTACGCCAAATTATCCGCCATAATATCGACAAAATGAAAGTTGATGGCTTATATGTGGGCGGTTCAACAGGCGAAAACTTTATGCTTTCAATTGAAGAGAAAAAAGAAATCTTCCGCATTGCAAAAGATGAAGCAAAAGATCAAATCGCACTAATTGCTCAAGTGGGCAGCGTAAACTTAAAAGAAGCAGTGGAATTAGGTAAATATGCAACAGAATTAGGCTACGACTGCTTATCTGCAGTGACGCCATTCTATTACAAATTTAGCTTCCCTGAAATTAAACATTATTACGACACCATCATCGCTGAAACGGGCAACAATATGATTGTGTACTCAATCCCGTTCTTAACTGGCGTGAATATGGGCATTGAACAATTCGGTGAACTTTATAAAAACCCGAAAGTATTAGGGGTAAAATTCACAGCAGGTGATTTCTACTTATTAGAACGTTTGAAAAAAGCTTATCCAAACCACTTAATTTGGGCAGGTTTTGATGAAATGATGTTACCTGCAGCCTCACTTGGTGTGGATGGTGCAATTGGTTCAACCTTTAACGTAAACGGCGTTCGTGCTCGTCAAATTTTTGAATTAACCAAAGCGGGTAAATTAGCCGAAGCGTTAGAAATTCAACACGTAACCAACGATTTAATCGAAGGCATTTTAGCGAACGGTTTATATTTAACCATCAAAGAATTGCTTAAATTAGAAGGGGTGGATGCAGGTTATTGCCGTGAACCAATGACATCAAAAGCAACAGCAGAACAGGTTGCAAAAGCAAAAGACCTGAAAGCGAAATTTTTGTCATAAATATTTAAATTAGAAAAAACTTACCTCCCCCTGTTTTATTCCGTTACAAACAGAACAGCAAGCCAGCAAGCACCTGCCTTCCCCTGTTTACGGGGGAATGTGCCCGAAGGGCGGAAGGGGGCAACTTCTATTGCTCTGTCGTAAATTATTGGAGCAAAAGAATTTCTTTTTAAAAACAAGATAGAAAATTACCGCACTTATAATGATCCTTTGGTATAGGTGGGCTAAAGTCCAGCCTACGATATGAATAGGGTCATCACGGTCAATAATAAAGGAAGGCTAATATGCGTTTTATTCCGTTACAAACAGAACAACAAGTCAGTTGTTGGGCTGCACAACATATCATCAATCGTATCAACGATTTTAAACCTACCGCCGAGCGTCCTTTTGTATTGGGGTTACCTACTGGTGGTACACCACTAAAAACTTATCAAGAACTGATTCGACTTCATCAAGCAGGCAAAGTGAGTTTCAAACACGTAGTGACTTTCAATATGGATGAATATGTGGCTTTACCAGAGGAACACCCTGAAAGTTACCACAGCTTTATGTATAACAATTTTTTCAATCATATCGATATTTTACCTGAAAATATCAATATTCTTAACGGCAATACCGATGACCATAATGCAGAATGCCGTCGTTATGAAGAAAAAATTAAATCCTACGGCAAAATTCATCTGTTTATGGGGGGGGTTGGCGTAGATGGACATATCGCATTTAATGAACCTGCTTCTTCATTAAGTTCTCGCACCCGTATTAAAACGCTCACGCAAGATACATTGATTGCAAATTCACGCTTCTTTAATAACGATGTTACTCAAGTGCCGAAATATGCTTTAACCATTGGTGTCGGTACATTATTAGATGCAGAAGAAGTGATGATTTTAGCAACAGGACATCAAAAAGCACTGGCAGTGCAAGCTGCAGTTGAAGGCAGTATTAACCATTTATGGACAGTCAGTGCATTACAAATGCACCGTCATTTCTTGCTTGTTTGTGATGAAGCTGCTCAACAAGAGTTAAAAGTGAAAACCGTGAAATATTTTACTGAATTAGAAGGCGCGGTTGCTGAGACTTATTACGGCGATAAATAACCTATCATTTTTACAATCAATCGCTTTTTTTTAAAAAATTTGGAAGGTATAAAATGAAATACGCATTAATTAATTGTGTAATTTACACAAAATATGATGTTTTACGTGATTTTGCTGTAATTATTAACGGTGAAACTATTGAAGCAGTGATCCCCCAAGCTGAATTAGAAACAGGTATCAAAACCATTGATTTACAAGGTAATAATTTAACGGCTGGTTTTATTGATCTGCAATTAAATGGCTGTGGTGGCGTGATGTTTAACGACCAAACTAGCGTTGAAACCTTGGAAATTATGCAGGAAACTAACTTAAAATCAGGTTGTACAAGTTTCCTTCCCACTTTTATTACCGCGCCTGATGAAAATATAAAAAGTGCGGTAAAAATTATGCGTGAATATTTAAACAAGCATAAAAACCAAGCTCTTGGTTTACATATTGAAGGGCCTTATCTCAGCATTGAGAAAAAAGGTGTACACCGTCCCGAATATATTCGTGAAATTACGCCTGAAATGAAAGATTTTCTCTGCGAAAATGGTGATGTGATTACAAAAATAACCATTGCCGCAGAAAACCCAACTATTAACTATACGCCTGATTTTGTGAAAGCGGGCATTATTGTCTCTGTAGGCCATTCTAATGCCACTTATGAAGTGGCTAAAGCCGCATTCCACAAAGGTGCAACTTTTGCAACCCACTTACATAATGCAATGTCGCCAATTAGTTCTGGACGTGAAATGGGCGTAGTGGGTGCGGTACTGGATTCTGATGTTTACACTGGCATTATCGTCGATGGTGTGCATATCAATTACGGCAATGTTCGCATTGATAAAAAAATCAAAGGCGGCAAACTTTGTATTGTGACTGACTCTATTGCAGCGGCAGGCGCACCGCCAGAACTAGAAAGTTTTACCTTTGAGGGAAAAACAATTTATATCAAAGAAGGGCGTTGCTATGATGCGAATGGCACAATTGCAGGGGCATCAATCACAATGATGGAATCTATTAAAAATGCGGTAGAATATGTCGAAATTCCTCTTGCGGAAGCCATTAGAATGAGTAACCTTTATCCTGCACGAGCAATTGGTATAGATGATCGTTTAGGTTCGGTAGAAAAAGGTAAGATAGCAAACTTAGCCGTGTTTACGCCAAATTACCAAGTAATCGGCACAGTAGTAAACGGAAAGTGGAAAGAGAATTAATAGTAAATACTTAAATAGCTAATTGATTTAAAAATCTGTGATATATGTCACAGATTTTTTATTAATATTTTGTTACTTATAAAATAGCCTAAATATTTATACACTTTTAACTTAATCATTTTTAACTTGATTTTAAGCAAAAAAAAGCGAATCTTTTGATTCGCTTTTTTAAGTATTCATTCTAACAAATAATTAGAAGTAAACGCGTAAACCTACACCCACTGATTTTTCTTTTTCAGTTTTTTCGGTTTTACCTTTATCATTTGTTCTAGTTCTAGCGTAAGCACCTTCAATATAGGTTAATACTTGTTTGTGAAGTTTATGATCTACACCGAATAATACTGCGTGTTCACGTGCTTTTTTACCTTGATCTACAGAATTGCGTTCATATTTGAAGTTGCCATAGACATTAGTATCTTCCATTAATTCATATTGGAAACCTGGAGATACGAAATAGCGTTTTTCGTGCTTATCTTTATAGTTTTTAGTTTTTGCATAGCCACTATCTAGAGATACTAATAAGCCTAAATCACTAAAACGATAGCCTAAAGTTGAAAGAGCACCGTTTACTTGTTGTTTTTTACCTGACTTATCTTGTGGTGCTGCAAGATCTTCTCTATAATTTGTACGACCATAAGCAATACCTGCAATAATGTTGTTTGCATCATATTTTGCACCAACCTGAACGCCATTGCTGATTTTTTGTGTAGAAACTTCTCCTGGCTTATTACCACTACTACTATAAGCCACACGCTCTTGTGCTAATAAATAATTAGCGCCCAATACTAAACCATCGATACCTTTAAAAGTGTAGCCAACGCTATTACCATCCTTAGGAATATATTCTTTATTCTCGAGAACACCATATTCTTTATCTTCTGCACTTGTTATGCCATCAGAAATAGTTTTCGCACGACCAAGTTTTACTTCACCGAATCCTTTATTTCCTAAAGTAACATAAGCATATTTGGTTATAATATTACCGAAGTTATCTGAACGGCTTTCATAATCTGAAACTAAACGAGTTTCTAAATAACCTTGTGCATAGAAACCATCACCGAAGTTATGAGTTGCTTTAATGTGGAAACGTGAACCTGCATTGCGTAATTCACCGTGTTGCTGTTTTTGATCTTTCCGTGTGCTATTGCTTTGTTCAGCGATAACGCTTAAACGACCACCTAATTCTACGTTAGTCCCTTCGTTGTTATAAACAACAGCTGCGTTTGCTGCTGAAGCTGCGAATGCACCAACGATTAATGCTGCAAGTGTTTTTTTCATAATTTGTATTCCTTATGGTTGTTTACTATCTATGATTGAACTTTTCTCCAATAGAATTGTCCAATCGCCAAAATAGACGAGTCGCATTCTTGCAAAAAAATTTTTTGATGTCAATACTCCAAATTTTAATTTTCTTGAAATTTGATTGAGATCACATTTTTTAAATGAATTTGATTGTTTTTTGTTCTTTTTTTGCGTTTGAGTATTGTTCATACCTATTTTGGAGTGTTTTGAAGAATATGGTATTTTAGTTTTCTATATTATTCTTCCATGTACCCTATATCTTCCAATGTTGGATTTTCAGCCCCTTTTTTAGCTAATTCATCGCATATTTCATTTTCTCTATGCCCTGCGTGGCCTTTCACCCATTGCCAATTAATTTTATGACGTTGAATGGATTCATCTAAGGCTTTCCATAAATCTTGGTTTTTTACAGGCTTTCCAGTACTCGCTTTCCAATTATTTTTTTTCCAGTTAAAGATCCATTTTGTTATGCCATTTTTCATATATTGGCTGTCACTATAAAGCGTGATTAAACAAGGCTCTTTTAATGTATTTAATGCTTCAATGACAGCGCGTAATTCCATTCGATTATTGGTGGTTTTGAAATAGCCTTTGGAGAGTGTTTTTTCATGTTGTTTATAACGCAATACGGCACCAATTCCGCCCGCACCTGGATTACCTAAACAAGAGCCATCAGTAAAAATTTCAATCTGTTTTTGCATAACAAAAAGGTTGTTGTGTAGAATGGCAAGTATTTTAATGGAAAGAGATAGGTTGAACAAATGATTAATCCCAATCGCCAAATTGTATTAGATACTGAAACTACAGGTATGAATCAGCTTGGCGCGCATTATGAAGGACACTGCATTATTGAAATTGGTGCAGTTGAATTAATAAATCGTCGTTACACAGGTAATAATTTCCATATTTATATTAAGCCAGATCGCCCTGTTGATCCTGATGCGATTAAAGTTCATGGTATTACTGATGAAATGTTAGCGGATAAACCAGAATTCAAAGACGTAGCCCAAGATTTTTTGGATTATATTAATGGTGCGGAATTGCTTATTCACAATGCGCCCTTTGACGTTGGATTTATGGATTATGAATTTCGTAAACTTAACCTCAATGTGAAAACTGACGATATTTGTTTGGTGACAGATACGCTACAAATGGCTCGTCAGATGTATCCTGGAAAACGCAATAATTTGGATGCACTTTGTGATCGTTTAGGTATTGATAATAGCAAACGTACTTTGCACGGTGCGTTACTGGATGCCGAGATCTTGGCGGATGTTTATTTGATGATGACGGGAGGGCAAACAAATTTATTCGATGAAGAATCTGTTGAGTCTGAAGTTATCCGTGTTGTGCAAGAAAAAACGGCGGAAGAAATAAAAAGTGCGGTAGATTTTTCGCACAATTTAAAATTAATTCAACCTACTAATGATGAGTTACAAGCGCATTTAGAATTCTTAAAGATGATGAATAAAAAAAGTGGAAATAATTGCCTTTGGGAAAAACGCTTTGGCAATAATAATGTGCATTAATTGTGTGGAATTTAATCAGGTAAGTAAAATTTAATAAAAAAAGATTGACGAGATTTGTGTTCATCATTAAGATACGCACCACTTAGCGGAGTGGTAGTTCAGCTGGTTAGAATACCTGCCTGTCACGCAGGGGGTCGCGGGTTCGAGTCCCGTCCATTCCGCCAATTAAGATAAATAAAGATAGCACCTAAGGGTGCTTTTTTTGTATCTGAAATTTATTCATCCTTGACAAAAACAAAGTAAACTTTTAATATTTGAAGAACTAGGGAGCGGTTACTCCCTAGTATGTTGTCTTATTAGTAAGCGGTCTGGCTCGCTAATAATAAAACGACAACAAGGATAATGATCTTAATCATTTTCTTATCCTCTTCAAACGTTGCGAAAAAGCGCAACACTCGCTTTCAAGTTGGATCCTTGAAAGCGAGATTATTATAACGTTAAGTTGTAGATAAATAAACAGTATTTAGAAAGCCATAGGATTGTATCCTGTGGCTTTTTCTTTTCTTTATGAAATGATTTTTTACCAATCCTTTAACTTCCGATATAATAGCCGCCATTTTTGACAAAATAAGAGATTTTTTATGGCAACTCCAGTCGTCGCCCTTGTTGGTCGCCCGAATGTGGGAAAATCCACATTATTTAATCGCCTTACTCGTACGAGAGATGCGTTAGTCGCTGATTTTCCAGGTTTAACTCGTGATAGAAAATATGGTCACGCACATATTGCTGGCTATGATTTTATTGTTATTGATACTGGCGGTATTGATGGAACGGAAGAGGGCGTAGAAGAAAAAATGGCGGAGCAATCTTTGCTTGCTATTGATGAAGCCGACATTGTTCTTTTCCTTGTGGATGCGCGAGCAGGTTTAACGGCAGCTGATATTGGTATTGCTAATTATTTACGCCAACGTCAAAACAAAATTACTGTGGTGGTGGCAAATAAAACCGATGGTATTGATGCGGATTCTCATTGTGCTGAATTTTATCAGTTAGGTTTAGGAGAAATTGAGCAAATCGCAGCCTCACAAGGCCGTGGTGTTACTCAATTAATGGAACAAGTACTTGCGCCTTTTGCGGAAAAAATGGAAAACGCCGATGAAAATGACCGCACTTCTGAGGAAGAACAAGACGAATGGGAACAAGAATTCGATTTTGATTCAGAAGAAGATACGGCATTAATTGATGATGCGTTAGACGAAGAATTTGAAGAAGAACAAGATAAGAATATCAAAATAGCCATTGTAGGTCGTCCAAACGTGGGTAAATCTACTTTAACCAATCGTATTTTAGGCGAAGATCGTGTAGTGGTTTTTGATATGCCAGGTACGACACGCGATAGTATTTATATTCCAATGGAGCGTGATGGGCAGCAATATACCTTGATTGATACGGCTGGTGTGCGTAAGCGTGGTAAAGTGCATTTGGCAGTGGAAAAATTCTCTGTGATTAAAACCTTACAAGCGATTCAAGATGCTAATGTTGTATTGCTGACTATTGATGCGAGAGAGAACATTTCTGATCAGGATTTATCTTTGCTCGGCTTTATTTTAAATGCAGGGCGTTCTTTGGTAATCGTCGTGAATAAATGGGATGGTTTAGATCAAGATGTGAAAGATCGTGTGAAATCTGAACTTGATCGTCGTTTAGATTTTATTGATTTTGCTCGGGTGCATTTTATTTCAGCCTTGCACGGAAGTGGTGTAGGTAATCTTTTTGATTCGATTAAAGAAGCCTATGCTTGTGCCACTCAAAAAATGACGACTTCGCTTTTAACTCGTATTTTGCAAATGGCAACGGATGAGCACCAACCGCCGATGATTGGCGGTCGTCGCATTAAATTAAAATATGCTCACCCAGGTGGTTATAATCCGCCGATTATAGTAGTTCACGGTAACCAAATGGATAAACTACCAGATTCTTATAAACGTTATTTATCTAATTATTATCGTAAGAGCTTAAAAATTATTGGTTCACCGATTCGTCTGCTTTTCCAAGAAGGCTCAAACCCATTTGCAGGACGCAAAAATAAACTCACTCCGAATCAATTGCGTAAACGTAAACGTTTGATGAAGTTTATTAAGAAAGCAAAACGTTAAACGCAAGATAAATAAAACTTAGACAGATTTAACCGCACTTTTAAAACTCTTTTTGGAGAACTAAAGTGCGGTTATTTTTTTATTGTTTTGCAGAAGAAAGGTATGGCGATATTTTAAGTGCGTTGTAATAAAAATGATGAAACCGATTAAACCTAATGCTGCGCCTGTATAACCAATTTCATTTAATCCTAAATAGGTTGTCGCAAGGTTTCCAAATAATGCGCCTGCGCCAATTCCTGCATTGAAAATGCCCGAGTAAATAGCTGTGGCAACATCGGTTGCATCTGGCGCAAGTTTTAGTACGCGCATTTGTAGAGATAGTCCGATACAAGAAATGCCAATCCCCCAAATAAACACAAGGCTGAACATTGCTATTATTGCTTCAGTTGAAAATAACAGGAGCAATAGAGAGAACATCAATAAACTCATCGAAACAACAATAAATTTTGTGGGAGCAAATCGGTATAATCTGTTAAATAATAGGCTTGCTGCAATGCCTGAGAAACCAAAAACTAATAATACAGCCGTGGCAAAATTTGGATCTAAATGCCCTACATCAATCATAAATGGTTCGATATAGGTATAAGCAGTAAAGTGTGCTGAAATGACGATTGCCGTTGTTACATAAAGCCAAAGTAATAATGGGCGTTTCGCAAGCAAGGGCAAACTTGCAATAGAGCCAGCATTTTTACTGGGTAAATTTGGCAATAATCGAATAATTAAAAACATGATGGATAATGCCAGTACCGCAATAATGCCAAAAGTGACTCGCCAACCGACGAGCTGTCCGACGATTCTCCCAATCGGTAAGCCTAAGATGGTGGCAAGTGCGGTGCCAATAGCGAGCATTCCTAATGCTTGAGTTTTCTTGTGTTTAGGTGCGATGCGCATTACAAGTGAGGCGGTAATTGACCAAAACACTGAATGGGCTAATGCAATGCACATTCGAGCGAGAAGTAATATCCAGAAATTCCATGCAATGACCGATAAAATATGCCCAACAATAAATATAATGAAAAGTTTAATAAGCAGACTTTTACGTTCCATATTGCCAGTGGCAAGCATGGCTGGTAAAGACATAATTAGCACTGTCCACGCATAAACTGTCATCATTAAACCAGTATCAGCGGTTTGCATATTAAAACTTTGTGCAATATCGCTTAACATTGCAACGGGTACAAATTCTGTAGTATTAAAAATAAATCCTGCGCAAGCCATAATAAGCACGCGCCATGATTGGATTTTTGCAGCTTTTAAATATAACGACATTAACGTAACTTTTCTTTAATCGCATCAATTAATTGATGGCGGAATTTCTTCGTAAAATTAATTTTGTATTGTGGAGAATTGCAGTTACCAAAAAAATTGATTGGTAGTGTCAAATTTTGATAGCGTTGATCCGTAGAATTTAAATTAATATCCACATTGCATTCCATTTGATTTAAATCAATGATGCCTTTTCCTTGCCCCAAAAGTGCGGGCGTTTTTAATTCGATTTTTTCAGCAATGAGTTGATTTTGTTGGAGAAATAATTGTAAGTAAAATTGTTCAAAGCGAGTGTTTAATTCTTTGTTTTGTAACAAATCATTGTTGTAATTAATCGGGAAATGTTGCGCTACCATATCCAATAGATTCACACCAAGAATTTCGCCATTTTGCGCTAAAAAATTTAATTTTCCTTGAATAAGCGCGGAAGATGAAAAGCTGAAATCAAGATCAAAATCGGCGTGTCCACTTAACATTTCTGGCAAATTTAATAGTGCGAATAAGCGTTGAACAGGGAAATATTTACCCGAAAAATTTACCGCACTTTGATTGTCTATTTGTTGATATTTCAATACGGCTAAACAATCGTTATCGCATTGTGGTTTTATATAAGTCACTATTTGTTGGTGGGCTGTGTGAGTTTCAATATAACCGATAGGCTGATTATTTAGGTTTGCATCTACAAATTGAAGTGGGGCTGATTCTGATGTTGAGAAGTCTAAATTCGCTTTATGGAAAGAAAAATGGAAAGTTTTTGTTTTTCCATAAATAGGCTTATTAAATTCAATGCGAATATGGTTTTCGCCATTTAATATTACTTTTTTTGATAAAAGCTGTTTTAACGAAAAAGGCGAAACCTCTATCGATACATTGGCAGGATTTTGTGTGTTTTGAGTTAATTTGAGCTGTTGAATATTCAGTGAATGAAGTGCTGCGTTTCCATACAAAAGAGGCAAAAAACTAAATTTAGCTTCAATTTTTTGAGCTGAAAATTGCGTAGTTTTTAGATTTTCAAGGGAAAGTGCGGGAGAAAATAATGATAAATTGATTGACTGAACGGCAATGTTTTGTTGTGCCAGTTGTTCATTAATAGCACTTTGCACGCGGTAAAGTTGAATATATAAAAAAGAAAAGATCGCCAAGAAGACGATCCCTATGATAAGTGCGAACTTTTTCATCGATTATTCCTTGTCTTCGTCAATACGACTGGCTACTGCACTTTGTTGATTTTTATATTTTGCATCTTTGCGGCTGCTGTATGGTCGTTTTGCTTCGCCACTTAATACTTCAAAACTTAACGCACCAATTACCATATTTGGGCGTAATGCTAATGGTAATTTCCCTGAATTATAAAATTCCAGCACGATTTTTCCTTCCCAACCTGGATCAATACGGTGTGCGGTGACATGTACCATTAAGCCTAAACGGGCTAAAGAAGAACGGCCATCTAACCAACCGATAATATTGGCTGGCAATTTCACGGATTCAAGCGTGGTTGCTAAGGCTAAAGTACCAGGATGTAAGAAAAATGCTTCCCCCTCTGGAATAAGAATTTCATCGCTCATTACTGATTCAAGCTGGGCGGATACTTCTTCTTTCGGGCCACTTAAATCAATGAAAGGTGCAGAGTGTTCACGAAATACACGGAAAGAATTACCTAAGCGAACATCAATTGTCGCACCATTGATTTTGTCATTATTTGGACGTGGTGTTAAAGAAATAATGCCATCATCGAGATAGCGTTCAATATCAGTATCGCAAAGACGCATAAGATTTCCTATTTTTGATTCAATAAATGAAGGATTTGAGCTTTTAACATATTGATTGCAATACGGTTTTTACCACCACGAGGAATGACAATATCCGCATATTGTTTAGATGGCTCAATAAATTGTAAGAACATTGGACGCACGGTTGCACGATATTGATCAATCACTGATTGTAGAGAGCGACCACGTTCTTCCATATCACGTTGTAAACGGCGGATGAAACAAATATCAAGTGGTGTGTCTACGAATACAGAAATATCGGCTAATTGGCGTACTCTTTCGTCTGTGAGCAATAAAATCCCTTCTAAAATTACGATTCGTTTTGGTGTGAAATGCGTTGTTTCGTTGGTGCGAGTATGTTCTACATAGCTATAAACAGGCACATCTACTGCACTGCCATTTTTTAGATTTTTTAAATGTTGGATAAGTAAATCGCGATCCATAGAGCTTGGATGATCGTAATTCGTTTTTACGCGCTCAGTCATTTCTAAATGGCTTTGATCTTTATAGTAACTGTCTTCAGTAATAATACCAATTTCTTGGCAGCCTAATTCATTACAGAGCTCTTTGTGAACAGTGGAAGAGATAGAACTTTTGCCTGATGCAGATGCACCTGTGATGGCGATAATGATACAAGAGGGATTTGACATAATCGTGTTTCGATGTAAGGAAAATTCGTGCAATTATAAAGAAAAGTGCGGTGAATTTCACGTTTATTTTTTCACTTGAATTTTAAAAACTGTGAACTTCATCACGGTATTTTCTTATTGAAGAAAGAGTAATCCAAGTATAAAAAAGTGCGGTAAAATTTCACCGCACTTTTGTGATTAAAATTAAGGAGAAGGCTTTTCCCTTTTCTTATTTCTGTTACTAAATCGCCCAACCGCCTGCATAGAATGCAACAAGTACGATTGCAATAATCACAGTACCTACATTTAAGCGTTTAATATCGCCACTCACTATTCTTCCAATTACTAATGCCGCAAAACCTAACATAATGCCTGTTACGATGTTAGCGGTAAGTACGATAAACACTGCGCAGATTAATCCGCTCATCGCACCAACGAAATCATCGAAATCTAATTTGCTTACATTGCTTAACATTAATAAACCAACATACATTAATGCCGGAGCAGTTGCGTAGCCTGGTACTAAGAAAGCTAATGGTTGGAAGAAAAGCATTAATAGGAATAACACACCAACAACGATAGCAGTAATACCTGTTTTACCGCCTGCTGCTGTCCCTGCTGCTGACTCAATATAAACGGCAGCTGGTGCTGTACCGAATAAGCCTGAGAATAAGCTACTGATTGAATCTGAAGTTAAGGCTTTACCGCCATTGATAATTTGACCATCCTTATCAAGCAAGTCGGCTTGACCTGCAACTGCGCGAATTGTACCCGTTGCATCAAATACGGCAGTCATCACCAAAGCAAATACCACAGGCAAGATTGCGGGTTGTAGTGCGCCCATAAAGTCTAATTGTAAGAAGAGAGAATTTTCACCAAAGGTTGGCATTTTGAAAATCTCTCCGCCAAATTTTACATTTGGATCAAAAATTAAACCTACGATAGTAATAGCGATAATTACCCATAAAATGCCGCCTTTAATTTTCATTTTTTCAAGGCCAATAATTAACGCTAAGCCAATTAAGGACATCATGACTGGGAATGAGGTGAAATCTCCTAATTTTACTGGCAAGCCCGCTTGGTTGCTGACGACTAAACCAACACCGTTTGCGGCAATTAAAAGTAAAAAGAGTCCGATACCAATGCCTGCTCCATGAGCGATATTGGATGGTAAATTACGCAAGATCCATGCACGGATACCTGTGGTAGAAATTAAGGTAAACACAACCCCCATTAAGAATACTGCGCCTAGCGCAACGGGAATGGCGACCTTTTGACCAATCACTAAGCTAAATGCTGTAAAAGCAGTAAGAGAAATTGCACAACCAATTGCCATTGGTGCATTTGCCCATAAGCCGATTAAGATAGAGCCTAATCCTGCAACTAAACAGGTGGCAATAAAGACAGATTCTGCAGGAAAACCTGCAACACCCAGCATATTGGGTACCACGATGACAGAATAAACCATTGCTAAGAAAGTGGTTAAACCTGCGATAATTTCTTGACGAACAGTTGAACCACGTTGTTTGAGCTCAAATGTTTTTTCTAAAGTTGGCATAGTGTTCCTTGAAGTTAAGTAAAAAATTGGAAGTAAGTAAGGTGCGCTATTTTACATCATAAAAACGATAAGTAAACGTTTGCGTGAGTTTTATTTAGGATAAAGTGCGGTCAAAATTCTGAATAGTTATGAAATAATCTATTTGCTGATTTTCTCTACAAATGAGACTGCGAGTCAGCAGAAAAACTGCTATACTTGTTGCGTTTTTTAACTTGATAAAATGAAGGAAACAAAATGGCTGATTTTAATCAAATTTTAACGCCAGGCGATGTAGATGCTGGCATTATCAATGTAGTAAATGAAATTCCCGAAGGTAGTTGTCATAAAATCGAATGGAACCGTAAAGTTGCGGCATTCCAATTAGATCGTGTTGAGCCGGCAATTTTTGCAAAACCAACTAACTATGGTTTCATTCCACAAACTTTAGATGAAGATGGCGATGAGTTAGATGTGTTATTAATCACTCGCCAACCATTAGCAACAGGTGTATTCCTTGAGGCTAAAGTAATTGGTGTCATGAAATTTGTTGATGATGGTGAAGTGGATGATAAAATCGTTTGTGTTCCTGCAGATGATCGTGATACAGGCAATGCGTACAATTCATTAGCAGATTTACCGGCAAACTTAATTAAACAAATTGAGTTCCATTTCAATAACTATAAAGCACTTAAAAAACCTGGTTCAACGAAAGTAACTCATTGGGGCGATGTAGAAGAAGCGAAAGAAGTGATTCGTGAGTCTATTAAACGTTGGAATGAGCGTTAATTAAAGACGTTTGATTGTAAAAGTCCCTGATTCTTTGAGTCGGGGATTTTTTATATGAGTTTCAGAGATTTAGATAATAAAAAAACACCTTTCGGTGCTTACTTTATTTTTAAAGTGGTGGGTCGTGAAGGATTCGAACCTTCGACCAACGGATTAAAAGTCCGCTGCTCTACCGACTGAGCTAACGACCCAATTAGATGATTTTAAAGTAAATTTTAAAATCTTTGAATTGGTGTTTAAATGGTGCCCGAAGCCAGACTTGAACTGGCACGCCTCGAAAGGCGAGGGATTTTAAATCCCTTGTGTCTACCGATTCCACCACTCGGGCAAATTGGAGCGGGAAACGAGGCTCGAACTCGCGACCCCGACCTTGGCAAGGTCGTGCTCTACCAACTGAGCTATTCCCGCATTTATCACTAATCAGCACTGCTGCGTGACAACGGGGCGTATTTTACGGATTTATATATTGCTGTCAAACGAAAAAAATAAAAAATATTTTATTTGATTAAAAATAACTCAAATATAGATGGTTATCATAAAAAATAACTGTGTTTTATTTAAATTTATAATTGAATATTATCTAGCAAGCTTCCTTTTGCTACTTGTAAATATTGGATCATTGACCATATAGTTAAAATAGCGGCGATATAAAGTAAGATAATTGCTGCTATTTCCATATAGTTGTTATAACGCCATAATAATCCGCCTAGTGCTAACATTTGCGCTGTGGTTTTCCATTTTCCCCACCAAGAGACTGCGACTTTGCTACGTTCCCCAAGCTCTGCCATCCATTCACGTAATGCGGAGATGATAATTTCACGAGAAATCATAATAATGGCAGGAATGGTTATCCAAAATGTATGTTGATGTTCGACAATTAAAACTAGTGCAACCACTACCATTACTTTATCAGCAACAGGATCAAGAAATGCACCAAAGCGCGTGGTCTGTTTCCATTTACGAGCTAGATAGCCATCTAGCCAGTCAGTGACACCTGCAATAAAAAAAATGAGCGTTGTGATGAAAGGAGATGATTCAATGGGTAAATAAAATGCAATCACGAAAAAAGGAATCAAAATGACTCGAAAGATCGTTAGGAAAATTGGGATATTGAATTTCATAGAAAAATTGACCGCACTTTAGCTAAAGATGGTTTATTCTAAATTATCTCTGATGATAAAAAAAGCCACCTAAGGTCGCTTTTTATAAATAATTGATAAAATTAAAGCTCGTTAGCATCTATTTTAGGGATTCTGTGTAGACGTCAGAATTATTTGTTGTTTTCTCTTTATTTTTTCCATTGCCTAATACCGCAGATGAAGTAAAATCAGGTGCGGATAGGAATTGAAACCATAGTTATTTTTGCCCTATAAGTTAATTTAAATAAGGAAATATATGCAAACAAAATATGATCTTTCAACAATGTTTATTCATTCTGGTCGTCAAAAACGTTTTTCACAAGGATCGGTAAACCCTGTTTTACAGCGAGCTTCTTCATTACTATTTGACAGTATTGAAGATAAAAAACACGCTACTCAACATAGAGCAAAAGGCGAATTATTTTATGGCAGAAGAGGGACGCTAACACATTTTGCTTTACAAGATTTAATGTGCGAAATGGAGGGGGGGGCAGGTTGTTATCTTTATCCTTGTGGTACAGCAGCAGTAACTAATTCGATTCTTTCTTTTGTTAAAACTGGCGACCATGTGTTAATGAGTGGCGCAGCTTACGAGCCAACCCAATATTTCTGTAATATTGTGCTGAAAAAAATGCAGATCGATATAACTTATTACGATCCTCTTATTGGTGCAGATATTGCAACGCTTATTCAACCGAATACAAAAGTACTTTTCTTAGAAGCACCGAGTTCTATTACAATGGAAATTCCCGATATTCCGACTATTGTGAAGGCTGCAAGAAAGGTGAACCCTAATATTGTGATTATGATTGATAATACTTGGTCGGCAGGTGTTCTATTTAAAGCGTTAGAGCATGATATTGATATTTCTATTCAGGCGGGTACGAAATATTTAGTGGGTCATTCAGATATTATGATTGGTACTGCCGTTGCGAATGCGCGAACTTGGGATCAACTTAGAGAACATTCCTATTTAATGGGGCAAATGGTTGATGCAGATTCTGCTTATACGACTGCTCGTGGTATCCGTACATTGGGGGTACGATTAAAACAACATCAGGAAAGCAGTATTAAAGTGGCAAAATGGTTGAGTGAGCAACCAGAAGTAAGAACTGTGTATCATCCAGCTTTACCAAGTTGCCCTGGTCATGAATTCTTTTTACGTGATTTTAGTGGAAGCAGTGGTTTATTTTCTTTTGAATTAACCCAGCGATTAACTTCAGAGCAAGTATCAAAATTTATGGATCATTTTCAACTGTTCGCTATGGCTTATTCATGGGGAGGATTTGAGTCTCTAATTCTTTGTAATCAACCAGAAGAAATTGCACATATTCGTCCAAATATTAAACGTAATCTTACAGGTTCATTAATTCGTGTGCATATTGGTTTTGAAAATGTGGATGAACTAATTGCAGATTTGAAAGCTGGTTTTGAGCGAATTGCTTAAAAGTGCGGATAAAAAAATGCCTGTTTTACACAGGCATTTTTTATAGGATTATTTTTGTTCTGAAACTAAACCAATTTGGGTACCGTCAGCAAAATGAATTGAAGTCCCAATAATATCGACTTGAATACTTTTTCCTTGTTGTAAGTAAGGACGAATTTGAGAAAGCACGGCTTCTTCATCGGTTGATAAGGTAACGACTTCATTTGCTTTTGGTGCAACTGTTTTTCCAAATTGTAATGCAGGAAGATTTGCTACATAGAACGGCTGATTGTTTTCTTTGTAAATAGTGAGCCATTGTGCTTCTGAAATTGCTTTATCGCTTAAATTTAATTGTTTATTCCTATTGAAGTGCTTAAATAATAGTTCAGTGGCGTTAATTATAGATCATATAGTTTGGTATGGCAGTCTTTTCTTTTGAAAGTTCATAGAAGTTGTTTTATCATATTTTTTGTTTTCCTTAATCAACAGAGAAATACAATGAAACATATTCATATCTTAGGTATTTGTGGCACATTTATGGGCGGTGTGGCGATGATTGCTAAACAAATGGGCTATCACGTAACGGGTTCCGATACTAATGTTTACCCTCCAATGAGCACTTTTTTAGAAGAGCAAGGTATCGAGATTATTCCAAATTATGATGTTGCACAATTACAACCTGCGCCTGATATGGTAATTGTTGGTAATGCGATGAAGCGTGGTAATCCTTGCGTAGAATATGTGTTGGAAAATAATTTGAAATATACATCTGGCCCTCAATGGTTACATGATCATTTATTGCGAGATCGTTGGGTATTGGCGGTTTCAGGTACGCATGGAAAAACAACGACAACAGGTATGCTAACGTGGATCTTAGAACAAAATGGCTTAAAACCAGGTTTTTTAATCGGAGGAATTGCGGGTAATTTTGGCATTTCTGCCCGTTTAGGCACAAGTCCTTATTTTGTTATTGAAGCTGATGAATATGATACAGCTTTTTTTGATAAACGTTCTAAATTTATCCATTACAATCCACGTACACTTATCGTAAATAACATTAGTTTTGACCATGCAGATATTTTTGATGATCTCAAAGCGATCCAACGCCAATTTCATCATATGATTCGAACCATTCCAGCAAGTGGCTTGGTATTAAGTTCGGCGAGTGAACAAAGTGCAAAAGAAACTTTGGCATTGGGATGTTGGTCTCAACAGCAATTTTTAGGCAAAGATAACGAGTGGTTTGCTGAGCGCATTACAAATGATGCTTCACATTTTGCGGTTTTCCATCATGGAGAAAAAGTGGCAGAAGTAAAATGGAATGTAGTGGGACAACATAATATGCATAATGCTTTAATGGCGATCGCTGCGGCTCATCATACTGGCGTTGCTATTGAAGATGCGTGTAAAGCATTGGGATCTTTTGTGAATGCTAAACGTCGTTTAGAAGTGAAAGGCGAAGTTAATAGCATTACGGTTTATGATGATTTTGCGCATCATCCAGAAGCTATTTTGGCGACTTTAACTGCATTGCGCGATAAAGTGGGTGGTGGTGTTCGTATTCTTGCAGTGCTTGAACCTCGTTCTAACACAATGAAAATGGGGGTTCATAAAGATGAAATTGCGCCTGCACTTGGCAGAGCTGATGCCGTGTTTATGCTCCAACCTGAACAACTTCCTTGGGAAGTGGCAGATATTGCAAACCAATGTGTACAACCTGCTTATTGGAATGCAAATTTAGATCGATTAGTTGATATGATTGTCGCTGAGGCCCAACCTACAGATCACATTTTGGTGATGTCTAACGGCAGTTTTGGTGGCATTCATCAAAAAATTCTTGATAAGCTTAAACAGAAATAATAAAAGTGCGGTTAATTTAGAACCTGTTTTTAAATTGACTGCACTTTTTATTTCTGACTTTTAGGCTATATTTATTTTTAATTTGTAATTCATAAAAAGGAACATTTATACAATGGCTGATCCACATATTAAATCACCGATGGATTTTTTAGATTATCTGACTGTTATTATTTACCGCACTGGTTTTGTGATAGCGGCGTTGGCTGTTCTTACAGTGAGTTGGTATCCAGATTTATCGCTCACATTTATATTAATTGCGGCAACCTGTTGCGCCTCTTCGTTACACATTTACTTAAAATCTTTTCGATTGCTTTTTCAATTTGCTACTTGGATAGGATTACTTTTTTATATTAATCATTATCCTGCGTTGGCTCTTGGCGGTGCGTTACTTACTTTAGGTGGTTTGTGTTTTAAAGAATATTTTTGTTTCCGCGTGCCTTTGCTAAATTTACAGCCGATATTTGTGGCTTGCTTGTGGTTTTCGTGGGTGTTAAATAATCTTATTGCACTACGCATTTTTTCTATTATTTCTGGCGTATTACTTTTAGTTTTAGCGATACAAAAATGGCGAATGCCTTTGCATTTTGATATTGGAGATAAAACTAAATATCAAATTTAGCAAAGAAAATGACCGCACTTTTATGTGCGGTCATTGTTTTTAGAAAGATTTATTTAGCTAAACATTCCATGTAGCTATCTGCAGTAGATTGCAAGAATGTTGCATAAGAATTTTTACCTAAAGTAACTTTATCGCCAATTGGGTCGAGTTGTCCTACATTGACTTTAGTATTTTTCGCTAAAGACTCAATCACTTTTGGCGTAAATTGAGGCTCTGCGAATAAGCAATTTACTTTATGTTCATCAATTTCTTCTTTAATGTGCGCTAAAGTTTTTGCACCCGGTGCTACTAATGGATTGATGGTAAAGTAACCCGTTTGTTTTAAACCATAAGCATCGTTGAAATAACCATAAGCATCGTGGAAAACGTAGAAACCTTTGTCTTTAACATTTGCAAGTTGTGCCGTAATTTTTTCACTTTGTTCTGCCAAAGTGCGGTTAAAATCTGAAAGATTTTGTGCGATTAACGCTTTTTTATCTGGGAATTGTGCAGTTAATTTATCCGCTACTTTTTGTGCAACAATTTTGCTGATAGCTGGAGAATACCAAACGTGCCAGTTTGTTGTTAAACCCTCGTGATGATCGTGACCATGATGTTCGTGATCGTGTTTATGCTCGTGTTTATGATCGTGGTCGTGTTTATGGTCATGGTCATGTTTATGATCATGTTTGTGTTCGTGCTTATGGTCATGATCATGATCGCCATCTTCATGGAAATGCTCGTGGTGAGCTTTACTTAATAAAGGTTTTACATCCGCAAGATCGGCAATGGTAATCACTTTTTTACGTTCAATTTGGCTAATTGGTTTGTCTAAGAATGAATCAATGTCTTCACCAATCCATACAACTAAATCTGCAGATTTTACTTTTTGAATATCAGATAATTTCAAATTGTAATCATGCGGAGAGGCGCCAGCAGGAACAAGGACTTGTGTACCAGTTACGCCATCTGCAATAGATGAAACAATAAAGCCTAAAGGTTTTACTGATGCTAATACATCGGCATTCGCCATCATTGGCGCACTTAAAAGTGCGGCAGAAGCGGCACTAATTTTTAAAAGTTTTTTCATATTTATGTTTCCTTACTTGTTGGTAGTAATTCTCAAAAGGAAAAAAAGAGTACGCCTTTTTATATAAATTGCAACGATTTTATAGTAAAAAGAGGGAAAATTTTTCATTTTCAAAGTCAATAGGTTTCATTCAATAAAAAATACACATTTATGGTCAATGTGCATTTTTAAGAGGTGATTAAGATTTTTTCTTTAGTAATTTATCTATTACACGAGAAACGGCAAAAAAACCAAAGGTTGCCGTAATCATTGTGGCTGCGCCAAACCCATTTGCGCAATTCATTGTGGCTGAAATAGAACAGTCTTCTGTCATTTGTGGGAATATTAAAGGTTGTGTTGAAAATATCGCATCGATACTAAATTTGCGTTTTGGATTTTGGCTAAAATTGTAATCCTTGCGTAAAACTGACCGCACTTTGGCGAGCAGCGGATCTTGAATGGTTTTACTGAGATCGGCAATTTGAATTTGGGTTGGATCAGTTTGACCGCCAGCACCACCAATAGTAATCACATTAATTTTGTTACGTTTACAATAAGCAATCAGCGACGCTTTAGTTTTCACATTGTCAATGGCATCAATCACATAGTCATAGTCTCGGTTGAGATAATCCGATTGATTCTCTGGCGAGATAAAATCATCAATAATATTCACGGTACATTCTGAGTTAATTAATTTTACTCGCTCTGACATGACTTCAGTTTTTAATTTGCCGATTGTGCCGCTCATCGCAGGAAGTTGGCGATTGATATTTGTGACGCAAATATCATCCATATCAATTAATGTGAGTTCGCCAATGCCAGATCGTGCTAAGGCTTCAACAACCCAAGAGCCGACACCGCCAATGCCAATCACGCAAATATGCGCTTGGCGTAAGCGTGCTAAGCCATCAGGCGTATAAAGTCGCCCAATGCCACCAAAGCGTTGTTCGTAATTATCTATTCTAGCCATTACCGTAATACCCATACTCTACCGTAGTGTTTTGAAAGCCCTGCAATATGTCCCGCTCTAGCACCGATACCACGATATAAGTCAAAGTGATGACCTTTCACTGCGCCGCCTACATCAAGTGCAACCATTAAGTGTAATTTGTGTGTGCCAATCCAGTTTCCGTTATTATCAATGTCGGGTACTTCGACTAAAAGCACAGAACCAGATGGGATAATATTGTGATCTGATGCCACTGAAGCCATTGCTACAAGAGGAACGCCCGAAGAGCCTTTCACTTTGCCACTTGGATCATTTTTAAAGAATACATAAGCTTCATTGCGTTCTAACAAGCTTTGTACACGAGAGGGATTACGATTACTCCATTCTCGAATTGCTTGAATAGACATTTTTTCTTTTGGAATTTCGCCATCTTCTACTAATAAACGCCCGATAGCCGTGTAAGGGTAACCATTTTGTCCTGCGTAAGCAAAATAGTTAAGATTACCATCGCCAAAATCTACATAGCCACTGCCTTGTACACCAAGTAAAAAGTTTTCTAACATTGAATCGCTATATGCTAACTCTAATCCCTTTTCCCGCTAATGCTCCCGCATAAATTTGCGCTCGACTTAGACGTTTTTTTACAGGCATACGATAAATTGGATTTTTAAATTGACCTTGTGGGGAATGACGAGCATAAAGTATAGGCGAATAATAGCCTGTCATCAGCACATTTTGAAATCCATCAAAGCCACGCATAACTTGCGGTTGGATATTAAATTGAGTGAGTTCATTAATATTTGCCCCAGAAAGAACCCAATTTGTAATCTTTTCATAATTATCGTAAAAATTTGTGGAAAGTTTACTTGAATAATTTTTTATATTGGAAAGCTGTGTTAAAAAATCGCCTTGATTTATTACCGCACTTTGGTTTTCTATATAGGAAACAGGCACAAGAGCGGTTTGCTGATAAGTTCGATTGGTATATTTTGCACCGAATTGTTGAGGATCACTTCCATTTGAGGTGGTTGGAATCTGAGTGTTTTTTGTGTTAGAGGTACAAGCTACCAAAAGTGCGGTAATAATTGAGATAGAAAAAGTTTTGAACCAGAAAGGTTTAAGCATCGACATTTTTTAATTCTAAAGTAAGCTACAATAGGGCTGCATACGCTATCAAAATTTACTGAAAACAACCAGTGTTATTTAGCGGGGTTGATTAATAAAACCACATATTGAACATTTTATTAACAAACAATACATCAAGTTTTGTTTAATTCTTGCAATTCAATTTTAAGCGAGTATAGTACGCCCCATCAGACGCGGGGTGGAGCAGCTTGGTAGCTCGTCGGGCTCATAACCCGAAGGCCGTCGGTTCAAATCCGGCCCCCGCAACCAACAAATTCTAAAGCCCTGATTTAAGAAAATCAGGGCTTTTCTTTTTACAGTTTAACTCGCTATGATGATCTCAATTAGATCATCTTTTTCTATGCTATAATCCCTCAAAATTTTCAAAATCGGTACCTAAATGAAACAATTATTTGCAACGACTTCTCGTGGCTTTGAAGAATTATTAAAAGTTGAACTCACTGAACTTGGTGCGCAAGAGGCAAAAGTGGTTCAAGGTGGCGTTCATTATCAAGCTGATGACGAAACTTTATACCGCACTTTGCTTTGGTCACGCCTTGCTTCACGCATTTTATTTCCTTTGATTGAAACCAAAATTTACAGTGATTTGGATCTTTATGCGGCTGTTTCAGGCTTTAATTGGTTAGCGCAATTTGATGAACGAGTTACCTTCTTTGTCGATTTTAATGGAACCAACCAAGAAATTCGTCATACTCAATTTGGTGCGATGCGCGTTAAAGATGGAATTGTCGATTACTTTGAACGTCAAGGTAAAACTCGCCCTGATGTAGATAAAATTCAGCCAGACGTACGTATCCATGCTTATTTGAATCGTGAAAATTTAGTGATTTCTTTAGATTTAAGTGGGGAAACATTACATTTGCGAGGCTATCGTGAAGATGCAGGTCAAGCACCCTTACGTGAAACTCTAGCGGCGGCAATTGTTATGCGTTCAGGTTGGCAAGTGGGTTCTCCGTTAGTAGATCCAATGTGTGGTTCTGGTACGCTTTTAATTGAAGCGGCACAAATGGAAGCCAAAATTGCACCGCAACTTTATCGTTTACATTGGGGATTTGATTTTTGGAAAGCGCATAATCAATCGGCTTGGGAAAAAGTAAAAAATGAAGCGATTGAATTAGCAGAAGAAAAACAACGTGAAATTCAACCGCACTTTTATGGATTTGACCTCGATCACCGCGTATTAAAAAAGGCGCAGAAAAATGCAAAAAATGCAGGTGTTTCACATTTAATTAAATGGCAACAAGGTGATGTTGCAGCGTTGAAAAATCCTCGTTTAAATGAAGTTGGTACGGTTATCTGTAATCCACCTTATGGCGAACGTTTAGGAACAACACCAGCTTTAATTGCGCTCTATTCTGTATTTGGGCAAAGACTTAAAAAAGAATTTTGTGGTTGGAATGTTTCTGTTTTTAGTAGCGAATCCACATTGCTTGATTGTTTGAGAATGCGTGCCAGCCGACAGTTTAAAGCAAAAAATGGCCCACTAGATTGTGTGCAAAAGAATTATCAAGTTTCAGAACGAAAATCTGACGCAATTACAGATGAAAAGGAACTAGAATTTAACCGCACTTCGGAGGTCGCCCCCGATTTTGCTAATCGATTACAAAAAAATATTAAGAAAATTAGCAAATGGGCAAAGCAACAAGAATTAGACGCTTATCGTTTATATGATGCTGATTTGCCAGAATATAATTTAGCTGTTGATCGTTATGCAGATTACATAGTTGTACAAGAATATGCTGCGCCGAAAAATATTGATGAAAATAAAGCGCGTCAGCGTTTGTTAGATGCCGTTACTGCAACTTTGCAAGTGACAGGTGTGGAAACAAATAAGTTGATCCTCAAAGTTCGTCAGAAACAAAAAGGTACAAATCAATATGAGAAGTTAGCCAATAAAGGCGAATACTTTTATGTGAATGAATATGGCGCGCAACTTTGGGTAAATTTGACAGATTATTTAGACACTGGATTATTCTTAGATCACCGTTTAACAAGAAAAATGATTGGTGAGTTGGCAAAGGGTAAAGATTTCTTGAACTTATTTGCTTATACAGGTTCTGCCACTGTTCATGCAGCACTTGGTGGCGCTAAATCGACAACTACAGTTGATATGTCCAATACTTATCTTAATTGGGCGGAGCAGAATCTTATTTTGAATGATATTGAAGGTAAACAACATAAATTAATTCAAGCAGATTGCCTTCAATGGTTAGAAAAATGTGATCGTCAATTTGATTTGATATTTGTGGATCCACCGACGTTTTCAAATTCTAAACGTATGGAAGAGAGTTGGGATGTTCAACGAGATCATGTGAAATTGATGAGCAACCTAAAACGAGTTTTGTCGAATAATGGCACAATTGTTTTTTCGAATAATAAACGTGGATTCAAAATGAATTTAGTTGCGTTGGAAGAATTAGGTTTAAGTGCAATAGAAATTTCGCATAAAACCTTACCGCTAGATTTTGAACGTAATAAACAAATTCATAATTGTTGGATGATTCAACATATATAATGATTTACTAAGTTGTAAAAATAGTCGAAAAAATAGTGCATTTTAAACAAACTGAATAAAAAACTATCGCTCAAACATTTTTTTTCAAAAAGTGCTAGACAAGGTTTTATTAAATCATTAATATACGCCTCCGCAACGACGCAGTAACGCGTTCGTAGCTCAGTTGGATAGAGCGTTGGCCTCCGGAGCCAAAGGTCGCAAGTTCGAATCTTGTCGAGCGCGCCAGGTCAGTGCAATAACAACTTTTAATGGTGGCTATAGCTCAGTTGGTAGAGCCCTGGATTGTGATTCCAGTTGTCGTGGGTTCGAATCCCATTAGCCACCCCATCTTATCTTTATAAGATCTGACGGCGAGTAGCGCAGCTTGGTAGCGCAACTGGTTTGGGACCAGTGGGTCGTAGGTTCAAATCCTATCTCGCCGACCACTTTATTTTGCTCTTTAACAATATATCAGACAATC
>NZ_KV805842.1:0-883 GCF_001811665.1 Haemophilus sp. HMSC066A11
CTCCCACCTATCCTACACATCAAAATTCAATGTTCAGTGTCAAGCTATAGTAAAGGTTCACGGGGTCTTTCCGTCTAGCCGCGGGTACACCGCATCTTCACGGCGATTTCAATTTCACTGAGTCTCGGGTGGAGACAGCCTGGCCATCATTATGCCATTCGTGCAGGTCGGAACTTACCCGACAAGGAATTTCGCTACCTTAGGACCGTTATAGTTACGGCCGCCGTTTACTGGGGCTTCGATCAGGTGCTTCTCTTTCGATTACACCATCAATTAACCTTCCAGCACCGGGCAGGCATCACACCCTATACGTCCACTTTCGTGTTTGCAGAGTGCTGTGTTTTTAATAAACAGTTGCAGCCAGCTGGTATCTTCGACCGGTTCAACCTTCAGGGGCTAGCCCTTACAATCTACGCCGGCGCACCTTCTCCCGAAGTTACGGTGCTATTTTGCCTAGTTCCTTCACCCGAGTTCTCTCAAGCGCCTGAGTATTCTCTACCTGACCACCTGTGTCGGTTTTCAGTACGGTTTAGTAAAGCCTTTCGCTTAGTGGCTTTTCCTGGAAGTGTGGTATCAGTTACTTCAGCTCCGTAGAGCCTCGTCATCATCTCTCTGTGTTAAGGAAGTCCGGATTTGCCTAAACTTCCCACCTACCAACTTAAACGCACATATCCAACAGTGCGATAACCTAACCTACTCCGTCCCCACATCGCAGCTTTACCAAGTACAGGAATATTAACCTGTTTCCCATCGACTACGCTTTTCAGCCTCGCCTTAGGAGCCGACTCACCCTGCCCCGATTAACGTTGGACAGGAACCCTTGGTCTTCCGGCGAACGGGTTTTTCACCCGTTTTATCGTTACTTATGTCAGCATTCGCACTT
>NZ_KV805843.1:0-247 GCF_001811665.1 Haemophilus sp. HMSC066A11
TGAAATATAGCACCGAAGCTGCGGCATCAGGCGTATCACTAATACGCCTTACGATTAACAACATGGAATGGCGCGAAGCGACATGAAAGGTTGTTCAAGCAACCCGAACGTTGAGTCGGGCATCTTTGAGTAAGGATGATTAGTGATACGCCTGTTGGGTAGGGGAGCGTTCTGTAAGCGGATGAAGGTGGCTCGAGAGGGCTGCTGGACGTATCAGAAGTGCGAATGCTGACATAAGTAACGATAA
>NZ_KV805844.1:0-455 GCF_001811665.1 Haemophilus sp. HMSC066A11
TATAGACTGTAAATTGGCGGGTAAAGCATATAGTTATAAACTGGTAGGCGGAACGCTTACCAGTTGATTAAATTTCAGGGTTAGAAACTGAATGTTAATCTCCCCCAGAAGGTTGTAGGTGAGCTTGTGCGTTTTTTGTTGCCATTCAAATTGTCACTATTGGCATTTGCAAAGCGACGAGCAACAAAAGCATCTAGGCTTAAGTTTTGTGTAGGAGAGGTTTTAATGCCTAAACCCGCAGAGGATACCGTGTGCATATCTTCGCCGTAAGTTTTAGCATTTTCGCTATTATAACGGAACTGACCTGCATCATAAAACGCATAAGGGCTGATTTGAAAGCGGGTGTATTTTGGCATACTTAATTCATTACGCCATACAAGACCGCGCTCACCACTTGCACCGCCGTATTTAAAGCCTCTGACGCCATAAGTACCTGTTACAGAGAATAAATCTAT
>NZ_KV805845.1:0-1312 GCF_001811665.1 Haemophilus sp. HMSC066A11
GCTTAAATCAAGACATTTATTATTTGCGTAAAGTTTCATAAAGTGCGGTTAATTTTTAGAGTGATTTTGGTGGGCGATTATAGCGAAATACATCCAAGAAAAAAATCATTAGGAAAAAATAAAGCCTTTCCGAAGAAAGGCTTTGATAAGTTAAACATTAAAATTGTCGGTATTTTCTACCGCACTTTCAGGCTTTGTATCATTCGTTGTTGAATTTGCATAAGCAGCCTGTTGAGTTTTCGGCTCTCCCCAACCTGATGGCGGTGTGACAGGTTCGCGATTCATCAATTGTTTAATTTGTTCTTCTTCAATAGTTTCATATTTGACTAATGCATCTTTCATCGCATGAAGAATATCCATATTGTCGATCAAAATCTCTCTTGCTCTCGCATAGTTGCGATTTACAATTGCACGCACTTCTTCATCAATTGCATGAGCGGTTTCATCTGACATATGTTTCGCTTTCGCCATTGAACGACCTAAGAAAACCTCGCCCTCATCTTCTGTATAAAGAATCGGACCTAACTTTTCAGAGAATCCCCATTGCGTCACCATATTACGCGCGATATTAGTTGCGACTTTAATATCATTTGATGCACCTGTTGAGATATTTTCTTCACCATAAATCAAATCTTCCGCTAAACGCCCTGCATACAAGGTAGAAAGCTTACTTTCTAATTGTTTTTGGCTAATACTAATTTGATCACCTTCAGGTAAGAAGAATGTCACACCCAACGCACGTCCTCGAGGAATAATCGTCACTTTATGTACAGGATCATGCTCAGGTACTAAATACCCTACAATCGCATGACCAGCTTCATGATAAGCAGTGGATTCTTTTTGCTTATCCGTCATAATCATAGTGCGACGCTCTGGCCCCATATTGATTTTATCTTTCGCTTTTTCAAACTCAAGCATGGTTACCGTACGTTTATTCACTCGAGCAGCAAACAAAGTCGCCTCATTGACTAAATTTGCTAAATCTGCACCAGAATAGCCCGGCGTACCACGCGCTAACGTCATTGCATCAACATCTTGCGCAACAGACACTTTACGCATATGCACTTTTAAGATTTGCTCACGACCTTTCACATCAGGTAAGCCAACAACTACTTGCCGGTCAAAACGGCCTGGACGAGTTAAAGCTGGATCAAGTACATCTGGACGGTTAGTTGCCGCAATAACAATTACGCCGTCATTACCGCTAAAGCCATCCATTTCAACTAGCATTTGGTTTAAGGTTTGTTCACGCTCATCGTGTCCGCCGCCTAAGCCCGCACCACGTTGGCGACCCACTGCATCGATTTCATCA
>NZ_KV805846.1:0-4310 GCF_001811665.1 Haemophilus sp. HMSC066A11
CGTTGGCGACCCACTGCATCGATTTCATCATAATACCATTGATTAATGTAATAGACATTAAATGATAATGATTTTCATTGCTTAATTTGTTGTATTTTTTTATACTTGTAACCTTTTTTTAACCTAGATTTAACTTTTGGGAAGCAATTTATGAATTTTAAATTAAGCTTAGTTTACACCGCACTTTTTGCTGGGATTTCTGTTTCTGCGTTAGCAGAAACGCAACATAAAGCTAATACTGAAACGATTGAACAAATTAATGTTCAAGATACAGGTATTAAACAAAATGGTTATCAAACAACAGGGACATCCGTCGTATCAAAAGCTGAAGTGCCAGTATTCGACACGCCAAACACAGTAAATATTCTTTCAACTAAACTACTAGAAGATCGCAAACCTGAATCACTCATTGATGCGCTTTATAACGTCAGTGGTGTGAGTCAAGCGAATACAGTTAGGTGGTATGTTTGATGCTATCCAAAAACGTGGTTTTGGTAGAAACCGTGACAACTCAATTATGCGTAACGGTTTACAAGCTGGCCCAGCTAAAAACTTTAGCGCGACAACTGAAACCGTTGAAGTTTTAAAAGGACCTGCATCTGTACTTTATGGTATTCAAGATCCAGGTGGTGTAGTTAATATCATTACTAAAAAACCACAACAAACGCCACGTTATGTCGTTGGTGGAACCTTAGGTAATCATAGCCTGTGGGGAACGCAATTAGATTTTACTGGTGGTTTAGGAAATGGTTTTGCTTACCGCTTTATCTATGATAAACAAGAAAAAGATTACTGGCGTAATTTTGGAAAAATCAAAAGTACAACTTATGCACCATCTCTTTCTTGGAAAAATGATAAAACTAAAGTAGCTCTTTCTTATGAACACAAAGATATTCTTGAGCCATTTGATCGTGGTACAAATCTTTTAACGGCAACTAATACATTACCTAATATTCCTGTTTCTCGTCGTTTAGATGAACCAAATAACGAAACAACTGCAAAAACAGATAATATTGATTTTAAAGTTGAGCACAAATTAAGTGACAGTTGGAAATTAAATTTTGGCTATAGCTACGCACGTTATAAATATTTCTATAATCAAGCCCGAATTAAAGATATTAATGTATCAAATATTAATCAACCAAAAAAACTCAATAAAAACAAAATTACAGCACTTGAATTAACTGCTCGTAGCGCAACTCGAGATATTGAGCAACAAACTGGAGAGCAACGTATCCATAGTGTTTCTTTAAACACAGTCGGGGAATTTGCTATTGGAGATATTGCGAATCGCTTTGTTGTGGGCACAGATCTTATGAGAAATAAAATGGATTTAGGACCAATTTATAATACTAGAGACATAAATGATGGTAAGGTTATTAATATTGACAACCCAAATTATACCAATCCAGTGGCAATAAAGAAAAATGAAAATAACAATGCCTACCAATTTAATCACTTAAAAACTTTAGGTCTTTATATTCAAAATACCACTTATTTTACAGATAACTTTATTATAACGGGAGGACTTCGTTATGAATATTTTGATCAAGTTGTTGGTCGATCAACATTAAAGAATATTAGAAGTGGATATCTGGCTCAAAAAGACGGGAAACTTCTCTATCAGTTAGGTAGTGTTTATAAATTTACTCCAAATATTGCAACATTTTTTAACCATGCAGAATCATTCCGTCCACAAAATAATAGAACGCTTATTATTAATGGCGAACTTCCTGCTGAACAGGGTAAATCTTTTGAAACAGGTCTAAAATATGAGAATGCATATTTAAATGCAACTGTAGCTTTATTTAATATAAACAAACGTAATGTTGCAGAAACAGTTAATGTTAATGGCACAAATGAACTACAAATTGTTGGAAAACAGCGTTCTCGTGGCATTGAGTTTGATCTAAATGGACAACTTACTGATAATTTAAGTATTGCAGCAAACTATACTTACACAAAAGTAAAAAACCTAGAAAATCACAACAATAAATTAGCTGTTGGTAAACAACTTTCTGGCGTACCAAAACATCAAGCATCATTATTCTTAGCCTATAATATCGGCGAATTTGATTTTGGTAATATTCGTGTCGGTGGAGGTGCGCGTTATTTAGGTTCTTGGTATGCCTATAATAATACTTATACAAAAGCGTATAAACTTCCACAGGCTATTGTTTATGATGCATTTATTGCCTATGACACAAAAATTTCAGGGAAAAAAGTATCCTTTCAGTTAAATGGTAAAAACTTATCTAATAAAGTTTACTCCCCATCAACTTCAGGGAATGCAAGCAGAACGCTTATTCCTGTTGCGTTAGGCTATGCTCGTGAAGTTATATTAAACACTAAAATTGAATTTTAATTAGTCATTAAAACCTAGGGCAAACTGGCTTCGCTCTTTTTCTATTTATGGAAAACTAATGAACTGGCAAACCGAACTTAATAATAGTTTAAACTGGATTTTAACCGCACTTTTTTGGGTGATATTGTGCTTTAGCGTAACAATGTTAGCCTTAAAACAAACTACTTTCGGCAAAAAATTCTGGTGTATTGTCTCTCCATCAATGGATAAAAAAACAAGCATTAAACTAATTTTAATGTTGTTAGTACTATTTATAATGATATTGTTGGAAGTACGATTTAGTGTACTTAATTCATTTTTTTACAATGGATTGTATAGCTCAATGCAAGAATTAAATATTGAGAAATTTTGGTTCTTTGTAAAACTAAATGCCCTCCTTGGGGTAGCACAAGTTATACATACCATTGCTGATTACTTCTTTCAACAAGTATTTGAAATTCGTTGGTTGGAAAGCTTTAATGCAACACTTGTTAAACGCTGGCTAAATAAGAAAAAATACTATCGCCTAAAATATGAACGAGATTTACCGGATAATATCGATCAACGTATCGAACAAGATGCGAGAGAATTTATTACCAGTACAGTACAAATTGTGCGAGGCGTAATTAACTCGGTGCTCACGACCATTGAATTTACGATTATTTTATGGTCACTTTCCGGCGTATTAACTTTATTCGGATTTAATATCGAAAAAGGCGTTGTTTTCTTCATTTATGCCTTTATTATTTTTGCAACACTTATGTCTGTGTGGATTGGTCGCCCTCTAATTAAGCTAAATTTTACGAAAGAAAAACTCAATGGCAATTATCGTTATTCCTTAATCCGTGTACGAGACAATGCAGAAAGCATTGCTTTTTATAATGGCGAGCCAAAAGAACAAACTTTCTTACAACATCAATTCCGTCAAATTATTCATAACCGTTGGTCCATTGTATTAAAAATGTTAGGCTTAAATAGTTTCAACTCTGGGGTAACTCGCGTTGCTAAATTATTGCCTTTAATGTTACAAGCGCCACGTTTTTTTTCTGGTCAAATAAAGCTGGGAGACATGCATCAAACAGTACAAGCATTTAACCGATTAATGACCGCACTTTCATTCTTCCGCTTGTTCTATGAGCAATTCACACTCTATCAAGCTCGGTTAAATCGTCTTTATGGTTTTATAACAAAAATGGATGAATTAGATAAACAAAACGTTCATCATCCTTTTCATTGCTCTCATCGTGTCGCCTTAAAAAATTTCGGTATTAAAGATGAACAAGGTCACGTACTACTCAATAATTTAAATATTCATTTAGAAAATGGAGATGCCCTATTGATTCAAGGTGCATCTGGAACAGGAAAAACATCGCTACTAAAAGCAATTGCAGGAATCTATCCTTTTGAAACCATAGGTATTGCAGAGCATCCATGCATGGGAAGTTTATTCCTGCCACAACGACCTTATATGCTGCTGGGTACTTTACGAGAAGCAATTTGTTATCCAAATATCAATCCAAGTCACGCAGAATTGGAACAAACCATGAAGGATTGTGCGCTAGGAAAATATATACACGCACTTAATGTAAAAAATGACTGGCAAGCGATTTTATCGCCCGGTGAACTTCAAAGAGTGGCGTTTATTCGTATTTTACTCACAAAACCAGATGTCGTATTTCTCGATGAAACGACTTCAGCATTGGATGAAACAACCGAGAATTTACTCTACCAAACAATTAAAGAGCGTTTGCCCGAAATGATCATTCTCAGCGTAGGTCATCGTAGCACATTACAGCAATTTCATAACAAACAGTTAAAATTAGATGTATGTTTATTATGTGAAAATTAGAAAATAGCAAGTTAATATATCAGACAAATATTTAATTTATTTTGATGCTAGTCTGAAGAGCGCCTATAAAATTAAAATAAAACTATAAAAAAAGCCCTCGATATTCGAGGGCTTGAT
>NZ_KV805847.1:0-11416 GCF_001811665.1 Haemophilus sp. HMSC066A11
TTGTACGTTCAAATTTTTCTTTAGACATTGAAATAGTCCCTCTAAATAGACACGGTTATCGATGGGTAAATTAAACCACATTAACCAATAAATTTATTTGCTGATTGATATAAGGATGAGGAATTATAAGACTGGTGCTGATAGGCGGATTTGAACCGCCGACCTCACCCTTACCAAGGGTGCGCTCTACCAACTGAGCTATATCAGCGTCTGGAGCGGGCAGCGGGAATCGAACCCGCATCATTAGCTTGGAAGGCTAAGGTAATAGCCATTATACGATGCCCGCAAGTCCTAAATTCGTCTGTCCCATCAGGATCCATCTAAAAGATGGTGGAGGGAGAAGGATTCGAACCTTCGAAGGCTGAGCCAACAGATTTACAGTCTGCCCCCTTTGGCCGCTCGGGAACCCCTCCACACTAAATGAATACTTGATACGAAAGAATGGTGCCGACTATCGGAATCGAACTGATGACCTACTGATTACAAGTCAGTTGCTCTACCTACTGAGCTAAGTCGGCGTGTCGTAAGCAAGTGAGGCGTATTATATGGAAAAAACTTTAACTGACAAGTATTTTTTATAAAAAAGTTTATTTTTTTGATTATTCGTTTAAATCACAATCAAAAAAGTGATTTTTTAATCAAATTAGCGCACATTTAATGAAAAATGAATGCTAAATTTTTATTTATAGCGTATATTTTTCTCCAATTTGTCTATTTGACTCAATAATATCTCAATGAATCTAACCCCTTTTTTAAGTTTTAACCGCAAACAATGGGCAGAATTGCGTAAATCTGTCCCCCTAAAACTTACAGAACAAGATCTTAAACCGCTTTTAGGTTTTAATGAAGAGCTATCTTTGGATGAAGTCAGTATGATTTATTTACCATTAGCTCGTTTAATTAATTATTACATTGACGAAAACCTTCGCAGACAAGCTGTTTTACACCGTTTTTTAGGGCGTAATAAAACAAAAGTACCTTATATCATTAGCATTGCAGGTAGCGTAGCGGTAGGGAAAAGCACTTCAGCACGAATACTTCAATCACTTCTTTCCCATTGGCCAGCAGAGCGCAAAGTAGATCTTATAACTACTGATGGTTTTTTATATCCATTAGAAAAACTAAAAAAAGATCATCTTTTACACAAAAAAGGTTTCCCTATTTCTTATGATACGCCCAAACTTATTCATTTTTTAGCTGATGTGAAATCTGGCAAAACTGAGGTGGAAGCACCAATCTATTCGCATTTAACCTATGATACTATTCCTGATAAATTTAATGTGATAAATAAACCTGACATTCTTATTTTAGAGGGCTTGAATGTACTTCAAACGGGTAATAATAAAACCAATCAGACATTCGTATCAGATTTTGTTGATTTCTCTATTTATGTTGATGCAGAAGAAAAATTATTGAAAGAATGGTATATCAAACGATTTCTGAAATTCCGCGAAAGTGCGTTCAACGATCCTAATTCTTACTTTAAACATTATGCCAATTTATCGAAAGAAGAATCCATTACCACCGCTAGTAAAATTTGGGATGAAATTAACGGGTTAAACCTTAATCAAAATATTCTTCCAACTCGTGAGCGAGCAAATCTAATTCTAAAAAAAGGTCACAATCACCAAGTAGAATTAATAAAATTAAGAAAATAAAAATTCGCACGTAAAAACGTGCGAATCTTAGTCAATGCCTAACTCAAAATCAGTTATTGATAAAAATATCGTAAAAAATTACCGCACTTTTTATCTAAATTTGACTTCTTGTACAATGCGTTTTGCCGTCGAGATTGGTAATTGCCCAATAAAAGTAATTTCTTTTCCTCCGATGACCTCGCTATAAATCGTATAAGCCCCTTGTTTCCAAGTATTTTCTGGTAGGTCATTAGAGCCTACATTAGAAACAAACAACGTAAAAGTAAATAAGCCATCACTATATAATGCGCTATCTATGATTTCATTTTCTAATATTTCTTGAGTATATCGAATTAAAGAAAAACCTTGTGGCAACCAACCTGCAGACCAAGTTATATTTGAACTTTGTTCATTTTTACTTTCTTTCAATAAAGGGGGCAATGATACCTTGTTAATATAATCCGTTAATCCTCTCAATCTGTCATCGATGTAAAGTGTTACAACTCTAAATTGATCAAGTAGCTTGCCTTCGCGATCAAGCATATCACCGCGTAATAACAAGCCATTTTCTTCATCGATAAACACCAAATATTGATACCGAAAATCATCTTTAGGAACAATTCTAATCGTATCAGCGAAACGCCCAGCAACGCGATCTTTACCTAATTTTACGAAATCATAATAAGAAGAAAGCTTATCAAAATTTGCACGCACAACCGCAGGCATCGCATCAACTATATTGCCACTATTAAGCGTAAATGCTTGAGCATTTGGCTGAAAATAACTGACTAAATTATCACGTTGAATAATTTCTTGCTGGCGACCATCTAAAGTAACTAATTGTGCGTAGGTTTTGTTATCTTGTTTGATATGTCGATAACGAAATGAATCCATATTTGCTGGAGTAGTTTGCACAAAGGCAATTTCATAATTGAGATTATCCAATGCTTGTGTCATTTTATCTAAAGACTGCTTCGCAGAAAGCTCTTCAGCAGAAGCAATGCTACTTAATAGCAAAGAAAGAGAAAGTGCGGTAAATTTTAATGCGATTTTTTTCATAGAAATCTAAAGGATAAAAATTCACCACACTAAATAACAATTAGGTGGTGAATCAATAATCTGAACAAAGGAAACCAATTTATCTTACTTGACTGCTACTTACATCTAAAGCATCAGAGTGCATACGACGTTGCAATTCATAGTTTTGCAACATTGCACCAATGCGACGACTTTTTTTCTCAAGCTGATCTGAAGTCAATGTATCTTTGCTTGGCGCATTATAGCTAATTTCTTGAACTGCATTATTAAATGGCAAGGTTTGCAACACTGGTGCTTCTGGTAAATTAGACGCTTCGTTTTTACTATTGAAAGATTGAACACCAAGTACTGCCACTAAACATACACCAGCAGCAACAGCAACTTGCGTCATTGGTGCAAAAAATGCCTTTAATTTTTGCATAAATGCAGAATTATGTGCATCTTCTGGTTCAGGTTGAGACACCGCAATGACATCGACTTTCTTCACGTCTTCTAACTCAATCAAATCTGCCATTTTAGCGGTAAAATCCCCCCCTAAAAAGACCGCACTTTCTTTACGCATTACTGAACGAACGGTATGAAATGAATGCCAAGACGCTTGTAATTCTTCGTCTCTTAATAAAGCATCTGTCAAGTCAGTTTTGACTTGTTCGCCATCCATATAGGCTGAAAGCTGCTCTTTTTGCATAGTAAACTCCAATTTTTATTCGCTCTACATTAGAGGTTGAATTTTATTTTCGATCATTTCCCTTGCTCGGAAGATTCGGGAACGAACCGTACCAACAGGACAATTCATAATTTCTGCAATCTCTTCGTAACTTAAACCTTCTAGCTCTCGTAACGTAATCGCGGTTTTTAAATCTTCTGGTAAGTTATGAATAGTATCAAAAACAATTCTTTCTAACTCACTAGACAACATTTCATTTTCGGGAGTATCCACATCCCGCAAGTGCGTACCCACATCATAATTTTCAGCATCTTCTGCCAAAATATCTTCATTTGGTGGACGGCGACCTTGAGCCGTTAAATAATTTTTTGCCGTATTAACGGCAATTCGATAAAGCCATGTATAGAAAGCACTTTCGCCACGAAAAGATTCAATTGAGCGATAAGCTTTTATAAAGGATTCTTGCACCACATCAGGAATATCGTTACGTGATACATAGCGAGTCAAAAGCCCCGCCACTTTATTCTGATAACGCGAAACCAACAAATTGAAGGCTTTCTTATCCCCTTGCTGCACTCTTTCTACCAAAGCCTGATCTGTTAGCTGTTCAGCCATATTTCTCCCATGCCAATATCTAACACGCCTTAATATCAAGACAGCAAGCTCTTGTTGCTTGTTCAGACAAAAGCGTGTTAAAAAAGTTCATTCGCTAATCAATAATTTTAATTTATGATGATTTTCTGCACTTTTTGGATATATTCAACCATCATTTGAAGCTCTACATCTTGTGATTTCACACGATTAAAAAACCACGAAAACAACTGCAAATCAGAACTTTCTAACAAGCGAATAAAAATATCTTTTTTATCATCACTTAATGTATCAAAATGCGTCAAATAAAAAGGCATTATGATTTTATCCAACTCCAACATTCCTCGACGACAATCCCATTCAATGCGAAGTTTATTATATTTTTCCATTTTATTTCCCTAAAATTGAGGGCTGATTATAGCTTAAAAAATAGTAATAAAAAAAGTCAGCATTTCTGCTAACTTTCATTCTTTAAATATTATTTATTCTTTAATAAATCACGGATTTCAGTAAGCAATGTTTCTGCCTTTGGTGCAGTTTTTTTCTCCTCTGGTTTTCTTACCTTATTGATTACTTTGATCATCATAAAGATTGCAAAAGCAATAATAATAAAATCAATCACATTTTGAATAAACAAACCATAATTTAAAGTAACAGCAGGAACATCGCCTTGTGCTTGTGCTAATACAAATTTCATATCTTTGAAATCAATACCACCAGTTAAAATCCCCAACACGGGCGTAAAAATATCACTAACAAGTGAACTTACGATCTTGCCAAATGCGCTGCCAATAATCACACCGATAGCCATATCTACGACATTGCCACGCATTGCAAATTCGCGAAATTCTTTAATAAAATTCATAATAATGTTCCCCTTCAAAAATTACATAAAAAGAGCGACTATTATAATAAATCACTCTGAAAAGTAAAAAAACTAAATAAAGAATGCGCTTGGTTGGAATAATTTCTCAATTTCTGGCACATTTTTCTTATCACTCAAATAAATCACTATATGATCGCCTTCTTCAATAATCACTTGACGACGAGCAATAATTACATCATTCCCTCGTAATAAAGCACCAATAATGGTTCCCATCGGCAAACGCAACTCACCAATTTTTCGCCCTACTATATTTGAAGTATTCACATTACCGTGTGCAACAATTTCAATGGCTTCGGCAATGCCATGTCGTAATGTTGCCACATTTTTTACATCGCCTTTACGCACGTGACCTAACAAAGCAGAAATCGTTACTTGTTGTGGAGAAACCGCAATATCAATCGTGCCTCCCTGAATAAGATTAATATAGGCAATCCGTTGAATCAGTACCATTGCTTTTTTCGCGCCTAAACGCTTAGCTAACAACGCTGACATAATATTCGCTTCATCGTCGCTACTTAATGAAAGAAATACATCCACACTTTCAATATGTTCTTCAAAAAGCAAGTTTTGGTCTGAGGCATCTCCATTAAATACTAACGTTTTTGGCAACTTTTCTGCTAAGGCTTGCGCTCTGTTTGAATCACGTTCAATAAGCTTTACAACACAAGAATTTTCCAAACGTTTTGCCACGCCAGAAGCAACATTTCCTCCACCAACAATCATTACTCGCTTATAAGGTTTCTCCAAACGTTGTAACTCTCCCATTACCGCCTTAATATGTTCAGTAGCACAAATAAACGTGATTTCATCGCCAGCTTCTACAATGGTTGAGCCTTGTGGACGAATCGGTTTACCGTTACGTAAAATAGACATAATGCGACAATCAATATGTGGCATATGTTCGCGAAATGCTGAAAGTGCATATCCAACCAAAGCCCCCCCATAATAAGCTTTCACTACAACAATACTAATACGATTATTGGCAAAATGGGCAACTTGTAATGCGCCTGGATAAGCAATTAAACGCGTAATTTCATCAGTTACAAGATTTTCAGGCGAAATTAAATGATCAATAGGAATATTTTCATTGTTGAACAACTTGTCTTTTTCACGTAAATATTCTGAATTACGGATACGTGCAATTCGCGTTGGCGTATTAAATAATGTATAGCCCATTTGGCAAGCGACCATATTGATTTCATCAGAGGCTGTCACGGCAACCATTAAATCGGCATCTGCTGCGCCTGCGTCACGAAGCACTTTTGGAGATGATGGAGAGCCTTGTACCACACGCAAATCGTGCTTTTCTTGCAATGTTTGTAACTGAGGAGATTCATTATCCACTAAGGTAATATCGTTATCTTCACTGACTAAGTTTTCTGCAAGCGTCGTTCCTACCTGACCTGCACCCAAAATGATAATTTTCATTATCGCTCTCCTTTATGCTCGTTTAAGCAATTTCGCATAATAGAACCCATCGCCACTATTTGGTTGCGGAATGAATTGAAAACCCACCGCACTTTTATCATCACTAAAGGGCAATGACAATAACTCCGCATCCGTGTGAGCATTTAAAAATGCTTGGATTTGTTCGCAATTTTCTTCTGGCAATACAGAACAAGTCGCATAAAGCAAAACACCGTTTGGCTTCAATTTTTCCCAAAGCGCACTCAAAATTTTCTTCTGTAATTCAACGAGCTGAGCGATATCGGTTTCTTTGCGTAACCATTTTATATCAGGGTGGCGGCGAATCACTCCCGTTGCAGAACAAGGGGAATCAAGTAAAATTCGGTCAAATTTCGCCGCACTTTTACCGATTTCAGCTAACCATTCGTCAGGTTTACTCGCATCACCACACACCACTATCGCTTGCTGATTTAAACGTTCAAGATTTTCTTCTACTCGTTTTAAGCGATGCGTTTCTACATCTAATGCAATCACATTAGACTGAGGTGCCAGTTCTAAAATATGGGTCGTCTTACCACCGGGTGCAGCGCAAGCATCGAGGATCCACTCCTCATTTTTTGGCTCAAGCAACGTTGCCGCCCATTGAGCACTAAAATCTTGCACCGTAACCGCCCCTTCTTCAAAGTGCGGTAATTTTTGCACAGCAATCGGTATATCTAAACATAGCGCATTAGGATGGTGACTTGTTTTTGCAGAAATACCTTGTTCCTCAAGTAAAGCGCGGTAAGTTTCGAAGGCGTTTTTTTGTAAATTCACTCGTAGCCACATTGGTGGTTTCTGATTGTTCGCCTCAATGATCTCACGCCAATTCGGATAGGCTTTTTTTAATTTCTTCACGAACCATTCAGGGTGAAGCGTTTGCCAATTTTTATCGATAATTGCCAAAATTTCATCTTGCTCACGTAAAAATCTACGCAAAACCGCATTCACTAATCCTCTAAAACTATCAGATTTTAATGATTTTGTTGCGTTCACAACTTCATCAACTGCCGCATGAGCAGGCACTCGCATATAAAGCAATTGGTATAACCCTACAAGTAACAGGCAATGAACAATGCGAGTTTTACCTTTAAGCGGCTTATCCACAAGACGTTTGATAATTTGCTCTAAGCGAGGCAATACTCGACACACGCCAAAACAAATTTCTTGTAGTAAAGGCAAATCTTGAGCTTTTACAGAAAATTGCACTTCTGGAATTAACGCTGACAATGATTTGCCCTCATCCAATACTTGCAAAATTAAGTTTGCTGCAATAGCCCTGGTCGAAAGTGCGGTCATTTTTACTGAATTTTTTACTTTGATAGTTTTAGAAGAAAATTTTTTCATTATGCAAGCACCTTACCAATAGCAAACCATTCTGCACGGCCATTTAATAAATCTTGTGCAGACATAAGCTTTTTACCTGCAGGTTGCAATTGCAATAAGTTTAAGACGCCATCGACAGTCGCAATTTGAATGCCATTTTTATCCGCACTTAAAATAGTTCCCGCTGGTTTATCTTGATGAGGCAACACTTCCGCTTGATATACTTTTAACGTTTGAGCATTGCCATCCCTATCTTCTGTTGAAAAATAAGCAATCGGCCAAGGATTAAAAGCACGGATATTACGCTCAAGTTGCACTGCAGGAAGTGACCAATCTAATTGAGCCTCTTCTTTAGAAAGTTTTTCTGCATAATTGCTTTGGCTGTCATCTTGTTTTTCAGCTGTAAATTTACCACTTTCAAGATTATCTAAAACATCAATTAATGCCGATGGAGCAAGCTCCGCCAGTTTGTTATAAAGACTTGTTGAAGTTTCAGTCGGTAAAATATCACAATAGACTTTGTGTAACATATCGCCAGTATCTAAACCTTCATCCATTTGCATAATGGTTACACCCGTTTGTGCATCGCCAGCCCAAATTGAACGCTGAATGGGTGCCGCGCCTCGCCAACGAGGAAGAATAGAACCATGCACATTCAAACAACCTAAACGAGGGGCGTCTAATACAACTTTCGGTAAAATTAATCCATAAGCGACAACAACTATTACATCTGCATTTAACGCTTTTAATTCGGACTGCACCTCTTCTTTACGTAAGGATTTAGGTTGATAAACGGGAATATCATTTTGCTCTGCAAGTTGCTTGACTGGGCTTGCTTGCAATTTTTTACCGCGACCAGCTGGTTTATCTGGCTGAGTATAAACAGCGATCACATTATGTTGAGAATTTAGAATAGCTTGTAAATGCTGTGCAGCAAAATCTGGCGTACCAGCAAAAATAATATTAAGTGATTTCATAATGTTCTACGTTATGGTGATTGATAGGAAGTAGGGTGGGCTTCAGCCCACCGTTTTTTGAAATGATTGGTGGGCTAAAGCCCACCCTACGTTTTAGCTTTTCGCAATCTGCTTCTTATATTTAATTAACTTTTCTTTAATACGTTGGCGTTTAAGTGGAGAAAGATAATCAACAAATAAAATTCCATTAAGATGATCGATCTCGTGTTGAATACAGATCGCAAGCAAACCATCAGCATCTAAAGTAAATTCCTTACCATCACGATCTAACGCTCTCACTGTCACTTTTTCTTTACGAGGAACCAACGCACGGAACCCTGGAATGGATAAACACCCCTCTTCAATTCCCGTTTCGCCTTCAGAAGCCAAAATTTCAGGGTTAATCAAAACAAACTGATTCTGTTTATCGCCTTCAACATCAATAGTAATAATACGTTGCAAAATATCCACCTGAGGTGCAGCTAAACCAATACCTTTCTCTTGATACATCGTATCAAACATATCATCAACAATTTTACGAATTGCATCATTAACTTCAGTAACAGGCTCACAGACAACCTTTAAGTGATCATCAGGATAAATTAATACATTAAGTGCGGTCATAATTTCTCTTGTTTTTAAGGGTAGAATTTTAGCGGGATTATAGCACAGGTAGAAAAAGATGTGTAGAAAAAGATGTGTAGAAAAGCCCCAAATGGGGCGGGGCTGAGGTTAAGCTTTACTTGTTATGATTTTATGGAAGTTTTCTTTAATAATATCAAGAACCTTTTTAGTACAACCATCACTTGTCATTACTTTCATTGCTGATTTCACCACATCCAACTTTATTTTATCATTAGACAGAAAAATAGGATAAAATTGTCCCATCTTATGAGGTGTTATAGGAATATTATTTTCTCTAAAATAATCTACTGATACTCTTGTCACAAATGCTATTGAAATAAGACTTGCATCTTGATTATTTAATTGGGAAAAATATTGTTCCATTTCTTGACGGAAACTATTCCATTCAGGAGATTTTTTAGCACTACCATTACTACAAACAAATGTTTGAGCGTATAGAAATGCTATAGAGTTTACATCTTGATTAGAAAGTTTATTTATTTCATTAGCATTAGCTGAGGTATTAGAATTTGATAAATTGACACTACTAAAACAGCCAGATAAGAGCAAAGAAATTGCAGTAATGGAAAGTAATTTTTTCATTTTTATTCCTTAATAAGTGTTACAAAAAACTTGGTTACCAATTCGGTTACAATAGGTGCTTTTTGGACGGCTTTGCCCAATCCCCTGAATAATTTGGTTAGTTTGCTCTTGTTGATCCTGGTAGGCCGCACGTTGTGATGAATCAAATTGAACATCTGCAGCTGATGCATTATTACTTACTGCTGTTAAGCTATAAGAATGACTATCTGAATTAACTGGGAATTGATTGCGATATTTTTCGGTTGCTCCACTCATCCAAACGGCTTGGCAAGGCACAACTTGAACTATACCACGTTGAATATCTTGCTCAGAGATATTGTAATAAGCGTTATAAGGCGTATAGCCGACAAATTGTCCACCACAAATTAGTCTTGCATTTTGCGGTGATGAGTTATACCAAACGTGTAATCCTGAATGGCAAGCGGATAATCCCATTACTATTATCAAAATAAATAAACTTTTTCTAATCATTATTTTCGCCTCATATTATGCCAAATTAGACATATTTTTCTTAATTTCCTGAAAAAATTGATTAATCTCAGAAAAATCTCCTTTCTGTAAATCATCATAGATATAATTCAATAGCACGATATTTTGTTGGCAAACGACAAAATTAGAGGATTCAATTTTTCGAATAAGGCTATCCATTTCAGAAATGAGTTTTTGATCTAAATTACCTTTATTATTTTTAAGCAAAGTTTGAAAATGCTCATTTTTCCAATAAACATGCATCTGCTTGCAAATATCTTGAGTGTTCACATCACACATAAAACCTACCAAATTGTTTAACAGTATTGTTTTATTCTTTCTTTAAAGGAAATAAATCTAACAGTTGTTTTTTAATATTCTCAAGACCTTGATTATTATTCATAACTTCTCCTTATTTAACCTTGATATGCAAAATAACCGCATTGATTTCACATCGATAAATAATATGATAATCTAGATTTTCAGCAATAATCCTTTTCATAGATTTATCAACCGTTCTCTTTGTATAATGTAGCAAAACGGTAGCTTTTTGTTCTTTGTCTGAATGATGGGCTTCTTCTTTTAAAATCACAATTTTAGATTGCACGACTCGATTCAATAATTCGTATGACGTTTCCACTCTAAACCTCTCTAAAGTTAAATTGTTTCTTAGCAATATGTTTCCTTATGTATGTCAATACCTAAGGACTTTAGTATACTAAAGTGAAAAATACTTTATTTTTGTTCTAATTAGAATAATAAAAATGCTAAGGATACAAAGGACATGGGTAAAAAAGAAATAGGGTTTTGAAAAATCTTTTCAGGTATATCTATTTGTAAAAACAAAAACCCCAGTTCTTAAACTGGGGTTCTTATTTTTTTATTTAATTTAAATAAATATTTGGTAACCTGGCGGTGCCCTACTCTCACATGGGGAAACCCCACACTACCATCGGCATTACAGCGTTTCACTTCTGAGTTCGGTATGGTCTCAGGTGGGTCCACCGCACTATTGCCGCCAGGATAATTCTTTGATAACTCGTCTTCTCTTTTATCGCTCGTTACTCAGTCTTTCCTCTACCTTTCACTCGTTCTTATTGGTCACAAGCTGAATCCGATTTTCTTTCTATTAAGTCTTCTATATTTACTTTTCTTTGTTTAGTCTTTTACTTCT
>NZ_KV805848.1:0-241 GCF_001811665.1 Haemophilus sp. HMSC066A11
CAGCTTGTTTCCAATTTTTTAAAGAACAGTAAGACAATCTAATAAAGTTATCTTTAATTGGCGTCCCCACGGGGATTCGAACCCCGGTTACCGCCGTGAAAGGGCGATGTCCTAGGCCTCTAGACGATGGGGACATCAATTAAAGATACTCTATTTTCTTTTTATCTTTTAACGTTTATTTTTCAACGTTGCTTTCGCTTCGTTTTTAATCTTGTCTACAACTATCAGCCAATCTGTGTGA
>NZ_KV805849.1:0-35871 GCF_001811665.1 Haemophilus sp. HMSC066A11
ACGATAAGGCAATTCGGCAAAAGTAATACGATTATTTGACACACGATCAACCATTTTTCCACCAAAAAAGAGCGGTTGAAGTTGAGAAAGTGCGGTCAATTTTCCTGTTAAAACGCCAAGTCCATTTGGGCCATAAATTTTATGGGCAGAAAATGCGAGGAAATCTGCATCTAAATCTTGTAAATCGATTTTAATATGACTAATCGCTTGTGCAGCATCTACTAAAACCAACGCATGACTATGTATTCTAATAAGTTGAATTAGTCGTTTAATCGGCTGTTCTGTGCCAGTGACATTTGAAACAAAATTCAGCGCAACGAGTTTTGTTTTTTCAGAAAGGGCTGAAATCAGCGCATTTTCATCAATTAGCCAATTATCTAAAATCGGTAAAACTCGAATTTTTGCACCGCACTTTTTCGCCGTTTCATGCCAAGTGACAAAATTGGCAACTTGATGAACCAACCACTTGGATGTGGAAGCTATTGAATGGCTGGAAAATTTCTTACTGGATTTCCAAGGTAGCATTGTATTTATTTCCCATGACCGTTCTTTTATTCGCAAAATGGCAACACGCATTGTGGATTTAGATCGCGGTCAATTGCAGTCTTATCTAGGCAATTACGATTTATATTTAACCACGAAAGAAGAAAATCTACGCGTTGAAGCCTTGCAAAATGAATTATTTGATAAACGTCTTGCACAGGAAGAAGTATGGATTCGCCAAGGTATCAAGGCTCGCCGTACAAGAAATGAAGGGCGAGTGCGAGCATTAAAAGCGATGCGTGAGGAACGTCAGTTAAAGCCTTATCGGGGGGAGAACGAAATCGTTTATTACTCGCAAAATTATTACTCAAACCAAATAATTTATTGATTCTTGACGAACCAACCAATGACCTTGATGTAGAAACATTGGAGCTTTTAGAAGAAATTTTGACTGATTATCAAGGCACATTGTTAATTGTGAGCCATGACCGTCAATTTATCGATAATACTGCGACAGAATGTTATTTATTCGAAGGTAAAGGGCGTTTGAATAAGTATGTGGGAGGATTCTTTGATGCGAAACAGCAACAAGCCAATTTCTGGGCAAGCAAAGCAGCAGAAGAACAGGCTAAAGTGAAGAAAACTGAACCACTAAAAGAAGAAAGTGCGGTGAAAAACGACCGCACTTCTAAGCCTAAATCAGTGAAACTTTCTTATAAAGAACAACGTGAGCTAGAACAACTTCCACAACTTTTGGAAGAATTAGAAACTAAAATCACCGTACTTCAAGCTGAAATAGCCGATCCTGCATTTTTCCAACAGGCTCATGATATTACTGACGCTAAATTAAAAGAATTGGCGGATACTGAAGCCGAATTAGAAACAGCATTTTTACGCTGGGAAGAATTGGAAGAAAAGAAAAATTTGGCTGACGGTAAAGCTTAAAAAAATAACGCCCGAAAGGGCGTTTTTTTATGTATTTTCAAGATGATCTTTTTTCAAAATATTTTCTTCATCAAGTATTGATAAACGAGCGATAGCGTTTCGATAAGAAATTTCAAGAGTTTCTCTACTGGTTGCCATTACGCCTTGATCTACTAAAAATCCATCATTTACGTCATATACCCAGCCGTGCAATGAGAGTTTTTGTCCGCGTTCCCAAGCACTTTTTACAATAGAAGTTCGACCAAGATTGTAAACCTGTTCCGCTACGTTAATTTTCGTCAGCATATCGGCACGTTTTTCTGGAGAAAGTTTACCGAGAAGATGACCGTGTTTAAACCAAATATCACGAATATGAAGGAGCCAGTTGTTGATAAGCCCTAAATCTTTATCTGCCATAGCAGCGTGAATTCCCCCGCAGTTGGTGTGACCACAGATAATAATATGTTCAATTTTAAGCACATCGACGGCATATTGCACAACAGAAAGGCAATTAAAATCTGTGTGAATTACTTGGTTAGCAACATTACGGTGAACAAATAATTCACCTGGTTCAAGATTCGTCAATTTTTCAGCAGGCACACGGCTATCAGAGCAACCAATCCAAAGGTAATGTGGCGTTTGATGATCCGCAAGTTCTTTGAAGTAAGTAGAGTTTTCTTCTTTCATTCTTTGCGCCCAGCTGTAATTGTTGGCAAAGAGTTGTTTAATTTTATCCATTTTACTTTCCTTAAAATTCTTAAAAAATTAACCGCACTTTGGCGTAAGTGCGGTTAATATTAAAGTTAAATTGAATTAGAAATTCGCATTTCTTGGCGCACGTGGGAATGGAATTACATCACGAATATTTTGCACGCCAGTTACATAGACGATTAAGCGTTCAAAACCAAGACCAAAACCAGAATGTGGTACGGTACCATATTTGCGAAGATCACGATACCACCAGTAATCTTCAGGATTTAATCCCATTTCTTCCATGCGTTTATCAAGCACGTCTAAACGTTCTTCACGTTGTGAACCACCGATGATTTCACCAATTCCAGGTGCTAACACATCCATTGCTGCCACAGTTTTTCCATCATCATTTAAACGCATATAGAATGCTTTAATGTCTTTTGGATAGTTTTTCACCACAACTGGTGATTTGAAATATTCTTCCGCTAAGAAACGTTCGTGTTCAGAAGAAAGATCGATACCCCAAGAAACAGGGAATTCAAATTTTTTACCAGATTTTAATAACACATCAATGGCATCGGTATAGTCAATTTGTGCAAAATCTGAGTTTACAAAGTTTTCTAAACGAGTAATAACATCTTTATCTACATGTTTTTCAAAGAATTGTAAGTCATCTTTACGCTCTGCTAATACTGCACGGAATACGTATTTCAACATATCTTCTGCAAGTTTTGCGTTATCCGCTAAGGTTGCAAATGCAACTTCAGGTTCAACCATCCAGAATTCAGCTAAGTGACGGGTAGTATTCGAGTTTTCTGCACGGAATGTTGGGCCGAAAGTATAAATTTTGCTTAATGCACAAGCGTAGGTTTCGCCGTTTAACTGACCTGAAACCGTTAAAAATGATTCTTTACCGAAGAAATCTTGGCTGAAATCCACTTTTCCATTTTCACCACGAGGAAGATTTTCTAAATCAAGTGTAGAAACACGGAACATTTCACCCGCACCTTCAGTGTCTGATGCAGTAATTAATGGGGTTGCCACCCAGTAGAAACCTTGCTCATGGAAGAAACGGTGAATTGCTTGAGACAAGCAATGACGAACACGCGCGACCGCACCAATAATATTGGTACGAGGGCGTAAGTGAGCTACTTCGCGTAAATATTCGATAGAGTGGCGTTTTGCTGCCATTGGGTAAGTATCTGGATCTTCAACAAACCCTGTCACTTCCACTTTTTCTGCTTGTAATTCAACCGCTTGTCCTTCAGAAGGTGATTCAACGACTTTACCAGTTACAATCACAGAACAGCCTGTTGTTAAACGTAAAATTTCGCTTTCGTAATTTTTAATATCGTTATTAATAATTGCTTGAATTGGATCAAAGCAAGAACCGTCATAAACCGCTAAGAAAGATAAGCCTGCTTTAGAATCGCGACGGGTACGAACCCAACCACGCACAGTGACGGTTTCACCAATCGCCACTTTCCCTTGTAATACATCAACAATTGATGCCACTTTAGACATATTAAACCTCTGTAACTGAATGTAATTCACATAAAATTGCCGATAGTTTACCTTAATAAAGGAAATTTTCCATAAAAATATAGTGTTGGTGCGGGTTATGAACAATAAAATAGCCTTAAAAATGAGCCCTAAATAAAATAGGGTAAAGCCTTATTAATATTGAATATACGCGATTTTATGTTAAAATCTCGGGCCAAATCATTATGGCTAATATATAGGAAAAAATATGAAAGTTTTAGAAGGCTCAGTCGCAGCACCTAATGCAAAAGTTGCAGTAGCAATTGCTCGTTTTAACAGTTTTATTAATGAAAGTTTATTAGAAGGCGCAATTGATGCATTAAAACGTATCGGCCAAGTGAAAGATGAAAATATCACTATCGTGCGTGCCCCGGGTGCGTATGAGTTGCCATTAGTTGCTCGTCGTTTAGCTGAAAGTAAAAAATTTGATGCGATTGTGGCATTAGGTACAGTTATCCGTGGTGGTACAGCACATTTTGAATATGTAGCAGGGGAAGCAAGCAGCGGTTTAGGAAAAGTTGCAATGGATGCTGAAATCCCCGTCGCTTTTGGGGTATTAACCACAGAAAATATTGAACAAGCGATTGAACGTGCTGGTACTAAAGCAGGAAATAAAGGTGCAGAAGCAGCCTTAACCGCACTTGAAATGGTTAATCTTATTCAACAAATTGATGCGGCATAAATCATGACAGAACAAAAACAAGTGAAAAAGCCTTCTGCTCGTCGTCGTGCGCGTGAATGTACCGTTCAAGCCTTGTATTCTTGGGCCGTATCTGGCAATACTGCAGAACAAGTGGAATTAGCCTTTGTGTTAGATCAAGATATGGATGGGGTAGATAAACCTTACTTCCGTAAATTATTTCGTCAAACAATAGAAAATATTGAAACCGTTGATTTTTCAATTTCGCCTTATATTGACCGCACTTTTGATGAGCTTGATCCTATTGAAACGGCAATTTTACGTTTGGCCGTTTATGAATTGCGCTTCGAGTTAGATGTGCCATATAAAGTGGTTATCAATGAAGCGATTGAAGTGGCAAAAGTATTCGGTGCAGATGAAAGCCATAAATATATCAATGGCGTACTTGATAAAATCGCACCAGCATTAGGGCGTAAATAATCCTTTTAAACTGAGAATGGCGCGCGTTTTTAACGCGTGCCTTTTCTTTTATAAGATAGGTGAAAAATGGCAATGGGTGAATTTGATTTAATTAAACGATATTTTCAGCAACAAATATTAGTTGATGATTCCGTTCAATTATCTATTGGCGATGATTGTGCGATGGTTTCCGTGCCAAAGAATTATCAGCTTGCCATTACGACGGATACAATGGTAGAAAATACGCATTTTTTACCAACTATTTCACCTGAGGACTTGGCTTATAAGGCGGTTGCAACAAATTTAAGTGATCTTGCTGCAATGGGGGCACAGCCAAAATGGGTTTCATTGGCATTAACTTTGCCAAATGTAGATGAAAATTGGATTTCAACATTTAGCCAAAGTTTATTACACAGGTTAAAACAATACAACGTCACATTAATTGGTGGCGATACTACAAAAGGTAATTTGTCTATTACGATTACGGCACAAGGTTTTGTCGAAAAAAACAAAGGAATTTGTCGGCATAAAGCGCAAGTTGGTGATTTAATTTATGTTTCAGGCACTTTAGGCGATAGCGCGGCAGGTTTAACACAAATTTTATTGGGCAAAAGTGCGGTTGATTCTGATGATGTTTTTTTGCAACAACGACATCTTAGACCCACACCTAGAATTGAACTTGGGCGGGCGTTAATTGATATTGCTCATGCTGCCATTGATCTTTCCGATGGGCTAATATCTGATTTAGGGCATATTCTTGAACGAAGTCAATGTAGTGCTGAAGTTGAACTGACTGCATTACCTCTTTCATCATCGATTTTAAATAAATATGATCGCACTCAAGCGGAACAATTTGCCTTAAGTGGTGGCGAAGACTATGAACTTTGTTTTACTATACCGCCCAAATCTAAAGATGAATTAGAATTACGCTTGAAAAAACTGAACGTGCCTTGTACTTGCATTGGTAAAATCACTGAAAAGTGCGGTGACTTTTCACCCCGTTTTTTACGGGATGGAAAACCTGTGAATATAACTTTTTCAAGCGGTTTCGATCATTTTAAGGAATCAAAATGACAGAAAATAATCCTCTTAAAAAAATCTCTCTTTTAAATCCTATTCATTTATTTGCCGTTGGTTTTGGCTCGGGTTTAATTTATCCAGCACCCGGCACTTGGGGGAGCTTAGCTGGAACAATTTTAGGTGTGATTTTACTTTCCTTATTAGGCGTAAAAATCTTTTTAATTTTCACCGCACTTTGTTTTTTACTCGGTTGCTACCTTTGCCAAAAAACTACTGCAGATATGGGCGTACACGATCATGGTTCTATCGTCTGGGATGAATTTGTCGGTGTATTTATTGTATTAGCAGCGATACCGTCATTATCTTGGCAATGGATTTTGGTTGCTTTTGCGTTATTCCGCTTTTTTGATATTTTAAAACCGTTTCCAATTCGTTATTTTGACGAAAAACTCGAAAGTGGTTTTGGCATTATGGTCGATGATGTATTAGCAGCAATTTATGCGGTGATTGTTGTATTTGCTATTCAGTATTGGATGTTGTGATGCTAAATTTAATCATTGTGCATTTATTTGGATTAATGACGCCAGGGCCTGATTTCTTCTATGTAAGTCGGATGGCGGCAAGTAACTCTCGTCGTAATACAGTTTGTGGCATTTTAGGCATAACGCTTGGTATCGCTTTTTGGGGAATGCTTTCTATGTTGGGATTAGCGGTGTTGTTCGTTACCATTCCAGCATTACATGGCGTTATTATGTTGCTAGGCGGTAGTTACTTAGCATATCTTGGCTTTTTAATGGCTCGCAGCAAAAAATACGCTCAATTTGAACCGCACTCTGATACTAAATTTAATCAGCAAACCACGATTAAAAAAGAAATTTTGAAAGGGCTTTTAGTGAATTTATCCAATGCAAAAGTCGTGGTGTATTTTAGTAGCGTGATGTCGCTTGTCTTAGTAAATATCACTGAAATGTGGCAAATTATCTTGGCTTTTGCAGTGATTGTGGTAGAAACATTTTGTTATTTTTATGTGATTTCATTGATTTTTTCACGTAATATTGCCAAGCGTTTATACAGTCAATACAGCCGTTATATTGATAATATGGCGGGTATTGTATTTTTATTTTTTGGTTGTGTGCTTCTCTATAATGGCATCAACGAAATAATTCATTAATAGAAAAGGAAGTAACATGACATTAAAAATTGCAATCGCTGGTGCTGGCGGAAGAATGGGGTGCCAATTAATTCAAGCGGTTCATTCTGCGGAAGGCGTAGAACTAGGTGCGGCTTTTGAACGCAAAGGATCATCTTTAGTTGGGACGGATGCGGGAGAATTGGCAGGAATTGGTCATCTTGGCGTTGCAGTTTCAGACGATCTTGAAAGCCAAAAAGATAAATTCGATTTATTAATCGATTTTACCCGACCAGAAGGCTCCCTTGAACATATTGCATTTTGTGTAGCGAATAATAAAAAAATGGTGATCGGTACAACGGGTTTTGATGAAAATGGTAAAACGGCGATTAAAGCAGCTTCAGATAAAATTGCTATTGTGTTTGCATCAAATTTCAGTGTTGGCGTGAATTTAGTCTTCAAGCTTTTAGAAAAAGCGGCAAAAGTGATGGGGGATTATTGCGATATTGAAGTGATCGAAGCTCATCACCGTCATAAAGTTGATGCGCCATCTGGCACCGCACTTTCTATGGGCGAACATATCGCAAAAACCTTAGGTCGCGATTTAAAAACTCACGGAGTCTTCTGCCGTGAAGGAATTACAGGAGAACGTAAACGCGATGAAATTGGTTTTTCAACTATTCGCGCTTCGGATGTGGTGGGGGAACACACGGTTTGGTTTGCAGATATTGGTGAACGTGTAGAAATTTCCCATAAAGCATCAAGCCGAATGACTTTCGCTAATGGTGCAGTGCGTGCTGGTAAATGGTTAGAAAATAAGGCGAATGGCTTATTTGATATGACCGATGTATTAGATTTAAATAATTTATAAATCAATTTCAAGGTCACTTTCTACGTGACAGCAACATAATAAAATCTCATCAGGTTGAATAAAGGCAAGAGGCATTTCTTTATAAGACACCTTGCCTTTTTTGATCTTAACGCGACAAGAACCACAATAGCCACTACGGCATTGATATTCGTGATGAATATTATTTTTCTCGAGATGATCAAGTAAACTTGTTTCATTATTGAATTCTAATGTGGTGTTATGGCGGATAAGGTGGATTTTCATAATAACGATATGTTGTAATTTGTCGTGCCATTATATAAGGAAAAGATGAAATTATTGATAAAAACTTCACTTAGTCAGTGGATTTGCTTGAATTTTGCCAAAATTCCTATTTTTAAAATGCTATGTTTTATAACCGCACTTTTTATCACGGCTTGTAGTTCTATTAGCAAAGAACCAGTGAAGACAGTGGATATTTATATTAAACCTTATTATTCTGCTGAAAATGGAAAAGCAGAAAATGTATTTGTACATAAAGAAATTGATCCTATGCTACGTGAAAATACGTTAAAAGGTTATAAAAGTGCGGTGAAATTTGTAGAAGAAAATCCAGCTCGCATTTCACCAATGACAATGTTTACCTTAGCCGCTCGGGCTTACGATTTTGGCTTAAGAGATGAAGCGGTTACTTGGTTTTATCGTGGACAAAACCGTTTGATTACCGCACTTTATGTGTTGGAATTACCAAAACAAACGGTGCAGGATAATACAGGGTTCAGCCATGTTGTAGGGCAGTTTGTTAATGCTTATGCGTTTTGTGATTTTGATAAACAAAGTCGTGCTGCCGAAAATGCGGTGAAATGGACAATTGCACATCCTTATGAAGTGATTTTCTTACCAGCATTACCCGCAAAATTTGCAGATCGTCAAAAAGCGTTAAAAGAAGCAGAAGAAAAATTAGTTCAACGTTTACAGGAACAAGCCCGTTTTTTTGCTAATCCAAAAAATAAAGAAAAATGGCAAAAAGAGCGGTCAGAAAATTTTGTGAATGAACGATTTTGTTGGTAACAAGAAAAAATGGAATAGCGAATACGTTATTCCATTTTTATTTTTGATAAGCCAATGATTTTTCGCATTATTCTTTTACTTTTTAAGGACTTGGTATTATCATTACTCGGTTTTTTATTTTATAGAGAAAAGAGAAGCAGGGGAAACGATGCAACATCTGAACGAGCTTATTGAGAAAGCGAAATTAGCGATTGAATCCATTCAGGATAGAAGTTTAACGGCTTTGGATGAAATCCGTGTCGAATATTTTGGTAAGAAAGGGCATTTTACGCAATTAATGCAAGAATTGCGTAACGTGTCAGCGGAAGAACGTCCTGCGATGGGCGCAAAAATTAACGAAGCAAAACAAGCTGCGTTAGAATTTTTAAATGCAAAAAAAACGGAGTGGGAACAGGCTGAACTTAACGCAAAATTAGAAAAAGAACGTGTAGATGTCAGTTTACCAGGTCGCAAAGTTGAAACAGGTGGCTTACACCCAGTTACCATGACGATTAATCGTGTAACAAAATTTTTCTCAGAACTTGGCTTTTCAGTTGAAAATGGCCCTGAAATTGAAAGTGATTATTACAACTTCGATGCGTTAAATATTCCTAAACATCACCCAGCACGTGCCGATCACGATACTTTCTGGTTTAATCCAGAATTATTACTTCGTACTCAAACTTCTGGCGTGCAAATTCGTACTATGGAAAAAATGCAGCCACCAATTCGCATTATGGCACCAGGACGTGTATATCGTAATGACTACGATCAAACGCATACGCCAATGTTCCACCAAATTGAACTACTTTATGTGGATAAAAAAGCAAATTTCACCGAATTGAAAGGTTTATTGCACGATTTCTTACGCGCTTTCTTTGAAGAAGATTTACAAGTGCGTTTCCGTCCATCTTATTTCCCATTCACAGAGCCTTCAGCGGAAGTGGATGTGATGGGTAAAAACGGTAAATGGTTAGAAGTGTTGGGCTGCGGTATGGTGCACCCAAATGTGTTGCGTAACGTTGGTATTGATCCGAATGAATATTCTGGTTTTGCAGTGGGGATGGGCGTTGAGCGTTTAACAATGTTACGTTATAACGTAACAGATTTACGTTCGTTCTTTGAAAACGACTTACGTTTCTTAAAACAATTTAAGTAATTTCTCGGATTTGAATTAAAAGGATAACAACAAATGAAATTTAGTGAACAGTGGGTAAGAGAATGGGTGAACCCTGCGGTGTCCACCGAGCAATTATGCGAGCAAATTACCATGCTTGGCTTAGAAGTAGATGGCGTGGAAAGCGTTGCGGGTACATTTAATGGTGTCGTTGTTGGTGAAGTGGTGGAATGTGCACAACATCCAGATGCAGATAAATTACGTGTAACTAAAGTGAACGTAGGTGGCGATCGTTTATTGGATATTGTGTGCGGTGCACCAAATTGTCGTCAAGGCTTAAAAGTGGCTTGCGCAACAGAAGGTGCGGTATTACCTGGCGATTTCAAAATTAAGAAAACTAAATTACGTGGTCAGCCATCAGAAGGAATGCTTTGTTCATTTTCTGAATTAGGTATTGATGTTGAAGCGGATGGTATTATTGAATTGCCACTTGATGCACCAATTGGTACTGATTTACGTGAATATTTAGCTTTAGATGATAATGCCATCGAAATTAGCTTAACGCCAAACCGTGCGGATTGTTTGAGCATCGCAGGTATTGCGCGTGAAATTGGTGTGGTAAATAAACAACTCGTAAATCAACCGCACTTTGAAGCAGTGCCAGCAACAATTTCTGATAAAGTTCAAATTGATTTACAAGCACCAGAAGCTTGCCCGCGTTATTTATTACGTGTGATAAAGAACGCCAATGTAAAAGCACCATCGCCAATGTGGATGCAAGAAAAATTGCGTCGCTGTGGTATTCGTTCTATCGATCCTATTGTCGATATTACTAACTATATTTTGCTTGAGCTTGGTCAGCCAATGCACGCGTTTGATGCAGCTAAAGTTACACAACCTGTTCAAGTTCGCTTAGCGAAAGAGGGGGAAGAATTAGTATTATTAGATGGCTCAACCGCAAAACTTCAATCAAATACGTTATTAATTGCCGACCAAAATGGGCCTTTAGCAATGGCAGGGATCTTTGGTGGTGCTGAAAGTGGCGTGAATAGTGAAACGAAAGATGTGATTTTAGAATCCGCATTTTTCGCTCCATTAGCGATTGCAGGCCGTGCAAGACAATATGGTTTACATACTGATGCATCGCACCGTTTTGAACGTGGTGTGGATTTTGAATTAGCGCGTAAAGCAATGGAACGAGCAACCGCATTATTACTTGAAATCTGTGGTGGTGAAGCGGGTGAGATTTGTGAAGCAAGCAGTGAAACTCATCTTCCTAAAGTCAATACAGTTCAACTTCGCCGTAGTAAATTAGATGCACTTTTAGGTCATCATATTGAAATAGGAAGCGTAACGGAAATTTTCCACCGTCTTGGTTTTGATGTTACTTATGCAAATGATATTTGGACGGTAACTTCTGCAAGCTGGCGTTTTGATATTGAAATCGAAGAAGATTTAATTGAAGAAGTGGCGCGTATTTATGGTTATAACAGCATTCCAAACAATGCACCATTAGCGCATCTCCGCATGCGTGAGCACAAAGAATCTGATTTAGATTTAGCTCGAATTAAGACCGCACTTGTGGATGCAGATTATCAAGAAGCTATTACTTATAGCTTTGTGGATCCAAAAATTCAAAGTTTATTACATCCACAGCAAGAAGCACTTATATTGCCAAACCCAATTTCTGTGGAAATGTCCGCAATGCGTGTGTCTTTAATGAGTGGTTTATTAGGTGCAGTGCTTTATAACCAAAATCGCCAACAATCTCGCGTTCGTTTATTTGAAACTGGATTGCGTTTTGTGCCAGATGCCAATGCTGAATTTGGCGTGCGTCAAGAATTTGTTTTAAGTGCGGTGATTACTGGAACGGCAAAATCTGAACATTGGGCAGGTAAAGCAGAATCTGTAGATTTCTTTGATCTTAAAGGCGATTTAGAATCAGTACTTTCTTTAACAGAAGGTGGTAATAGAGTTCGTTTTGTTGCAAAACAATTTGATGCATTACATCCTGGTCAATCTGCTGCTATTGAATTAGATAGTCAAGAAATTGGTTTTATTGGTGCAATTCATCCATCTATTAGCCAAAAACTTGGCTTAAATGGCAAAACTTTTGTATTTGAAATTCTTTGGAATGCAATTGCGGCACGTAATGTGGTGCAAGCAAAAGAAATTTCTAAATTCCCAGCAAACCGTCGTGATTTAGCTTTAGTCGTCGCGGATAGCGTACCAGCAGGGGAATTAATCGCAGCATGTAAACAAGCAGGTGGCGAAAAATTGGTGCAAGTGAACTTGTTCGATGTATATCAAGGTGTGGGCGTCGCTGAAGGCTATAAGAGTTTAGCGATTAGCTTAACAGTCCAAGATAATGAAAAAACACTTGAAGATGAAGAAATTAATGCAGTGATTTCAGCAGTATTAGCGGAGGTAAAACAACGCTTTAATGCTGAATTAAGGGATTAATATGGCTACGATAACTAAACTTGATATTATTGAATATTTAAGCGATAAATATCACTTATCTAAACAAGATACGAAAAATGTAGTGGAGAACTTTTTGGAAGAGATCCGCTTATCGCTAGAATCTGGTCAAGATGTGAAATTATCAGGATTTGGTAATTTTGAACTACGTGATAAGTCATCTCGCCCAGGGCGTAACCCAAAAACAGGTGATGTTGTGCCAGTTTCTGCTCGCCGAGTAGTGACATTTAAACCTGGGCAAAAGTTACGTGCCCGTGTAGAAAAAACTAAATAGTAAGCAACAAAAAGTGCGGTGAATTTCTACCGCACTTTTCATATGAAAAGGTATGAAAGTATATAAATTATTTTTAATCGCTACTGCCTCGCTGTTTTTATTCGCTTGTTCCAGTTTTCAAAACGATGATTATGCGATGAACTATAAAGGTCAAATCGGCGATCCTATTATGGCTATAGCCATGTTGAGCGAACAACAACATGAATGGGCAGGTACACCTTATGTGCTCGGCGGTGTTTCACGCCGTGGGGTAGATTGTTCTGGTTTTGTGCAGAAAACTTTCTTCGATCGTTTTAATCTTCGTTTGCCTAGAAGCACTGTTGAACAAGCTAATTATGGTAAACATGTACGCAAAGAAGATATTCAAACTGGCGATTTAATTTTCTTTAAAACTGGCCGAGGCCCTAATGGTTATCATGTGGGGATTTATGTAAAAGAAGATAAATTCCTTCATGCTTCCACCAGAGGGGGAGTCGTCTATTCTTCAATGAATAACCCTTATTGGTCAAAAGCCTTCTGGCAAGTCAGACGGATTTAGAAAATATAATGCTGGAATTTTCCAGCATTTTTTATAATGATTTTTTTCAAATTTGGGAGATAAAAATGCCCTCAAACTTAACCGCACTTCAAATTCAACTTGAAATTTTACGCCTTATTCCAAAAACTCGTTTTATTACCGCAGAAGAAATCTTACAAAAACTTGCTGATATTGGCGTTCAACGTGATATTCGTTCAATCCAACGCCAGCTAGAAAGTTTGTCTCAACAGTTTGAAATTGAGCGAGATATGCGTGATAAACCTTATGGATATCGATGGAAATCAAATGCTAAAGGCTTGGATTTACCGATTTTAAATGAACAGCAATCACTTGTGCTTATGCTTGCTAAACAATATCTCAATGGCATTTTGCCTTCTAGCATTATGAACTCAATGGAGGCGTTCTTTCAACAGGCCGAATATAATTTGGTTTATGACAGCCATAAAAAATCAGGGGCAGAATGGCTTAATAAAGTTGCTATTGCCCCAACTAGTCAGCCGTTATTACCTGCCAAAATCAATCCAGAAATTTTTTCTCAAATTAGTACCGCACTTTATCAAAATCGATTTTTGCAGGTGCATTATCGGAGTATTCACGGTAAAGAACATAAGGCACAGGTCAAGCCATTGGCTTTGGTTCAACAAGGACCAAGTAGCTATTTAGTCGCACAATATGAGAATGGCGATATTTTACACCTTGCTTTGCATCGCTTGCTTAAGGTAACAGTGAGTACAATGATATTTGAACGCCCTGATTTTAATTTGAAATCTTATGTAGAAAGCCAAAAGTTTGGTTTTACCTATGGTCGAAAAATTCGATTAACTTTCCGCATTAATAAAGATATTGGTGGCTTTTTAACAGAAACACCATTATCAATGGATCAAACAGTAAAAGATTGTGGCACTGAATATGAAATTTCCGCTACCGTGATTAAGAGTGCTATGCTGGAATGGTGGATAGCCCATTTTGGTGAAGATTACCAAGAAATTGACCGCACTTATTTAGACGAAAATGCCTAACGACATAAATTGTCGCTTCATCTTTTATCATTAAGCCATCAACAGAGAGGACATTAAAATGAAGAAAATTGTTTATATTGATATGGATAATGTGATGGTTGATTTTCCGTCTGGTATTGCAAAATTAGATGAGAAAACCAAGCAAGAGTACGAAGGTCGATATGATGAAGTAGAGGGTATTTTTAGCTTAATGGAGCCAATGCCTAATGCGATTTCTGCTGTGCATAAATTGATGAAAAAATATCATATTTATGTGCTTTCTACTGCGCCTTGGCATAATCCATCCGTTTGGAGTGATAAAGTAAAATGGATTCAACATTATTTCGGTGAAGAAAAAGGTTCAGCCTTATACAAACGATTGATTTTATCCCATCATAAAAATCTCAACCAAGGCAATTATTTAATTGATGATCGCACTAAAAATGGAGCTGGTAAATTTCAAGGTGAACATGTTCATTTTGGTACAGAACAGTTTGCTAATAAAAGGAGCCTGAAAAATGACAGAGAAAAATAAACCAATTTGCGTGGTATTAACGGGAGCTGGAATTAGTGCCGAAAGTGGTATTCCTACTTTTAGAGCTGAAGATGGATTGTGGGCAGGGCATAAAGTAGAAGAAGTTTGCACGCCCGAAGCCTTGCAAAAGAACCGTGCGAAAGTGCTTGATTTCTATAACCAACGCCGTAAAAATGCGGCAGCAGCTAAGCCAAACGCTGCGCATCTCGCCTTAGTTGAACTAGAAAAAGCCTATGATGTAAGAATCATCACGCAAAATGTGGATGATTTACATGAACGTGCCGGCAGCTCGAAGGTGTTGCATTTACACGGTGAATTAAATAAAGCTCGCAGTAGCTTTGATGAAAGTTATATTGTGGATTGTTTTGGTGATCAGAAATTAGAAGATAAAGATCCAAATGGACACCCAATGCGCCCTTACATCGTCTTTTTTGGTGAAATGGTGCCGATGTTAGAACGAGCGGTTGATATTGTGGAACAAGCAGATGTTGTGTTAGTGATTGGTACTTCATTACAAGTTTATCCAGCCAACGGCTTAGTCAATGAAGCTCCAAGAAAAGCGCCAATTTATCTGATTGATCCTAACCCAAATACAGGCTTTGTTCGTAAGCAAGTTATTGCAATAAAAGAGAAAGCAGGCGAGGGTGTGCCGAAAGTGGTGGCAGAGTTATTAGAGAACACCAAAAACTCATAGAAAAATGACCGCACTTTTCACATAAATAGCGAGTTTTATATCACTATACTGTATGACTGATGAATTAATGAGAAACGTATGCATCCAGTAATTGAATTTTATTTAGAACAAAGAAAAAGCCAACATAATTTATCTTTGCAAGATATGCGGGCAATGCCAAAAAGAATGATTGGCGATGCTTATTTTTATATTCCTTGGCTTTTACCTGTTACTGAAAGTTCCAAATGGAATCGTTCAGTACCGGTTTTTAACGAAGAAGACCTGGCTATTTTTATTGGAGATGAAGCAATTCAAAATAAATATTTACATTCTATTGATATTATTCTGGATTACTTCTGTTTATATCGTGAAGATAATAAAATATTCCCTAAACCTGAATTAACTGAACGTAAAGTTTGGCTACGCAATATTGGGCATGAAAGTAAGAAGATTTCCCGCATCATTCGTAGTTTAAATTATTGCGGTCATACTGAGTTGGCTAAAAGTTTACAGCAACTGGCAATAAAATTAGGTCAAGAAAAAGGCGTAATTCAAGAAGAAACCATAGGGATTTGGACAAATCTACTTAAATAATGAGGATAAAATAATGGTAACAGAAGAGTTTAAAAAAGTGGCAGTATCCTTCGCTGGAGGAGATGGCGGAAATCCTAACTCAGATGTTTGGTTTTGTGGGTTAGAATGGGGGATTGGTGATGAAGCTTCTCCTGATGATTTTTATAAGAAATTTAGTTTAAGCCCTAAATTAATACCGCACTCTTGGTTAGAGGACGATTTTGATGGTAGTTGGACTACGCAATATAATCAAAAATTATGTTGGTTTTTGTGGTACTACTATAATTTAGATTGGAAAAGTGGTGAAAGCTATGAGTATTTTGTTAGTACTTATAATGTGCTTTATCCACAGGGTATTGGTTTTAAACTAAATATGCTACCAATCAATTTCAAAAATAGAGCATCAATTCAATGGAATGAACAATTCATTAAGATGACAGGATTTGAAACATTCGATCAATATAGAGAATGGTGTGTTGAAAATCGTGGTGCTTTTTATCGTCAACTTATAGATGAATGTAATCCTAAAGTTATTATTTGTACGGGAGTCACTGAAAAAGATAACTTCTTTAAGTTTTTTACTGGAGAAGCCGTATATGAAACTAAAGCGTTGAAAGAATTTAATATCTTCTATCGCAAGTACAATGATACTTTAATTTGTGTTTGTCCGTTTTTTGGTGGTCCAAGTGGCATTAATTCTTACGACAAAATGGAAGCATTAGTAGAGTCAGTAAAAGAATTATGTAAATAAATTTTTTATTAAGTTTAACATTGATAGATAAATAGCGACTTCGGTCGCTATTTATCATTACTTCTCTTGTTTTTGCTTAAGCATGTGCATAATAAGCCTAATAAGCGTTTCTTTTTGTTTCGGATCAGATTCAGCAACTAATAAAGTGAGTGCTGCAAGCCCAGTATCATTGATAACTGGATGCCCATTATGATCAAACAAACGCCCATTTCTATGTAAGAAATCTACAAATAAAAATGCGCCACTACGTTTATTACCATCTGAAAAAGGATGATTCTTGACGACAAAATAAAGTAAATGTGCCGCTTTTGCTTCAATGCTTGGATAAGCAGGTTCACCAAATACACTTTGATCTAAATTGCCTAGAATCGCAGATAAGCCGTTATCTCGTTCACGTCCAAATAGATCACTTGCTTCACCTTTTGCCATCAGCTGTGATTTTAACTCTGCTAGTGCAGAACAGGTTTCTGCATAAGTCGGTAATGTACCGCCTTGCTGTGTTTGTGGTTCGGCAAGTAAACCTTCATCATATTGTTGTAGCCATAAAAACGTATGCGTATAACGGCTGACAATATCCACTAATCCGCGACCGCTTTCTAGCGTTAATTCTGATGAATTTGCCGTTTTTTGAATAAGCGCAAGTGCTTGTTCTAATTCGTGAGCATTTTGCTGTAAACGTTTTTGGTTAATAGTATAGCCTTGAGTCAGATATTCTTTTAAACGTGCAGTTGCCCAAATTCTAAAATTTGTTGCAGACTTAGACTTCACTCGATAGCCTACAGAAATAATAGCATCCAGATTATAATGTTTAACCTTACGAGTAACTTGCCTTTTTCCTTCTTGTCGAACTACCGAGAAATCCTCGGTAGTTAAATTTTCATCAAGTTCTTCTTCATTAAAAATATTTTTTAAGTGTAGGCCTATGTTATCTGAGCTAGTATCAAAAATATTTGCCATTTGTGCCTGGGAAAGCCAAACGGTGCCATTTTCAAATCTCACTTCCACTTGCGTTGTGCCATCTTGAGCTTGGTAAATTTCAATCGGGTTTTGGTTATTCATATTATTTTCCTTAATAACTTACATGTATATATAACCAGATAAATATGCATATTGCAATACAGATCATCTTATTTGCAAAAAATCTTCTAAAAATAACCGCTTTCAATATTCGCAAACGACACAAGTTGTCGCTTCCTTTCATATAATTTTTCCATAAAGGGAGATTTTTTACTTCTTACATATCTATCAAGCCTTTAATTAATAAAAAGGAGCAAATAATGGCAATGAAAGTAATTATGGCAAGAGATCCACTTTTTGAGGATGTAAAAAAATATGTGCAACAACAAAAAGTTGCATCTTGCTCAATGATTCAACGCAGATTTATGTTGGGTTTTAATCGAGCTGGGCAAATTTTAGAACAGTTGGAACAAGCGGGTATTATTTCATCAATGAAAAATGGACAGAGAAAAGTATTATGAAAAATGATTTGAATTATGCTGTGGAACTTATCCGCAAAGCGGATGGCATTTTAATTACAGCTGGTGCGGGTATGAGCGTGGATTCTGGGCTGCCCGATTTTCGCAGCGTTGGCGGATTTTGGAATGCTTATCCTATGTTTAAAGAACATAATATATCTTTTGAAGACATCGCGACGCCATTAGCTTATAAGCATAATCAGGAACTTGCCTATTGGTTTTATGGACATCGATTAATTCAATACCGAAATACTATTCCTCACGAAGGGTATCAGATTTTAAAACGCTGGGCGGGAGATAAATCTCATGGATATTTCGTTTTTACCAGTAATGTGGATGGGCATTTTCAAAAGGCTGGTTTTGATGATAGCCATGTTTATGAAGTACACGGTACTTTGGAGCGTCTTCAATGTGTCAATAATTGTCGAGGATTAAGTTGGTCTGCATCAAGTTTTCAACCTGTCGTGGATAATAAAAATTTATGTTTAACCAGTGAAAAACCACATTGTCCTTATTGTGGTGGCTTTGCTCGTCAAAATGTACTAATGTTTAATGATTGGAGTTATGTAAGTCAATATCAGGATTTTAAAAAAGTGCGGTTAGAATCGTGGTTAAAAGAAGTGCAAAATCTTATCGTCATCGAACTGGGAGCGGGGAAAGTTATTCCTACTGTGCGTTGCTTTTCTGAACGTACGGCGAAAGCAAAAAAGGGTGGATTTATCCGTATTAACCCACAAGATGCTGGTGTGCCGAAAATGCACTTTTTAAGTCTAGAAATGAAAGCGTTAGATGCGCTAAAAGCGATTGATCGCCTTCTAAATCCTTCTCAACAAGCGGTTGAATAATGGAAAATTTTTGCGAAATTACCTTCTGTCAACAAATTGGCAGCAACAAGCGACACAACCAAGATGCCCTTTTTAATGGCGAGTCGGTGTTTCAATATAAACTCAAAACAGCTGAAAAACGTCTTGAAACCCGACTGCACTTTATTGTGGGCGTGGCAGATGGTATTTCCAATAGCAATCGATCTGAAAAAGCGAGCAAGTTAGCAATGCAATTATTAAGCCAAATGGAAATCCTAAGTCGCCAAACTATCTATGATTTGCAGTCTTGTTTATCCGCAGAGTTAGCAGAGGATTATTTTGGTTCGGCGACCACGTTTGTGGCAGCTGAAATTGATCAAATCACTCGTAAAGCGAAAATTCTAAGTGTCGGCGATAGCCGTGCTTATTTAATTGATGCCCAAGGAAACTGGCAACAAATCACCCAAGATCATTCTATTCTTTCTGAATTATTGGCTGATTTTCCCGATAAAAAAGAAGAAGACTTTGCCACGATTTATGGTGGCGTTTCTTCTTGTTTAGTCGCTGATTATTCCGAATTTCAAGATAAAATCTTTTATCAGGAAATTGAAATCAAACCAGGAGAAAGTTTATTACTCTGTTCTGACGGGCTTACCGATGGGCTTTCAGACGAAATGTGCGAAAAAATTTGGCAGAAATATCCCGATGATAAATATCGCCTTACGGTTTGCCGCAAGATGATTGAGAAGCAATCGTTTTCGGATGATTTGTCGGTAGTTTGTTGTCATTCTATTATTGAGTAAAAAAATATGTTTAAATTGTTTTTTTTTTGCTCAATTATCTATAATTCGGTGAATTTTAACTAGAAATAAGGAAAAACTATGTTTGAAAAAATTGAACCTACTAATATTCGTTTTATTAAATTAGGCATAAAAGGATGTTGGGAAAAAGATTGTATTGATAAAGATAGTACAGCAAGTACAAAAAATACGATTCGTCTCGGTTATGAATCTACATCAGATATTCATCAAGAGTGTTTGAATAATAAATGGGATGGTTGTATTGAGTATTGTAAAACTCATTGGAGTGATCATGCGGGAACAGTTTCAAATCACCTGAGACAAATTCAAGATTTTTATCAACTTGGGGAAGATACACTTTGGATTACCTTCTTTGGACGTAAATTATATTGGGCTTTTTGTAGCAAAGAGGTTATTGAGGAAAGTGATGGTTCTAGAACAAGAAAAGTTATTAGTAACAATGGGAATTGGTCTTGCGTTGATGCTAACGGTAAAGAGCTTTTAGTCGATAATCTTGATGGTAGAGTAACAAAGGTCCAAGCCTATAGAGGGACGATTTGTGGTGTTGAGATGAAGGACTATTTAATACGTCGTATAAATGGTGAAGTTATTGAGGAAATTACAGAAGCGAAAGAGGCGTATGAAACATTAATTAAATCAGTTGAAAAATTAATTAAAGGTTTATGGTGGAGTGACTTTGAACTTTTAACGGATCTTGTTTTTTCTAAATTAGGATGGCAACGATACTCTGTTTTAGGTAAAACGGAGAAAGGAATAGATCTTGATTTGTATTCGCCTTCAACGCAGAAGAGAGTATTTGTGCAAATTAAGTCAGATATGGATATTAAACAATTAGACGAATATGTTTCGAACTTTGAAAGTGAATATAAAAACTATGGTTATTCAGAAATGTATTACGTATATCATTCTGGTTTAGAAAACATAGATGAAAAACAATATCAAGCTAAAGGAATTAAGCTTGTAAATGGCCGAAAAATGGCAGAGCTTGTAATTAGTGCTGGTTTAGTTGAATGGTTGATTAACAAACGTTCTTAAAACTATCCTTAACGACGCCTTTTGTCGCACCCATCACTAAAATACTCCTTACCAACCCAGTAAGGAGTATTTTTTATGTCCGAATATAAATTAAACCCACCGACAGTGTCTTCTTATACTGAAAATATGATGCTTAAAGTTTTATTTGAGCATAAAGGTTTTTCTGAAGTGTTTCGGGAGAGTAGTTGGCGAAGCGATGAAATCGCCAGTGCATTTGGGCTGCCTGAAGAATTAGAGAATGATAAAAATTTACGCACGGTTGCTCGTCGGCTTTTAAAAGAGAGGTATAAAAAACTCCAAAAATCCACCGCACTTTTACCTGAGTTATGGAAACAGGCGTATGAAAATTTGGCAACGTTGGCAGAATTTTTGCAGCTGAATCCCGTTGAACAGGAACTTCTCCGCTTTGCCATGCATTTACGCAGTGAAGGAGCTATGCGAGATTTGTTTGGCTACTTGCCGAAATCGGATTTACAAAGAACAGGCGAGATCATGGCGAATTTACTTAAACAGCCGAAAAATCAGATTCTATCTGCCTTAAAGAAAGGCAGTAAACTCGATGCTTATGGACTGATTGATCGCGATTATCGCCCCGATAGTGTGCATGATTATTTAGATTGGGGCGAAACCTTAGATTTTGATGAATTTGTGACACAACCACTAAACGAAAACGTCCTATTAAAATCTTGTACGGAAGTCGCACAAGTGCCAAGTTTGCAACTGGATGATTTTGCCCATATTGCTGGCATGAAAGAGATGATGTTGACCTATTTGCAAAAGGCACTAAAACATCATCAGAAAGGTGTGAATCTTTTAATTTATGGTGTGCCCGGCACCGGTAAAACAGAATTCGCCGGGTTGCTTGCACAGGCGTTGGGGATTTCGGCGTATAACATTACTTACATGGATTCTGACGGAGATGTTGTGGAGGCAGAGCAACGCCTGAACTACAGTCGTCTTGCTCAAACGCTATTGAACGGCAAGCAGGCGCTTTTAATTTTTGATGAAATTGAAGATGTGTTTAACGGCTCGTTTATGGAGCGTTCTGTTGCACAAAAAAATAAAGCGTGGACAAATCAGTTATTGGAAAACAATAACGTGCCGATGATTTGGTTATCGAATTCAGTTTCTGGCATAGATCCTGCTTTTTTACGTCGCTTTGATTTTATTTTAGAAATGCCAGATTTACCGTTGAAAAATAAGTCAGCACTGATTACGCAACTGACTGAGGGAAAATTAAGTCCGGCCTATGTGCAGCATTTTGCTAAAGTGCGGTCATTAACGCCGGCGATTTTAAGCCGCACAATTCGGGTGGCAAAGGAACTCAATACATCAAATTTTGCTGAGACTTTGCTCATGATGTTTAATCAAACGTTAAAGTCGCAAAATAAACCGAAAATCGAACCGCTTGTTTTAGGCAAAGCCGACTACAACTTGGATTATGTGGCTTGTAACGACAATATTCATCGTATTAGTGAAGGGTTAAAACGGTCGAAAAAAGGGCGAATTTGTTGCTATGGCCCGCCGGGAACAGGAAAAACTGCTTGGGCAGCGTGGCTTGCGGAACAGTTGGACATGCCGCTATTGCTAAGACAAGGCTCAGATTTACTTAATCCTTATGTGGGCGGACAGAACAAAATATTGCTCAAGTCTTTGAACAAGCGAAAGCCGATAATGCAATATTGGTGCTAAATGAAGTAGATACGTTCTTATTTTCTAGAGAAGGCGCAAATCGAAGCTGGGAGCGTTCGCAAGTGAATGAAATGCTAACACAAATTGAACGCTTTGAGGGCCTGATGGTGGTATCAACAAATTTAATTGAGGTTCTTGATCACGCAGCCTTACGCCGTTTTGATTTAAAATTGAAGTTTGATTATTTAACGCTCAAACAACGCTTAGATTTTGCTAAACAACAAGCAGAAATTTTAGGATTGCCGTTGTCATCGGAAGAGGATTTAAGTCAGATTGAATCGCTTAATCTGTTGACGCCTGGGGATTTTGCTGCAGTGGCTCGTCGTCACCAATTTTCCCCTTTTCACAAGGTGCAAGATTGGCTGATGGCACTACAAGGGGAATGTGAAGTGAAACCAGCGTTTTCTGCAACGGCAAGGCGGATAGGATTCTAAACAGCCATACAACATTCCGATGATTATCAAAGATCCAAACTCTGATCGTGTAAATCAAGAAGATGATAACCTTGTTTATCTTCACGACTTAACTTCAACAGTCTTTGATTTAGCCAATCAAAAAGTGCCAGAAAGTTTTGAAGGGCAGAGCATTCTTCCGATTATGCGCCAACACCAAGATAACCAAAGAAAAGGTGTACTTGGTCAGCTTGCGGGGCATTTTGTGTATTTTGAACAGCGTATGTGGCGTCGTAAAGATTACAAACTCGTATTTAATGCGACTGATGTGTGTGAACTTTATGACATACGTAATGATCCAGAAGAAATGCACAATTTATTCTACGATCCACAATACAACAGTATTAAAAAAGAAATGTTAGAAGAAATGCGTGCAGAGATGAAACGTCTGAATGACCCACTGGAAAATTGGGTTTATCGAATTATTGACGAAATTTAATCAAAGTCGTAGATTAAGGGCGTATCTGATACGCCCTTTGTTATCTCTGCACCTTATTTATCTTTTAAAACCACAGGAATAAACATGAAAACAACATTACTAAAAACACTGACACCAGAACTTCATCTTGTTCAACATAACGATATCCCAGTTCTTCACTTAAAACACGCTGTTGGCACAGCAAAAATTTCCCTGCAAGGCGCACAACTTCTTAGCTGGCAACCACAAGGCGTAGCTCAAGATGTATTATGGTTAAGTGAAGTAGAACCCTTCGAAAATGGCAATGCTATTCGTGGTGGCATACCGATTTGTTATCCTTGGTTTGGTGGCGTAAAACAACCTGCGCACGGCACAGCTCGTATTCGTTTATGGCAGTTAAGCCATTATGATATTTCAGCGCATAAAGTGCGGTTAGAATTTGAGTTGTTTTCTGATTTAAATATTATTGAAGCTAAAGTCTCAATGGTATTTACAGATAAATGTCATTTAACTTTTACCCATTATGGCGAAGAACCAGCCCAAGCAGCATTACATACCTATTTTAATATTGGGGATATTAATCAAGTGGAAGTACAAGGTTTACCTGAAACTTGTTTTAATAGCTTAAACCAACAACAAGAAAACGTTCCGTCACCGCGTCACATTTCTGAAAATGTTGATTGCATTTATTCTGCAGAAACAATGCAAAATCAAATCCTAGATAAAAGTTTCAATCGTACAATTGCACTGCATCATCATAATGCAAGTCAATTTGTCCTTTGGAATCCTTGGCATAAAAATACGAGTGGAATGAGTGAAACTGGCTATCAAACAATGTTGTGCTTAGAAACTGCACGCATTCATCACTTACTTGAATTTGGCGAAAGTTTAAGCGTAGAAATTTCGCTTAAAGGCTAAATTTTGTTGCATAAGTGGTGTGAATACTATAGAATTCGCAAGATTTTGCTCGTTTCTTGCGGGCAACAAATTTGAAATCTTTTATTTTTAGCGAAAAGATTTTTACTATTAACCAATAGAAGGAATACGATTATTAAAACCGTAAAAAAAGCGCCGGCAGTAAATCGCCCAAACCGTATCAATGAAGAGATTCGTGTAAAAGAAGTTCGTTTAATTGACCAAAATGGTGAACAGGCAGGGATTGTTTCTATTCAACAAGCCCTAGAAATGGCAGAACAAGCAGAGCTTGATCTTGTTGAAATTAGCCCAAATGCAGAGCCGCCGGTTTGTCGCATTATGAACTACGGTAAATTCCTTTACGAAAAAAGTAAAACCGCTAAAGAACAAAAGAAAAAACAAAAAGTTGTGCAAGTTAAGGAAATTAAATTCCGTCCAGGCACAGACGAAGGTGACTATCAAGTTAAATTACGCAGCTTAATCCGTTTCTTAGAAGACGGTGACAAAGCGAAAATTACCGTGCGTTTCCGCGGTCGTGAAATGGCTCATCAAGACATCGGTTTAGATGTATTAGAGCGCGTAAAAAATGATTTAGCTGAAATTTCAGTGGTTGAATCTGCACCAGGTAAATTAGAAGGTCGTCAGGCTGTAATGGTGTTAGCGCCGAAGAAAAAATAAGAATTTTGCTGAGATTCTTCAGCAAATCTTTTTGTTTAAGTTTGACTTAAATGAAAAGACAACTGCATGTTGGGCACACTACGCAGCCTAACTGCTTTTGAAAAGGCAATTTAATTTGCCTTATGATGGAAATGATCAGTGCTTCCAAGTAACTTTTTAAGTTCGCCTGATTATGTTGTTTTAAACGAAAAATGCGGAGTTATTTTAACAATGCCTAAAATCAAAACAGTACGCGGCGCAGCGAAGCGCTTCAAAAAAACTGCTTCTGGTGGTTTCAAGCGTAAACAATCTCACTTACGTCATATTTTGACTAAAAAAACAACTAAACGTAAACGTCATTTACGTCATAAATCAATGGTTGCGAAAGCAGACCAAGTTTTAGTAGTAGCTTGCTTACCATACGCATAAGCCGTTATTTAAGCAAAACGTACGATTAGTTCATTTTAGAAAAATATTACATAGGAGATTAAATAATGGCTCGTGTAAAACGTGGTGTTATTGCAAGAGCACGCCATAAGAAAGTTCTTAAGGCTGCTAAAGGTTATTATGGTGCACGTTCACGCGTGTATCGCGTTGCTTTCCAAGCGGTGATCAAAGCTGGTCAATACGCATATCGTGACCGTCGTCAGCGTAAACGTCAATTCCGTCAATTATGGATTGCACGTATCAACGCTGCAGCGCGTCAAAATGGTTTATCTTACAGCAAATTTATCAACGGCTTGAAAAAAGCATCTGTTGAAATCGACCGTAAGATTCTTGCTGATATCGCTGTATTTGACAAAGTAGCGTTCGCTGCATTAGTTGAAAAAGCAAAATCTGCACTTTAATTTTTTAAAGTTTAGATAAAGAAGAATTAGGACGCTGAAAAGCGTCCTTTTTTTGCACTTATGACTTTAAATTTTGTAAAATAATGCCATTAGTTCTCATCTGTTAAAATCTATGGCCGAAAGAATCCCACTGAATCCTATCACGTTGCCTTTAAATCAAATTAGCTTAATCGAAGCGTCCGCTGGTACAGGGAAAACCTACACTATTGGTTCTTTATATCTCCGACTTTTATTAAAGGCGGGGGAAAATAACTTTTCTCGTCCGTTAAATGTGGAAGAAATTCTGGTGGTAACATTTACGGAAATGGCAACAGAAGAACTCAAGAAAAAAATTCGTGAGCGTATAACAGATGCGATTGATAAACTCATTGCCTTTGCAGAAACCCAAGATAAATCCGCATTTAAAAATGATGAATTTCTTACCGCACTTTGTCATGATTTAGATATTTTTGAGGCAATTCATCGTTTAAAATTAGCTGAGCAAAATATGGATTTGGCGGCGATTTATACCATTCACGGTTTTTGTCGCCGTATGTTGATGCAATATGCTTTCCATTCTGGCATTCATTTCAATTTAGAATTAATAAAAGATCAATCTGATTTGTTAGTTCGTTTTGCTAATGAATTTTGGCGAGAGCATTTTTATCCGTTAGATTTTGAATCTGCGAATTTTATCGCGACAGAATTAGTATCACCAGCAAATGTGTTGTCTTTGTTGAAAGCGGATTTAGGTAAAGATTTACAGGTGGAGATTGAAAATAAACAGGCGTTATCTGTACCAATACAAATCTTTTTACCGCAATATCTTGGTGGTTATCAAAAGGCGTTGAATGAATTAAAGGCATTTTGGTTAGAAAGTGCGGATGAAATTTCAGCGATTATTACAAATGAGCTGGTTAAAGATTATCCAAAAGATCAGTTGAAATCGTTAAATCGTAAAAAGTACCAAGTAAAGCGTTTAGGGGATTGGATTAATAAAATCAATCAATGGTCAAATAATCCTAGAGATTATCAAATTAATACCACATTGAAAGACTATTTCCTACAATCATCTATTGAGAAAAATTGCGAAGAATCAACGGATAAAAATAAAGATAAAAAACCCGCAACGCCTTTTTATTCCCCGATTTTTGCAGAGCTTGAAAAGCGCGTTAATGCCTTAATGACACCAGATTTACTCAGCAAACTCACTCTTTATCATTATCGCCAAGGTCTACAACAAAAACTTTTAGACTATAAACTAAATCATCAAGAAAAATCCTTTGATGATTTATTGCGTTTGCTGTGTGAAGCCTTGCAAGGTGCACAAGGAGATGAATTAGCGGAAATGATTCGCTTCCAATATCCTTTTGCGATGATTGATGAATTTCAGGATACGGATTCACAACAATACGCTATTTTTTCAAAAATTTATCGTGATAATCCCGAAAAAAATACTGGTTTTATTATGATTGGTGATCCGAAGCAGGCGATTTATCGTTTCCGTGGTGCAGATATTTTTACTTATCTAAAAGCATCGGACGAAGCCCAATCTCGCTTTGAACTCACTAAAAATTATCGTTCAGAGAAGAATCTGGTTGATGGCGTAAATGCTTTATTCGATTTTCCTCAATCGCCATTTATTTATCAAAATATTAACTTTACTGCTGTTGATTCTCGTGATGATCATCTGCGATTTTATTTAAATGGCAAAGCCGAACCAGCTTATCGTTTTTATCTAACTGAAAGTGACAAAGTGAATAAAACTGAAATGGCAAAAATATGTGCTATTTCTATTCAACATTGGCTAAAAAGTGCGGTAGAAAATCAGGCTGTTTTTCAAAATGAAGATACTTGTAAAACATTGCAAGCGGCGAATATTGCCGTATTGGTGCGTGATAAAAATGAAGCGGCTTTAGTAAAAAATGAATTGCAAAAATTGGGGATCGCGTCAGTTTATCTTTCTGATCAAAATAGCGTATTTGATAGCAATGTTGCGAAAGAATTAGCTTGGGTGCTTAAAGCCTGTTTGAATGTGGCTGAACGCCCAATTTTGAACGCGATTGCGACCGCACTTTTTGGCTTAAATGCAGCGGATATTCATCAAATTCAGCAAAATGAGGCATACTGGCAACGTTGGGCAGATAGCTTTGCTCAATACCAACAAACTTGGCAACGCCAAGGAATATTGGCAATGTTACATCAAATTTTGTTGGAACAAGGCATTTCAGAACGCTTATTAAGCCAAGCAACAGGCGAGCGAGATTTAACGGATTTCCTACATTTGGCAGAAATTTTACAACAAGCTGCCACGCTACACGAAAGTGAAGCGGCATTGCTCAGTTGGTTTGAAAAACAAATTCAAGGCGAAGGTCGTCAAGAGGCTCAAATTCGTTTAGAAAGCGAACGCCAATTGGTGAAAATCGTGAGTATCCATAAATCCAAAGGCTTAGAATATGATTTAGTTTGGCTACCATTTTTAGCTGCGCCGAGCAAAGATCCAAGTAAAAAAGACATCAATATTTATTATTCTAAAGAACGAGATGAAACCTTATGGGATATAGAAAATCGCAATTTAAACGCTCTTTGTGAAGAAACTTTTGCGGAAGAGTTACGTTTACTTTATGTGGCTTTAACGCGTGCCAAATATCAAATGGCATTCGCTTTGCCTACGCAATTTGATAAAAAATGGAATGCCTTGCATTATGTACTAAGCCAAGGTGAAATAGGCAAGGAAATAGCGTTATCAGTGCCTAAAGATACCGAAACATTGTTGCAAACCTTTAAAGAAAAAATGCAAGATAATGTGAAAATCTGTACTAAACCAAATCTAGAGGCTTTTCCGGCTTTATCAATCAATACAAAAAATGATGATTTTAAAGCCGCAGAATTTACGGGCAATATTGAGCAAGATTGGAGAATAACCAGTTTTACTTCAATTGAACAAGCACATCGCCGCCAAAATTATTTCACTGAAAGTGCGGGTAAAAAACACGCTGTTTTTGATGATGCAAAAGATTACGATAGCCAAAATTCGATTGAAATTTCCACCGCACTTTTAAACGAAAGCGAATCAAGCATTTTAGATTTACCACGAGGTAAACAAGTCGGGACGGCATTGCATCGCCATTTTGAAAATTGCTATTTTTCTGATTTAGCAAATACAGAAGAAATTGACAAATTACGACAATCCTTACAGTTAGATGAAACCTTTACAGAACCGCTACAAAATTGGCTACAACAGATTTCACATACGCCACTTTCTAATGAAATAGGAATAGCATTAGCTGATTTGGCAAATAAAGATTGCATTAAAGAAATGCCATTTTATCTGGCAATTAGGGCACATTTTGATGTTGAAGCGTTTAATCGTGCGTTGAAAGCCCATCATCATTTACCAAGCGAGCCACTTCAATTTGAGCAAATTCAGGGCATGGTGAGAGGTTCGATTGACTTAGTTTTCCGTCATAATGGAAAGTATTATCTTGTTGATTATAAATCTAATTTCTTAGGTTCAACCCTTGCCTCTTACAATCAAGAAGCATTAAAAAAAGAAATGTTACACAGTCACTATGATTGGCAATATTTAATTTATACGCTGGCATTACATCGTTATTTGAAAAACGTTCTTCCTCGCTATGATTATGATCGCAATTTCGGTGGGGTATTTTATCTTTTCTTACGTGGAATGAATGGTGAGCCACAATCTGGCGTATTTTATGATCGTCCAAGCGTTGAATTAATCACAGAATTAGATGGGGTGTTTTAATGTTATCAGTACTACAAAAACTTAAAGAGCAGGGCATTATTTCTCAAGGTGATTATTATTTTGCTAAGTTGATAGCTGATAAACAATGTCATATGGATTATGCAGAACCAATCAAAAATTTAGCTATATTATTAGCCGCACTTTGTAGTTGGCGTTATACGCAGGGAAATACTTGCAGCCAATTAGATCGCTATTTAGAAAATAATTTATTTGGCTTGGCTTATCGTACAACGGAAGAAGATTATTTAGCTGAAATTCATGAAAAGATTGGTTATTTACCCGTTGAAGATTGGCAAAATGCGTTGTGCGGGCATATGGCATTTACGCAAGATCCCGTCAATCAAATTGCACCAATGGCATTTCAATTTGGCGCGTTGTATTTCTATCGCGCTTGGCAAGATGAATATCGCATCGCACAATATATAAAAAATACCTTAAAAAAATACCGCACTTTAGCCTTTTCTTATGATGAAATTCATCAAAAATTAGAGAAATATTTCCCTGAAAAACAGGAAAAAACAGATTGGCAAAAAGTGGCAGTGGCGACAGCGATTAAAAGTCCATTTTCGATTATTACAGGCGGCCCAGGAACAGGAAAAACCACGACAGTTACTCGTTTATTGCTCGTTCTACAAGAACTATTTGATTGTAAATTACACATCAAATTGGTTGCGCCGACTGGCAAAGCAGCCTCTCGTTTGGAAGAGTCGATTAAAAATGCGTTAGGTTTTATGCAAGAAAAAATGAATTTATCCGATTCACTTTTCAATGCGATTCCACAAAAAGCCAGTACCTTGCATAGTTTACTGGGCGTGAATGCCTTTAATGATTACACGCGCTATAACAGCCATAATCCTTTGCAGTTGGATGTATTAGTTGTTGATGAAACATCAATGATTGATTTGCCGATGATGGCAAAACTTATCAATGCGTTAAAGCCCGAAACTCGATTAATTTTATTAGGCGATCAGGCGCAATTAGCCTCTGTTGAGGCGGGGGCTGTATTGGGGGAATTGGCACAATTTGTTAATCAACCTTATAGTCATGAACAAGCTGCGTATTTACAAGCGACAACAGGATACGAAGTAAAAGGTGCTGATTGTTCAAATCCAATACGTGATTGCTTATGCCATCTAACAGAAAGCCGCCGTTTTGATAAAGATTCAGGTATTGGCAAGTTGGCTGAATTCATTCAAAAAGGCAAAGCAGACGATGGCCTTGGGTTATTTGAACATTATCCGCAAGAATTGCACTTTAATGCCTTAAATGATGAAAGCGATGCGGTTAATCAAGTGGTGAAAAGTGCGGTGGAAAATTACCGCACTTTCTTAAAAATGTTGGACGATTTACGTAAACAAAAAATTGATCCTAACGCTAAAAATGAACAAGGCATTTCCTATGCCGAAGCTATTCAAGCACAATTTAATTCTGTGAGGTTTTTAACCGCACTTCGTAATAGCGATTTAGGTGTTGAAAATCTCAATAAAGAAATCGCGTTAGCGTTGCGAGCGGAAAAATTGCTTTGGTTCCGTAATGAACAAGATTGGTATATCGGCAAGCCAATTATGATTACTGAAAACGATCATAACGTTCGCCTTTATAACGGCGATATTGGCCTGTGCTTGGCAAATGGCAAAGTATGGTTTGGCAATCGAGAAGTGCTGACAAGCCGAATTCCAGCGCATGAGCCCGCTTTTATGATGACGATTCATAAATCTCAAGGTTCAGAATTTAAACATACCGTCATGGTGCTTCCAACAGAAGTAAATCCAGTACTGTCGCGAGAATTAGTTTTCACGGGCGTCACTCGTGCGAAAAAAGAACTCACAGTATTTACCGATGAAAAAATATGGAAAACAGCGATTCGCCAGACCGTCAAACGCCAGAGCGGATTGGGAAAATTATTGGAAGATTTAAATTAGTAAAAGGCGGTAAATTTGGAAGATAAATCAATCAGATAATCTCCATTTAAAATAACTTTTGGGGAAGATTATTTTAATAAATTCTTCAAACTGGTTTTCATTGCTGCCATTTGATTTTCAAATTGTGCCTTGCTTTCTCTTTCGTCAATCATATAGGTAATTGTTTCCGAAAGCGTCATCTTCATTTTTCGAGAATATTTAGAAAGACGTAGCCAAACAGCATATTCCAAATCAATGGATTTTTTCTTGGTATGTTGTTTTTCTCCATTAAAAAAGCGTTTACGGCGGGCACGAATGGCTTGATCAAGCTTAATTGGTAAGGCTGGAGAAAGATGATTTTTAATCCATTCTTCAATTTGTGAAGGATAATTTTGGGATTCTAATAATTCTTGGGCTTTAGCTTCTTGCAAACTACGTTCTTCGTAGCGAGTAATATTTTCCCCTTCGCGATGTTTACGAATTAGGTAAATCCATTTCCAATTTGATTCTTGATTTTCGAGTTTTTGGTATTTCATTTTTTATCATTGAGTGACGTGGTAACTGCATTAATATACGTGTTTTTATGCCGATTTTCTAGTGGATTTTCACAAGGCTATTAAATATGCGATAATGTGGTCAATTTTTCTAGAAAGAGACCAGCCGTGAGTTCATTATTTTCTCAACAACAAGCTATTGAGCAATCTTTAAATTGGCAGGCATTACAACCTGATTTGGTAATTCAAGATTTTCCTTTAGAACCAGTGGATTTCTGGGCGTTACAACCGAATGCTACACAGGGTATCGATTTATTTTTACGTCATCCGATACGTTCCTTACTAATGATGAAAGTGGGCGAACCTGTTGAATATGCGGAGTTATTACAAAATTTTATATCGCAAAATCATCATAAAGTGCGGTCAATTTTTGGTGTAAATTATGTGATAGAGCAGGGCGACTCTTTTTCTTTTCCTCATGTTTATACTGAGCCAGCAAAATCTTTAGATGATAATTTTGCTAGTCAAGGAGAGGCGTTAAGTGCATTGTATTGCGATCAATTCCAGCTTTTCGGTAGTTTTCGGATTCATCCAAGTTCACAAGATATTCAATTAGTGCCGGGATTGGTGCATAAGGCTAATGGTGGCGTTTTGATTTTAAGTGCGGCAACATTGTTATCTCAATTTGATTTATGGGGGCGATTAAAACAAATTCTGCAAACCCAGACTTTTGACTGGTATTCAGCCCATCCATTTAAAAATTTACCTTGTGATATACCAAGCTATGCGCTGAACTTAAAAGTGATTGTACTTGGTAATCGTACTGAATTAGCCACTTTGGCTGAGTTAGAAGAAAATCTTTATTCTTTCGCCGATTATGCTGAAATTGAAAGTTATATTTCTGTAGCTGAAGTGGAGGAACAAAAAACTTGGGCGAGTTATGTACAACAAATGGCTCAAGAGCAAAATATTGAGCTAGATTTTCTTGCTTTAAATAAACTCTATCAATTATTAGTTCGTGAAAGTGAAAATCGCTTTTTAATTAATGCATCTCCTCTCAAATTAAAAGAAATATTACAGGATGCTTCAACTTTTGCTGAAAAAACTGCATTAAGTGCGGTGGATTTTGAGGGTATTTTTCAACAAAAATTAGCACAATATGGTTTCTTAAAAGAACAAACTTATGCCGATATTTTAAACGAGCAAGTTTATGTCGAAACACAAGGCGAAATTGTTGGACAAATTAATGGGCTTTCGGTAATTGAATATCCTGGTACGCCAGTATGTTTCGGCGAACCTTCGCGTATTAGTTGTATTGTGCAATTTGGCGATGGGGAAGTGATTGATGTTGAAAGAAAAAATGAACTAGCGGGAAATATTCACGGTAAAGGCATGATGATTGCGCAAGCTTGCCTTTCCAATATCTTAGATTTGCCCTCGCAATTGCCATTTTCTGCCTCATTAGTGTTTGAACAGTCTTATGGTGAAATTGATGGTGATAGTGCATCTTTGGCGATTTTCTGTGTGCTAGCAAGCGCTTTAGCTGATTTGCCTTTGCCTCAACATATCGCAATTACAGGATCGATTGATCAATTTGGACTTGTTCATTCTGTTGGTGGTGTAAATGATAAAATTGAAGGCTTTTTTACTATTTGCCAACGTCGCGGTTTGACTGGAAAACAAGGTGTAATCATTCCAATGACGACTATTCAGCAACTGAGTTTGTCTAATGAAGTGAAAAGTGCGGTAAAAAATGGCGAGTTTTTTATTTATCCTGTGGAAGATATTTATCAGGCTTGTGAATTGTTATTTGGGCGTGATTTGTTAGATGAAAACAAAGATTATACAGAAAAAACTGAGCCTTTATCTCGTCTTATTCAACGTCGTATTGAGGGACGTGCCGATTCTGAACGAAAAAGTTTTTGGCATTTTTTCCGCTCCTAATAGAGAAAAGCGAGCATTTTTTCGCTTTTCTTTTTTTCTATAATTTCTAAGAGTGACTGCTCCGACAAGTTTTGCGAACAAGTGTTAGCTATTTACAGTTTACTGCGTTCATTTTAAAATAGATATATCAGTTATAAACTGGATTTATCATATATAAAGGAATCTGAAATGCAAAACGCTTGTACACTTAATAAAAAAAGTAGCTATTCTTATGATGATTTGCTCGCGTCAGGTCGCGGCGAATTATTTGGTAAAGAAGGCCCGCAATTACCCGCGCCAACAATGTTGATGATGGATCGTATTATTGAAATGAATGAAGAAACAGGTGCTTTCGGTAAAGGATACATTGAAGCCGAACTTGATATTAAACCTGAATTGCCGTTCTTTGGTTGCCATTTCATTGGCGATCCAGTAATGCCAGGTTGTTTAGGATTGGATGCGATGTGGCAGCTTGTTGGGTTTTATTTAGGCTGGATTGGTGGCAAAGGAAAAGGGCGAGCATTAGGCGTTGGAGAAGTTAAATTCACAGGACAAATTTTGCCAACAGCTAAAAAAGTGGTGTACCGAATCCATATGAAACGAGTTATTAATCGTAAACTAGTTATGGGAATGGCTGATGGTGAAGTTGAAGTAGATGGTCGTGTTATTTATACCGCGACAGATTTAAAAGTGGGACTATTCCAAGATACCTCAACATTTTAATTTTTCTTTATTAATTCATACAAAAGTGCGGTGAAAGTTTTTCTTAGATTTTCACCGCACTTTTACTTATTAAATTGTAATAAATTTTTAAAATATCTATAATATTCTTGTTATTTTTTAATTTTATTAGTGGTAAATAAAGTTTATTTTAAAGTTTTTAATAAACGTTATTATAGAAAATATTAAATTAATTTCTATTTAAATTATAAATAATATACTAAAGTAGTGGGAATATGATGGTAAATGATGATTTTCAAGAATATGTGAAGCAACTGGTAACAAAACATCGAGATGAACGAATTTATCCTTTTCAATATGAAGGAAAAAAATATTGGTTGAAGCAACCTGAAAAATTGAAAGGTATTTGGCTATTATTAAAACCCCATCCTAAAAAATCTTTTAAAAATGAATTATATACTTTATTGAAGCTTGCTGAACAAAATGCGCCAGTGCCAAAAGTCTCTTATTATAGTGATCATTTTTTTGTTTTAGAGAATGTGGGACTTACCGTATCACAATGGCTATGTAATAAAAATATAGATGAACAACAGAAATTTTTAATTATTTATGATGCTTGTCTCGCTTTGATTGATTTGCATGCTAAAAATTTGGTGCATGGTCGTCCTGCTATTCGAGATATTACTTGGGATAAAGGGAAAGTTACTTTTCTTGATTTTGAATCTCGTTCAAATAGCCGAAATCAAAATTGGGTAGTTATTCGGGATATGTTATTTTTCTTTGATAGTTTATGTCGAGAAGAAGATATTTCGGACACTTTTATTCAAAAAGTAGCGTTGTATTATCAAACACATTGTGAAGCGAAAAATTGGCAAAATATGATCGTATTTTTGCAACGTTTTAGCTGGGTTTATTATCTTTTATTGCCTTTTAAACCTATTGCAAAGACAGATTTAATTTCGATTTATCGCTTATTTGAAATTTTCTTGATAAAGAAAAAATGATGAAGAAAATATTTTTTATTTTTGCATTATCAGGCATATTAGCTGCTTGTACTGTGGGTGGTGGTGTTAGTGCTGGTGGTGGAAGTAATGGTGTAGGATTAGGTGTGGGGATTGGATCTGGTATTCGCTTCTAATAATGAAAAGTGTGGTAACTTTAATCTTTATCTTGCATTTGAACTTATTCATCGTTAGAATGCGATTTCCTTGTCATCGCTGAGTTAGAGATCGGCGAATGATGTATTAACAACACTACCTTTTAGGAGTAAAAAATGTCTCTAAGTACTGAAAAAAAAGC
>NZ_KV805850.1:0-1396 GCF_001811665.1 Haemophilus sp. HMSC066A11
CTGATGCCGCAGCTTCGGTGCTATATTTCAGCCCCGTTACATCTTCCGCGCAGGCCGACTCGACTAGTGAGCTATTACGCTTTCTTTAAATGATGGCTGCTTCTAAGCCAACATCCTAGCTGTCTAAGCCTTCCCACTTCGTTTCCCACTTAATATAGACTTGGGGACCTTAGCTGGCGGTCTGGGTTGTTTCCCTCTCCACGACGGACGTTAGCACCCGCCGTGTGTCTCCTGAGTATCACTCTTTGGTATTCGTAGTTTGCATCGGGTTGGTAAGCCGGGATGGCCCCCTAGCCGAAACAGTGCTCTACCCCCAAAGGTGTCACCTCAAGGCTCTACCTAAATAGATTTCGGGGAGAACCAGCTATCTCCCGGTTTGATTGGCCTTTCACCCCCAGCCACAAGTCATCCGCTAATTTTTCAACATTAGTCGGTTCGGTCCTCCAGTTAGTGTTACCCAACCTTCAACCTGCCCATGGCTAGATCACCGGGTTTCGGGTCTATACCTTGCAACTACTCGCCCAGTTAAGACTCGGTTTCCCTTCGGCTCCCCTATTCAGTTAACCTCGCTACAAAATATAAGTCGCTGACCCATTATACAAAAGGTACGCAGTCACCCCATCACTTAATCCCACTGCTTCTTTTGGGTGGTTTGACTCGCTTCGCTCCTCTTACCATTGTTTAAATGCGGTTGCTTTTCATCACCTTCCAATCGGATTAAGTGATGGGGCTCCCACTGCTTGTACGTACAAGGTTTCAGGTTCTATTTCACTCCCCTCACCGGGGTTCTTTTCGCCTTTCCTTCACAGTACTGGTTCACTATCGGTCAATCAGGAGTATTTAGCCTTGGAGGATGGTCCCCCCTTCTTCAAACAGGATATCACGTGTCCCGCCCTACTTCTCGTTAGCTTAGTACCACAATATGGTTTTTAGATACGGGATTATCACCCTCTTTGATTGTGCTTCCCAACACATTCTCCTCACTATACTGCTATCACTTACTGGCTCTTTCGCTTTCGCTCGCCGCTACTGACGAAATCTCGGTTGATTTCTTTTCCTCGGGGTACTTAGATGTTTCAGTTCTCCCGGTTTGCCTCAACAAGCTATGAATTCACTTGTTGATAGTAGATTCTTCATCTACTGGGTTTCCCCATTCGGATATCTTGGATTAAACGCCTCTTATCGACTCATCCAAGCTTTTCGCAGATTAGCACGTCCTTCTTCGCCTCTGATTGCCAAGGCATCCACCTTGTACGCTTAGTCACTTAACTATACAACCTCAAATGTTTTCAATCACTTTACGTTTTCACTTCAAAGTGCGGTCAATTTGATGCGTATTTTTATTCAACTAAACACTTGATTGCTTTTGTTCAATCAAGATTTTATGCAAAACAGG
>NZ_KV805851.1:0-18383 GCF_001811665.1 Haemophilus sp. HMSC066A11
ATGACCTGCCAATCTTGTGCCAATCGCATTGAAAAAGTTTTAAATAAAAAACCATTTGTGCAACAAGCGGGAGTGAATTTTGCCGTCGAAGAAGCACAAGTTGTATTTGACGCTACGCAAGCAAGCGAAACTCAAATTATCGAGATTATCCATAAAACAGGTTTTTCTGCTCATATCAAACAAGCCAATGAATTACCAATAGAAGAAAATACATCAATCCCTTGGCGATTAATCATACTTTGGATAATCAATATTCCATTTTTGATTGGTATGCTTGGAATGATGAGTGGCTCCCATCACTTAATGTTACCGCCGATTTGGCAATTTGCATTAGCAAGCATTGTGCAACTTTGGTTAGCCATTCCATTTTATCGCGGAGCAATCGGTAGTATTCGTGGTGGACTTGCCAATATGGATGTCCTTGTCAGTACAGGAACGCTCACTATTTATCTGTATTCTGCTTTTATGCTGTTTTACCACGCCAATCATGCAATGGGGCAGGTGTATTTTGAAGCTTCTGTAATGGTAATTGGTTTTGTCAGTCTTGGGAAATTTCTTGAAGATCGCACTAAAAAGCACAGCCTAAATAGCTTGAGTATGCTCTTGCAACTGACACCGAAAAAAGTCACTGTTTTACGTAATGACAAATGGACTGAAATTGCCCTTGACCAAGTCAATATCGGCGAAATCATTCGTGCGAATCAAGGCGAGCGTATTGCGGCAGACGGCATAATTGAAAGTGGAAATGGATGGTGTGATGAAAGCCATTTAACGGGCGAGTCTCGTCCAGAAGAAAAACAGAAAGGTGGAAAAGTATTAGCGGGGGCGATGGTAACAGAAGGTTCTATTATCTATCGAGCAAATCAGCTTGGTAGCCAAACCTTACTTGGCGATATGATGAATGCATTATCAGATGCACAAGGATCAAAAGCGCCAATCGCACGATTTGCTGACAAAGTTGCTTCCGTGTTTGTTCCTGTCGTTTTAGTGATTTCAATTGTTACTTTCGCACTCACTTATATTCTGACGAATGATAGTGTGTCTTCACTTATTCACGCGGTATCCGTGCTTGTGATTGCTTGCCCTTGTGCCTTGGGATTAGCCACACCAGCAGCCATAATGGTTGGTTTAGGTAAAGCAGTCAATGCTGGCGTATGGTTTAAAGATGCGGCTGCAATGGAGGAAACCGCCCACGTGGATACCGTTGTACTTGATAAAACTGGCACATTAACAAAAGGAGAGCTTGAAATCTCTGCTTTATGGCAGCCACAAAGTGCGGTGTATTCTGAAGACGATTTGTATCGTTTTGCAGCAGCAGTTGAACGACAAGCTAACCACCCAATTGCAAAAGCTATTGTGCAAGCAGCAGAACAAAAAATGTTAGAAATTCCCACCGCACTTTTTTCAAAGATGGAAGTGGGTCAAGGCATTCAAGCCGAATTAGAACAAGTGGGAACAATAAAAGTCGGTAAACCTGATTATTGCGGTTTAATCTTGCCTAAAAATTTAGAGGATATTTGGCAAATTGCGAGCATTGTCGCAGTATCCATAAATGATGAACCCATCGGTGCATTTGCACTGACGGATACTTTAAAAAACGATAGCTTGCACGCCATTCAATGCTTACAACGGCAAAATATTGATGTAGTGATTATGAGTGGCGATCAACAATCTGTGGTAGATTACATAGCGAAACAGCTCGGCATTAACAAAGCCTTTGGTGGACTCAGCCCTAGAGATAAGGCGGAACAAATCCAAAAGCTGAAAGCTCAAGGTCATATTGTCGCAATGGTAGGCGATGGAATAAATGATGCGCCTGCTTTAGCCGCGGCAAACGTCAGTTTTGCGATGAAATCAGGTTCAGATATTGCAGAACAAACTGCCTCGGCAACGCTTATGCAACATTCGGTGAATCAACTTGTGGATGCACTTTTTATTGCAATAGCAACCTTGAAAAATATCAAACAAAATCTATTTTTTGCTTTGATTTACAATATTCTCGGCATACCCCTTGCAGCTTTCGGTTTTCTTAGCCCTATAATCGCTGGTGCTGCTATGGCGTTGAGCTCAATTTCCGTATTGATGAACGCCTTAAGATTGAAAAAAGTGCGGTTCTAATTTCATCTATTTTTATACGCAATCGGTGTCGTCATCGCACCGATTTTTTTGTCGCTGAAAATTACCGCACTTTTTATAAAAAAATTTTAACTTGATCACAATTTTAGAATTTTCTCTTTGAGATTCTCTATTTATCGGCATAACATAATACTCAAATTTTGTTAGGGCATATTTTGCTCTACAAATTGACAAATTTAAGTAATTTATGCTTTGGAGCAAACTATGAAACCAACAGAAAAACTCAAATGGAACAAATTTGATGCAACATGGATGTTAAACCTTTTCGGTACGGCGGTTGGCGCGGGCGTATTGTTCTTGCCGATTAACGCAGGGATGGGTGGATTTTGGCCGTTAGTTTTAATGGCAATTATCGTCGGGCCAATGACTTATTTTGCTCACCGTGGCTTAGCCTACTTTGTACTTTCATCAAAAAATCCTGGCAGCGATATTACTGAAGTAGTGGAAGAACACTTTGGTAAAACAGCGGGTAAACTTATTACCTTACTTTATTTTTTCGCGATTTTCCCTATTCTGTTGATTTACGGTAACGGTATTACTAACACCGTAGATTCTTTTATTGTAAATCAACTTGGTATGGCATCACCAAATCGAGTCATTCTCTCTTTTGTATTAATTGCGGTATTGATTTCCGTGATGTTATTTAATGAAAAAGTGATGTTAAAAATCACAGAATGGCTTGTTTATCCGTTAGTCTTAATTTTATTTGTTCTTTCTATTTACTTAATTCCTGAATGGAATAGTGCCGTATTATATGAACTTCCAACAGCAGGCGGTTTCTTAACAACTTTATGGCTAACCATTCCCGTATTAGTATTTTCATTTAACCATTCACCAGCAATTTCATCTTTCACTTGCTCACAATTCCGTGAATACAAAACGTTTGAGGGTGCAGAACGCCATATCAGCCATACAGAAAAAGGCGCCTCAACGATTTTGTTATTCTTTGTAATGTTCTTCGTATTTAGCTGTGTACTAACATTAACACCTGAAGAATTAGTGGCAGCAAAAGAACAGAATATTAGTATCTTGTCTTTCTTAGCGAATAAATTTGATAATCCATATATCTCTTATTTTGGCCCGCTTGTTGCATTCTTAGCGATTACTAGTTCATTCTTCGGTCACTATATGGGGGCGCGTGAAGGCTTAGAAGGTTTATATTTAAAAATGAAAGGTGAAGCAGTAAATCGTAAAAAACTCAATTATGCGACCGCACTTTTCTTCTTATTAACGTTATGGGGCGTTGCGATTATTAATCCAAGTATCTTAGGCTTAATCGAATCTCTTGGCGGTCCAATCATTGCGATGATTTTGTTTATCATGCCAATGTACGCGATTCGAAAAATCCCAGCAATGAAACGCTACAGCGGACATTTCAGTAATGTATTTGTAACAATTATGGGGCTGATTGCTATTTCTGCAGTTGTTTATGGATTATTATAATCGCCTTTAATTTTTAACGAATTTTGAGAAATTTATGATTAGCGTATTTGATATGTTTAAAGTGGGAATTGGGCCATCCAGTTCCCACACGGTCGGTCCGATGAAAGCGGGTAAACAATTTATAGACGACTTAATTAAACGAAATCAATTTGAACAAACTACTGAAATTCACGTAGATGTGTACGGTTCTCTTTCAATGACAGGACGAGGACACAGTACAGATATTGCCATTATTATGGGGTTAGCGGGTTATTTACCACATAATGTGGATATTGATATGATTTCAGGCTTCATCGAGAAAGTGAAACAAACTGCGCTTTTACCCATTAATGTTGGTCAAAAGATAGTAAAATTTGATTTTGAAAATAATCTCATTTTCCACCGCACTTTTTTAAAATTGCACGAAAATGGCATGACAATTACCGCTCTTGATGAAAATCGCACAGAGCTTTATCGCCAAACCTATTATTCGATTGGGGGTGGTTTTATTGTCGATGAAGCCCATTTTGGCAAAGAAGAAAAAAACACAGTCCAAGTGCCTTATCCTTACAAAAATGCCGAAGATATTTTGAAACATTGTAGTGATAACGGCTTAATGCTTTCCACTGTGATGTTGGAAAATGAAATCGCATTGAATGGTAAAGAGGCTGTTAGTGCTCATCTAGAGAATGTCTGGAAAACGATGCAGGCTTGTATTGAACACGGTATTCACACAGAGGGTATTTTACCTGGCCCATTAAGAGTACCACGTCGTGCAGCTTCACTTTATCGTGCGTTGCAAGCAAATACGAATTTATCTAACGATCCAATGCGCGTAATCGACTGGGTCAATATGTTTGCGCTTGCTGTCAATGAAGAAAATGCAGCAGGTGGACGCGTGGTTACGGCACCAACTAACGGTGCGTGTGGGATTATTCCAGCGGTATTAGCTTACTATGAAAAATTCATCTCGCCATTAACACCTGAAATCATTGAACGCTATTTATTAGCCGCAGGGATGATTGGTTCACTTTATAAGATGAACGCTTCTATTTCTGGTGCAGAAGTGGGTTGTCAAGGCGAAGTGGGTGTAGCCTGTTCAATGGCTGCTGCGGGACTAGCTGAAATTTTGGGTGGCAATCCACTACAAGTATGCATCGCAGCTGAAATTGCAATGGAGCATAATTTAGGATTAACTTGCGACCCTGTCGGCGGTCAAGTTCAAGTACCTTGTATCGAACGCAATGCAATTGCTTCGGTTAAAGCGATCAATGCATCGCGTATGGCTTTACGCCGCACCACCAATCCAAGAGTAAGCTTAGATAAAGTGATTGAAACAATGTACGAAACAGGCAAAGATATGAATGCTAAGTATCGCGAAACATCTCAAGGCGGACTTGCAGTTAAGATTGTTTGTAACTAATAAAAAGTAAAATAATTAAGGGCTGATCTGCACGAATCAGTTGGACTACATAACCCACTGTTAAAGTGCAGATCGCTATTTAATAATTTAAATTTATTTTTTAAAACTTACCCAGTAAAACTTGCAAACCAACCTAAGTTTGCCCCAATTTGCGCCGCAATATTTAATATGCCAAATAACATTACAAAACCAATCATAAAATTTCCGCCGTATACTTTATAACTTGCTTGTGGGAATTTTTGACGGCTTGCTTTGGCAAGAAGTGCGGGGACAAGTGCAGCCCAAATTGTTGCTGCCAATCCAGCGTAACCAATGGCAATCACAAATCCATAAGGAAATTGCAGGCTTAGCAATAATGGCGGTAAAAAAGTAACAAGTGTTGTTTTTGTTCTGCCCAATAAGCTATCGTCAAATTTAAATAGATCCGCAATATAGTCAAATAACCCTAAAGTGACGCCTAAGAATGAAGTAGAAATTGCCATATAAGCAAAGAAATTTAATGCGACGGAAAGGTATTCCACTTCAATATATTTATGTAAAGCCTCTAATAATGCAGAAACATCGCCGCCTTTTTCAATGACTGGCGCAAATTCAGTGCGTGGTAAATTACCTTGTACAGCGAGCTGCCATAAGATGTAAATCACTAATGCTAAGCCCGTACCAATAAAGATCGATTTCATCACGCGACGACCATCACGATCGTAATATTTGACGAGACTCGGGACATTTCCGTGGAAACCAAACGACACGAGACAAACTGGAAGTGCGGCCAATAAATAAGGTAAATATGTTTGCTCACTTTCAGCAACGGTATTGAATAAAACTGCTGTTTTTACAGAGCTTAATAAACCAGTAGTAGAAAGGAAAAAAGCAACCACCATCCCGACAATTAACACGGTTGTGAAACGATCCACTGCTTTGGTTGAAAGCCATACAAAGGCTGCAAGAATAAGACAGAAAATTAAAGATCCTGAAGTTCGCCCAATATCTACCGCACTTTCAGCAGAACTGAATGCTTGGTTGAGCAGATTCTGTGTAATGCCTCCACCTGAGGTTATGTAGGCATAAGTCAAAATATACAAGACGAAAGCAACGGAAAGACCATTGATAGTATTCCAACTTTTTCCTAATAAATCTTTAACGATAGTGTCAAAACTTGAACCTGTTGGATAATGTAGATTAGCTTCTAGGATCATTAATCCTGAGGTTGTCATACAAAACCAAGTATAAATTAAAGCAAGAATTGAACCGATAAACCATACACCTGCCGTTGAAGTTGGGTTAGCCAGCATGCCTGCACCAATCGCTGTACCTGCAATGATCATTGCACCGCCTAAGAGAGAAGGAGATTTTTGTTGTATCATAAAATGCCTCTAAAATAAATTTGCACTATTATAATAGTACGCAAGGAAAGTGCAATATATTTATATCGATAAAAAGGGGACATTTAGTCCCCTTTGTAATGTTGTCAAAGCATTCATTATTGACGGTAATCCGACAAAAATCTTGCTAACTTTGTAATGGCTTCTTCAAGCTGATTCACATAAGGAAGGGTGACAACACGGAAGTGATCTGGCGAATGCCAATTAAATCCTTTACCGTGCACAAGTAGCACTTTTTCTTGGCGGAGTAAATCCAGCACCATTTTTTCATCACTGCGAATATTGAATTTTTTCACATCAATTTTCGGGAACATATACATCGCCCCCATTGGTTTCACGCAAGTAATGCCGGGTATTTGAGTGATGAGATCATAGGCTTTGTTTCGTTGCTCAAGTAATCGACCGCCCGGTAAAATAAATTCATTAATACTTTGATAGCCACCAAGTGCGGTTTGAATTGCATGTTGCATTGGTACGTTGGCACATAAACGCATTGATGCCAGCATATCCAAGCCTTCAATATAACCTTTCGCATTATGTTTTGGACCGTTTAAAATCATCCAGCCTTGGCGGAAGCCTGCAACTCGATAAGCTTTTGATAACCCATTCAGCGTAACGGTTAATAAATCAGGAGCTAGTGCGGCAATGTGATGATGCACCGCGCCATCATATAAAATTTTGTCGTAGATTTCGTCTGCGAAGATAATCAAATTATTTTGACGCGCGATTTCCACTATTTCTTGTAATAATTCTTTGCTATACACAGCACCCGTTGGGTTGTTCGGGTTGATGATAACAATCGCTTTAGTTTTCGCATTCACCTTTGCTTTAATATCATCAATAGCGGGAAACCAATTTGCTTCTTCATCACAGAGATAATGCACTGCTTTACCGCCAGAAAGGGTTACCGCAGCAGTCCAAAGCGGATAATCAGGCATCGGCACGAGTACTTCATCGCCATCATTGAGCAGTGCTTGCATAGCCATTGTGATAAGCTCAGATACGCCGTTACCAATATACACATCATTGACGGTCGCGCCGAGAATCCCTTTTGATTGGTAATATTGAACAATGGCTTTACGAGCAGAATATAACCCTTTTGAATCACAGTAGCCTTGAGCTGATGGCAAATTACGTAGCACATCCACTAAAATTTCATCTGGTGCTTCAAAACCGAAAGGGGCTGGGTTGCCGATATTAAGTTTTAAAATTTTATTGCCTTCTTCTTCTAAGCGTAGTGCTTCTTTATGCACAGGCCCGCGAATGTCATAACATACGTGTTCTAATTTGTCGGATTTTGGGAATAATCGCATAGTGAAATCCTTTTGTTTCTAATAAATTTTTCGAGAAAAGTGCGGTTAATTTACGCTGAATTTTTAATATTGAAAAGATTTTGTAAAAAAATTTTTTGTCATTAACAATCTGCGGTAGAATACGGCTAATTTTTTGTGTATTTAAAACAAAATCTAATGAGTTATTTAGCGCAGGCAATAGGCGAGTTAAAATCGCAAATTCACGCATATTTACAGCAATCAACGAATGAACTTGTCCGTTTTCAGGTAAAACTGGACAAGGTCGATTTGTTGGCGTGGCTGAAAGGTCAATCTGCGTATCCTCAATTTTATTTACATTTTCGTGATGAAGAAAAAGCACTGGCTGCGCTTGGGGCAGTGCAGTCATTTTCACAGTTAAATTTAGCGCAAGAGTTTATTGAAGAAAGTGGTTTTCCACTGGTCGGCGGTTTGCAATTTCAAGGCACTGCACAATTTGTATTACCCAAAATGCTTGTTGAACAGGATAATAAAGGCACGTTGGTATCCTTTTTTGTGAAAGATGAGCAAAGTGCGAATGATACTTTAGCCCACCTCAAAACTTTTGAAAATCTCACCGCACTTTCTGCGTTGCCAAAACAAATTCCTTTGCATACAGAGCCTCGAGCTAATGAAAGAACTTGGTGTGATTGGGTCAATCAGGCTTTGGTAGAAATTAAAAGTGGAGAGCTGACAAAAATTGTGTTAGCCAATGAAACCACTTTTCATTTAAAGCAAGCGATTAATGCGTACGATTTTTTAGCAGAAAGCGAAAAACAAAATCAAGGTTGTTATCATTTTTTATGGGCTGAAAATTCTCATTCGGTTTTTGTTGGTTCTACGCCAGAACGCCTATTTGCTCGTGAGTATAATTTGTTGCTAACAGAGGCTTTGGCGGGGACAGCATCAGTTTCTGAAAGTGAGGAAGAAACGCAATCTCAAGCCAATTGGTTGTTAAATGATGAGAAAAATTTAAAAGAAAATTGGTTGGTTGTAGAAGATATTTCGCAGAATTTACGTAAGCAAGTAGAAAGTTTTGATGTAAGCAATGTGGAATTGAAACCGTTACGTAAAGTACAACATTTGATTCGTAAAATTCGTGCAAATTTGACCGCACATTATGCAGATGTAAATATATTAAAAGCGATTCATCCTACAGCTGCAGTATCTGGTTTGCCACAGCAACAAGCCAAAATGATTTTGTCAGAAATCGAAACCTTTGATCGAGGCTGGTATGCGGGAACATTGGGCGTGATGAGCGATGTATGTTCAGAGTTTTGTGTGGCGATTCGTTCTGCTTTTATTGAAGGTCATCGTATTCGAGTATTTGCTGGCGCGGGCATTGTGGCAGGCTCGCAGCCATTGGAAGAATGGAAAGAAATTGAACGTAAAGCAGCAGGGTTAATTTCCTTGTTTGCAGAAGAAAAATGATAACGGAGAAAAAAAATGTCGGTAAGCGTGTTTAATCGTTGTTGGTCGAAAGTGATTTTAGAAACCTTGGTGCGCCAAGGCGTTTCTCACGTTTGTATCGCGCCAGGTTCGCGTTCGACACCTTTAACTCTAGAAGCCGTACGTTTGCAAAATGCAGGTTCAGTCACTTGTCATACGCATTTTGATGAACGCGGTTTAGGTTTTTTTGCTTTGGGTATTGCTAAGGCAACTCAATCGCCTGTTGCAATTATTGTTACATCAGGCACGGCGACTGCAAACCTTTATCCGGCAATTATTGAAGCACGCCAAACTGGTGTGAATTTATTTGTTTTAACTGCTGATCGTCCACCAGAACTTTGGGAGTGCGGTGCAAATCAAGCTATTTTGCAACAAAATATGTTTGGTCAGTATCCAGTTGCAAATGTTAATTTACCTAAACCGAATGCTGATTATTCTGCGCAGTGGTTAATTTCTCTACTTGAACAGGCAGCTTTCCAACAAAAACAACAAAGTGGCGTTGTTCATATTAATGTACCATTCGCCGAGCCACTTTATGATGCAACTGATGAGGCGGTAGATTCTCACCCTTGGCTGCTGCCGTTACAACGCTGGTTAATTCAAAATAAGTCTTGGATAAATGTAGAAGTCCAACAAAACGAAGTATTAATGCATGAAAATTGGGATTATTGGCGTACCAAACGTGGTGTCGTTGTGGTTGGTCAATTACCTGCAGAACAAGCGATGGGCATTAATGCTTGGGCAAGTGCTATGGGCTGGGTGTTACTGACGGATATTCAATCTGGTGTTGTTCCAACGACGCCTTATGAAGATATTTGGCTAGCAAACCAAACTGTTCGTGAAAAACTTCTGCAAGCTGATATTGTGATTCAATTTGGTGCACGCTTTATTAGTAAACGCATTAATCAATTCTTACAGGCGTTTAAAGGGGAATTTTGGTTGGTTGAACAAAGCGGTAAGGCATTAGATCCTTATCATCATTCGCTGACAAGATTCAATGCTAAAGCACATCATTGGTTGCGTGCACATCCACCTTTACGCCAAAAGCCTTGGTTGCTTGAGCCATTAGCTTTATCTAAGTTCTGTGCGACCTTTATTGAACAGCAAGTAGGCGGAAATTTAACGGAAGCCTCGCTCGCATTACGTTTACCAACACTTTTACCTTATAACGGTGTTTTATTTTTAGGTAATAGTTTACTTGTTCGTCTGGTTGATGCACTAACGCAATTACCAGAAAGTTATCCCGTTTATACTAATCGTGGCGCGAGTGGAATTGATGGTTTATTGGCTACTGCTGCGGGAATTAGTATCGGTTCAAATAAACCTGTTGTTGCGGTGATTGGCGATACCTCCACTTTATATGATTTGAATTCTGTCTCATTATTCAAAAACGTTACGCAACCAACGGTAATTTTTGTGATCAATAATAATGGTGGCGCGATTTTTGATATGTTACCTGTGGATGAACAAGTCAAAGATCAGTTCTATCGATTACCGCATAATGGCGATTTTTCTCAAATCGCGGCAATGTTCGATCTCAAATACGCTCATCCTTATACTTGGGCAGATCTTAATTCCATTGTTAAACAGGCTTATAGCCGTCGTAAGGCAACGTTAATTGAAATTAAAACGAATCCGAGTGATGGTAGTAGTTTGTATAAACGCTTAATCGAGCAAATTAGTCACGCCGTGATTGGTGCTTAAGTATTCTGTAGGCGGGCTTTGGTCCGCCATATTTTATTACTTCTATCAATAATCCCTTCAATGATAAACATCATTTTTCTTCACGGACTTCTTGGTACAAAAAACGACTGGCAAAAAGTCATTAAAAATTTACCGCACTTTAATTGTATTCCGCTAGATTTGCCTTTTCATGGACAAGCCAAAGGCGTTGAAGTTACAAATTTTGAAGAAACGGCGGAGTATTTATCTCAGCAAATTAAAAGTGCGGTAAAAAATGAACCCTATTTTCTTGTTGGGTATTCTCTAGGCGGACGGATCGCTTTGTATTATGCGCTGCAAGCTCAGGTGGAACGATCTAATTTGCAAGGCGTTATTTTAGAAGGGGCGAATCTAGGTTTAAAAACCGACGAAGAAAAACAGGCTCGTTTCCAGCAAGATTTTGCTTGGTCGCAACGTTTTATACAAGAATTGCCAGAAAATGTGTTAAATGATTGGTATCAACAGCCCGTGTTTTCCCATTTGACTGCAGAAGAAAGACTGCAGTTAGTTGAAAAACGAAAATCAAATTGTGGAGAAAATATTGGCAAAATGTTGTTGGCGACAAGTCTATCCAAGCAACCTGATTTTAGTGAAAAAGTGCGGTTAAGTTCTTTGCCATTTTTTTATTTTTGTGGCGAACGAGATCATAAATTTCAAACTATTGCGAAAGAAAATCAAATTAATTTAGTGACAATTCCCTGCGCTGGACATAACTCACATTTAGAAAATTCAAAATATTTCTCTAAAAAAATAGAAAATTGCATATTAAAAATTGCTAGACCTTAGTTAAAATGCTAGGATTTACCCCTTTCTTTTTATAATAAACTTCTAGGAAAACACAATGTCTACACAACTTCGCAATAATCCGATGAAAGTGGCGTTAGCCTCGATGGTCGGTACAGCAATCGAATTTTTTGATTATTATATCTATGCGGCTGCCGCTGTATTAGTTTTTAATACGCAATTCTTCCAAAGCGATGATCCGCTTTCTAATGACTTACTTTCTCTTTCTACGCTTGCACTTGCATTTTTTGCACGTCCTATTGGTTCGGCATTATTTGGTCACTTCGGCGATAAAATCGGTCGTAAAAAAACCTTGGTCGCCTCCCTTGTTTTAATGGGTGGTTCAACGGTAGTAATTGGTTTACTTCCTAACTATGCTCAAATTGGTATTTGGGCGCCGATTTTGCTTTGCGTATGCCGTGTCGGTCAAGGTATTGGACTTGGTGGCGAATGGGGTGGTGCTGCTTTAGTTGCAACAGAAAATGCGCCAGAAGGAAAACGAGCTTGGTACGGTACTTTCCCTCAATTAGGCGCACCAATTGGTTTATTTGTCGCTAATGGAACGTTCTTCTTAGTTAGCTATTTACTTGGTCATAATGCACTTGTTGAATGGGCGTGGCGTATTCCGTTTGTCTCTTCCATTTTATTAGTTGCAGTTGGCTTATATGTTCGCTTAACTTTACACGAAAGCCACGTATTTGTGGAAGCAGAGCAAAAAGGCAAAAAATTGAATGCACCAGTGAGTGTTGTGTTTACCAAACACTTAAAACCAATGATCATTGGTACATTTATTATGGTGGCAACTTATTCTCTGTTTTACATTATGACGGCTTTTGCACAGGCATATTCTCGAACAGCGCCAAAGCTTTCTGAGGCAGGTTATGCGCTTGGCTTAGGTATCCCAGCAAATACATTTACTGGCTTGTTATTAATTAGTGCCATTGTATTTGGTATTTTTATCAGTATTTCTGGTGTTTATGCCGATAAAATCGGTCGTCGTAAATGGTTGATTTGGGTAACTATTGCTATCGGTGTGCTTGGTTTAGCAATGCCGTTATTCTTAGAAAATGGCACACCAGTTAGCGTATTTGCATTTTTAGTGATTGGTATGGCGATTATGGGAATGACATTTGGTCCAATGGCTGCGCTATTGCCAGAGTTATTTCCAACGGAAGTACGTTATTCAGGTGCCTCTCTTGCCTATAATTTGGCATCAATTATTGGTGCAACAATTGCGGCGATGATTTCTTTAAAAATTAATGCGTCATTTGGTGTAATGGGCGTAGGGATTTATTTAGCAATCAATGTATTAATGACTCTCTTGGCATTATTAGCCTCAAAAGAGACTAAAAATGTAGATTTAACAGAAATCTAATTTTAGTCGTCAATATTTCAGGTTATTTAGCCTTTAGAAATAGTTTATTTAGAACTTATATCAAGTTTAGGTTTTAATGCCAACGAGCAAATAGACTACTTTGATTAAATTGATCAGAAGATCGCAGTTTGTTAATAAAAAATCTGCACCTTACTTCGTTAGAAAATAAATCTAATTAAGGTGCAGAATAAAATAAGGTTTTATTGCTTCAAATAAATATTAATTTAACTTAACAACGCTTGTGCAGCTGCGATCACAACAGACACAGCTTTTTCTTCCGTTTGCTTTATTGTTGCTTCATTTGGAATTTCTTGTTGAGTACGGTTTACAATCACGCCTGCAACCATTCCTGCACGTAAACCCAATGCACTACACATAGTGAACAATGTTGAGGATTCCATTTCGTAGTTCATTACATTCAAATCTTGCCATTGTTTAAGTAGCCCTTGGTAATCACGATATACTTTACCGCTATAGGTATCATAACGTTCTTGACCAGGATAGAATGTATCAGATGATGCAGTTACGCCTACATAAGGCTCGATACCTTTTGCTTTCGCTGCATTATAAAGTGCGGTTGTACATTCAAAGTTTGCCACAGCGGGATATTCTAAAGGTGCGAAATGACAGCTTGCACCATCTAAGCGAACAGAAGCGGTTGTGATAAGAACATCGCCTACATTAATGTGCGGTTGAATTGCACCCGTTGTACCAATACGTAAGAAAGTACGTACACCAAGTTGAGCCAGTTCTTCCACACAAATTGATGTTGAAGGGCCACCAATACCCGTAGAACATACAACAATAGGCTGACCATTGACATAACCTAACCACGATGTAAATTCACGCGTGCTTGCAAGAAACTCTGGGTTATCAAGTTGTTTCGCAATACGCTCACTGCGCGCAGGATCGCCTGGAACAATAGCGAGTGTTGCGCCTTTAAGTTGTGCTTTAGTGAGGTTTAAGTGAAATACGTCTGACATAATAAATCTCCTTATTATCATTGAACGTGATGATTTCGCCCTTAGGAAAAATCTTATTGTAAAGAAAAGAAATAAAACATTTTTAGAAAATTTTGTTTTCTCTTTCAAACATTTTCATTATTTCCTTTTCATTTTTCTGATAACGAATAATAAGTAAAAAAAAAAGTGCGGTCAAAAAGTTAAACGTTTTCGGTTATAATTCCACGTAAATTTTTTCTAGAACAAGCGAAAAATAAAATGAATGCAAAAATTTTAGTTATAAAAGTGGGACAAGTTGAAACCCTAACCTTTTCCGATGGAAGCCAGTATGAAAGCGCGATTCGTAAAAAAGTTGTGCCATCGGTAAAAATTCATTCTCTTGGTGCGGAAGGAAACGATGTTGGTTTGAAAAAACATCATGGTGGTGTAGATAAATCTCTCTTTTTTATGTCGGCAGATTCTTTTAATAAATTAAATGCTTTATTAAATAAAGATTTTTCTTATATGGATACTGCGACATACGGAGAAAATTTTGTCGTATCAGGCTTGAATGAAGACAATGTGTGTATTGGCGATCGTTATCAAATCGGTTCAACCATTTTAGAAGTATCCCAGCCACGCAAACCTTGCGAACGTTTATCAAAAAATACGGAAAACGAAGAGACTCGTGATATTGTTTATAAAACCGGGCTCAGTGGATGGTATGTTCGCGTCATTAAAGCGGGAGAAATTAGACAAGGTGATGAATTGAAATTGCTCGCGCGCCCTTATCCGCAAGTAACAATTCGCCATTTAAATCGCTTGTTATCCTCACCTGAAAATGAAGCTGAACTAGAAGCAGCATTAGATATTGAAGTATTAGCTGAAGCCTTTAAACGCTCAATTCGCTCACAAGTATCGAAATTCAAATAACAGAGATAAATATGTCAGAAATTTCAACCGCACTTTCTTTAGAAAATTGTCCTTGTCAATCTGGTCATCATTATGCAGATTGTTGTGGCAAATTTCATTTAAAACAAGCATTTCCCGAAACGGCAGAGCAACTTATGCGTTCACGTTATACGGCTTACGTTTTAAAAAATATACCTTATATTGTTGCAACAACTGTACCAAGCCAACAAACTTTATTAGAAACTAGTTTATTACAAGAATGGGCGGACAACACCGTGTGGCTAGGATTAGAAATTCTAAAAACGGAAAGCCTTACAAAAACTCAAAGTGCGGTGGAATTTAAGGCGATTTTTCAAGGCGAAGATTGTGAACAAGTCCATCAAGAACGGTCAATTTTTGTGAAAATTGAAGATCGTTGGTATTTTGTTGATCCGACAGTATCCTTGCCTACAATGAAACAACCTTGTGTATGTGGTTCGGGTAAAAAATTTAAATATTGTTGTGGGGGATTTCTATGATTTCATTAAAAAATTTTGGATTATTATTTTGGAAACGTTTTTCAGAAAATAAACTTAATCAAGTAGCTGGCGCATTGACTTATAGCACAATGTTAGCAATGGTTCCTTTGGTTATGGTTATTTTTTCTATTTTCTCTGCTTTTCCTGTATTCAATGAAGTGACGGGAGAATTGAAAGAAATGATTTTCACTAATTTTGCACCATCAGCGAGTGATATGGTGGGCGAATATATCGATCAATTTGTATCAAACTCAAAGAAAATGAGTGCGGTGGGAATTGTGAGTTTAATTGCCGTTGCCTTGATGCTAATTAATAACATCGACCGAACACTAAATAGTATTTGGCACAATAGTCAATCTCGCTCTCCGCTTTCTTCTTTTGCGATTTATTGGATGATTTTGACACTTGGCCCACTTATTATTGGCGTGAGCATTGGGATTAGTTCGTATATTAAAATAATGTTTGAGCAATCGGAACATTTATCATTAGGCTTAAAATTGCTCAGTTTTGTGCCTTTTTTATTTACTTGGTTTATTTTTACGCTTATTTATACGGTTGTACCGAATAAAAAAGTGAAAATTAAGCATTCAGCTTACGGTGCATTTCTTGCCGCGATTTTTTTCACTCTTGGTAAACAAGCATTTACTTGGTATATCGTCACTTTTCCCTCTTATCAATTAATTTACGGTGCAATGGCAACTTTACCAATTATGTTATTGTGGATTCAAATAAGTTGGCTTGTGGTGCTAGTTGGTGCGCAATTAGCTTCAACCTTAGATGAAATTGGCGAGCAGATCGAGCAATAATGCTCGATCTATAAGAAAATTATCTGGCAATCGCCAATGTTTGATATAAATAATGGCGATAATCATTGAGTAGCTGAATATCAGAAGAATCTTCCAATTTTCCGTAACTTAGTTTACACATTGTCATATTCGCTTTCATAAATTCATCTTCTGCTGATAATCCTGCTACATTCATCAAAATACCTCCAGCAAAAGCAAGATCTAAAAACTTTTGTTCTTGCTTAAATTGACGACTACAATTACTTCTTACAACAAATTGCGTCACATAATCGGGCTGTGCATAATCCCCTTTCTTCGGAGGGATAGTATTATCAAATGCTACTTGATGATCGCCAAAATAGCCTAGCACAAAAGGTTTTTTACGTTCGTGTAAATAGTTATTCATTCCTTCAATCGCATCATTCAATGCGACAATACGTTGAGTATAGTCATTCAATGCAGAAATACTTTTAGCCCCTAAATTAGGCATTTGAAGATTAAATATATTTTCCATGCCCAATTCGTATGGACCATGTTCACGCATAGTCAATACATAAACAAACATTGGCTGATCTACATTTTCTAACGCTGGATGCTGTTTTTCCAAAATCATTCGGGTGAACTTCATCATTTCTTTACTACTAATATCCCAAAGATTTTTACTGATAGGTGCAGGATAACCAAGGTCTTGAGGCTGTAACATCAAATCAAAACCAAAATGATCATAAGCAGATTTCGCATTGTAATTACCTTTTGTAAAAGGCGACAAGGCAACACAAAAATATCCTTGAGCTTTTAGATTTTTCACTAAACCTGATTGCAAGTGCGGTACAACAGAATAAAAAACGCCACTTGCTAACGCCCCAAAATCGGTTGAAGGCACACCGGCTAAAAAAGCAAATTCTGATTTCCACGTCGCACCAGCAAAAGTATGTACACGCAACGGCGAAGCAAATACTGTATCATTTTGGGGTTCAAACATGGAAAGTGGTGGAATAGATTGCTGACTAAAAGCAAATTGATGAGGGTTCAGCGTGGATTCCATTAATGTTACAACAATATCGGGTTTTGTTTCAGATAGGTTGTTTGTATCAAATGAAAGTGCGGTCATTTTTTCAATAAAATTTTGGCTATTGCCATCAAAATTTGGCACTTTGAAAAAAATACCGCGGCAAGACATTGGTAAATTCAAAAACACATCACGACCATCATCGGGCAAAGAATCTAACCAAACTTGCACCGCACTTGGATTTTTAGAATAATGCCACATCAAGCTAAAGCTAACGATAAACAATAACGCCCCAATGCTGTTACCCAATACCCCTAAAGACTCGGCATCATTAAAACCCAAAATAGCATAACCTAATAACGCCAGTAGCCCAATAACGCCAAACAACGCGCCTTTATAATGAATTAAGGTTTCCCAATTTCGCCAATCCACCACAAGAAAGAAATCTGAAATTAACAAAGGCTGTTTGTAATAATGAATTTTTAAACGATGAAATAACATCAGTACCACAAAAAGCACAGATGAAAAATTTAAAGCACGTTGCCATTGGCTGGAAACCATAAGCATACCGCCAAATAAAAAAGTAAAAAGCGTAATAGCAAAGAAATAAGTCCAACGATAATGGGAGTTTACGATAAAAATCACTGCCGCAATCGTGAATAAAGCTAAGAAAATATAAGCGATCATAAATTTTCCCTATGATATATAAACAGTTTAAAATTAGATATGACAATGCCAGCGCACTTTATCACGTAAACGTAATAGATTGAACGGGAAAAGGAAATTATTTGGATAATTTGAAAATAAAGTGGTGGGCGATACCGGTCTCGAACCAGTGACCCCCTCCTTGTAAGGGAGGTGCTCTCCCAACTGAGCTAATCGCCCGATAATATTAAGGCAAAACCCTAAATTTTCGGTTTATTTAAACACTTTTAAGTGGTGGGCGATACCGGTCTCGAACCAGTGACCCCCTCCTTGTAAGGGAGGTGCTCTCCCAACTGAGCTAATCGCCCGCTTGGTCAAACTTAGTAACATTAAGAACACTTTTTAGAGAAGTGGTGGGCGATACCGGTCTCGAACCAGTGACCCCCTCCTTGTAAGGGAGGTGCTCTCCCAACTGAGCTAATCGCCCACTAGAAAGCGTTTAAATATAAAGGGAAAGTTTGAGCGGAAAGGACACTTTAGAAAAGTGGTGGGCGATACCGGTCTCGAACCA
>NZ_KV805851.1:18483-92814 GCF_001811665.1 Haemophilus sp. HMSC066A11
GAGGTGCTCTCCCAACTGAGCTAATCGCCCTTAATGTTGTGGGTTGGCATTATAGGGAGAATGCATTTTCAGTCAATACCTTTTTACTAAATTTTGTTTAATTGTCGTAAAAATAAGCATAAAATCCGCTTTTTTATTTAGAAGTCAAACAAGTCGTAGTAGAATGACGACTAATATTTTATTGAAGATAGGTTATAAAAATGAAACTAGATGCTCCTTTTAATTTAGATCCAAATGTAAAAGTGCGTACTCGTTTTGCTCCTAGCCCTACAGGTTATTTACATGTAGGTGGCGCACGTACCGCACTTTATTCTTGGTTATACGCAAAACATAATAACGGTGAATTTGTATTACGAATTGAAGACACTGATTTAGAGCGTTCAACACCTGAAGCTACTGCTGCCATTATTGAAGGCATGGAATGGTTAAATCTTCCGTGGGAGCATGGCCCTTATTACCAAACTAAACGCTTTGATCGTTATAACCAAGTGATCGATGAAATGATTGAACAAGGCTTAGCATATCGTTGTTATTGTACTAAAGAACACTTAGAAGAACTTCGTCATACTCAAGAACAAAATAAAGAAAAACCACGTTATGACCGTCACTGCTTACACGATCACAACCATTCACCTGATGAACCCCATGTTGTACGTTTTAAAAATCCAACTGAAGGCTCGGTAGTATTTGATGATGCCGTACGTGGCCGTATTGAAATCAGCAACAGTGAGCTTGATGATCTTATTATTCGCCGCACAGACGGTTCTCCAACTTATAACTTCTGTGTAGTTGTAGATGACTGGGACATGGGTATCACACATGTTGTACGTGGCGAAGATCATATCAACAACACGCCTCGTCAAATTAACATTTTAAAAGCGATTGGTGCCCCAATTCCAACCTATGCACACGTTTCTATGATTAATGGCGATGATGGTCAAAAACTCTCTAAACGACATGGTGCAGTGAGCGTCATGCAATATCGTGATGATGGTTACTTACCAGAAGCTTTAATTAACTATCTTGTGCGTTTAGGCTGGGGACATGGCGACCAAGAAATTTTCAGTCGCGAAGAAATGATCAACTATTTCGAATTAGATCATGTTAGCAAATCAGCTAGCGCATTTAATACCGAAAAATTACAATGGTTGAATCAACATTATATCCGTGAATTACCGCCAGAATATGTGGCTAAACACCTTGAATGGCATTACAAAGATCAAGGCATTGATACAAGCAATGGTCCTGCATTAACTGATATTGTCTCCATGCTTGCGGAACGTTGCAAAACCTTAAAAGAAATGGCAAGGTCAAGCCGCTACTTCTTTGAAGAGTTTGAAACCTTTGATGAAGCCGCAGCGAAAAAACATTTCAAAGGCAATGCTGCTGAAGCGCTTACAAAAGTGAAAGAAAAATTAACCGCACTTTCTAGCTGGGATTTACATTCTACTCACGAAGCCATTGAGCAAACGGCTGCTGAACTAGAAGTGGGCATGGGTAAAGTTGGTATGCCATTACGTGTCGCGGTGACAGGTTCTGGTCAATCGCCATCAATGGATGTTACCCTAGTCGGTATCGGCAGAGATCGCGTACTTGCGCGTATTCAGCGTGCTATTGATTTTATTCATGCACAAAATGCTTAATATTTAATCGGATAACAAACACATAATAAAATCGTATTGACAGCCACATAGTCAAATTTTATCATGTCGCTGTCTTTTATGGGGATATAGCTCAGTTGGGAGAGCGCTTGAATGGCATTCAAGAGGTCGTCGGTTCGATCCCGATTATCTCCACCAAATTAATAAAGCAAGGTAAAGCACCTTGCTTTTTTATTATCAATAATCAATATCTTAGTGAATTTTAACAAAAATAAAAATCAAAGCGTGCTAGAATAGTACGCTTTTTTATTACATCGTTAGAAACCATATCAAGGAATAATTATGCGTCCAAATAATCGAGAAAATAATCAACCCCGCCAAATTAAAATTACCCGTAATTACACCAAGCACGCTGAAGGTTCCGTGCTTGTTGAATTTGGGGACACCAAAGTGCTTTGTACTGCAACAGTGGAAGATGCTGTACCACGTTTCTTAAAAGGACAAGGGCAAGGTTGGGTAACGGCTGAATATGGAATGTTGCCACGTTCAACACATAGTCGTATGCAACGTGAGGCGGCTAAAGGTAAACAAGGCGGACGCACAATGGAAATTCAACGCTTAATTGCCCGCTCTTTGCGCGCCATGGTGGATCTTAAAGCACTGGGTGAACGTGCGATTACTTTAGATTGCGATGTTATTCAAGCGGATGGCGGCACACGAACTGCATCCATTACTGGTGCTGCAGTCGCATTATGTGATGCGATCAACAGTTTAATTGAGAATGGCACGTTAAAAACCAACCCCATTAAAGGGCTAGTTTCGGCGATTTCTGTAGGGATTGTTGATGGGCAAGCTGTTTGTGATTTGGAATACGTGGAAGATTCTGCAGCGGAAACCGATATGAATGTTGTGATGATGGAAGATGGTCGCATGATTGAGGTGCAAGGCACTGCAGAAGGCGAGCCATTTAGCCATGAAGAATTATTAACATTATTAGATTTAGCGAAACAAGGCTGTAATCAAATTTTCATTGCTCAACGTGAAGCGCTAGGCTTATAAACACAGTTTATAGGAGTTAAAAAATGGAACAATATAAACGCGATTTTATCGAATTTGCTTTAAGCCGAAATGTATTGAAATTCGGCGAGTTTACTTTGAAATCGGGGCGTAAAAGTCCGTATTTCTTCAATGCGGGTTTGTTCAATACGGGGGCAGATTTAGCACGTTTAGGCGAGTTTTATGCTGCGGCAATTCAAGCAAGTGCGGTAGATTTTGATGTGGTTTTTGGCCCTGCTTACAAAGGTATTCCAATTGGCACTTCAGTTTCGGTGGCGTTATTTAATCGTTATGGTATTGATAAACCCGTGTGTTTTAATCGTAAAGAAGTGAAAGATCACGGAGAGGGCGGCAATTTAATTGGTAGCCCATTGCAAGGAAAAATTTTGCTTGTGGATGATGTGATTACGGCTGGCACTGCAATTCGTGAATCTATGGAATTAATCAGTGTAAATCAGGCAGAGCTTGCGGCGGTATTGATCGCTCTAAACCGTAAGGAACGAGGAAAAGGCGAGCTTTCAGCAATTCAAGAAGTAGAACGTGATTATCAATGCCAAGTGCTATCAATCATTGATTTAGATGATTTGATGCAATTTATCGAACAAGATCCTCGATACAGTAGCCATTTGCCAGAAATGCGTGCTTATCGTGCCGAATTTGGCGTATAAAACTTGAGAAATAAATTTTTGTCATCATTATAAATAACATTATAAAAATAACCGCACTTTGGCTTAACAGGGGAAAGAATGGGATTTATTGGAAAAATTATAGGCGTATTTTTAGGTTGGAAAGTTGGTGGATTTTTTGGTGCGATAGCTGGGCTCATTTTAGGTTCTATTGCAGATAAAAAATTGTATGAACTTGGCTCGGTAAGTTCTAGTTTCTTTAAAAAGAAAACAACGCGTCAAGACTTGTTTATGCAAACCACCTTTGCGGTGTTAGGACATTTAAGTAAATCGAAAGGGCGTGTAACAGAAGAAGATATCCAATTAGCTAATCAATTAATGATTCAGCTTAAACTGGATGATGCAGGGCGTAAATTAGCGCAAGATGCATTTCGTCGTGGTAAAGAATCTGATTTCCCAATTCGCCAAGTTATCCGTGAATTTCGCATTGGTTGTGGGCAACGTGCTGATTTATTGCGAATGTTCTTACAAGTGCAAGTTCAAGCGGCTTTTGCCGATTCAGAACTTCACGAAAATGAGAAAGAAGTGCTTTATGTGATCGCTGAAGAACTTGGTCTTTCTCGTATGCAATTTGAACAAATGATTGCGATGGAAATGGCTGCTCGAGCTTTTACTCAAGGCGGTTTCTATCAGCAATATCAACAAGGTGCATATCAAGGTGGCTACCAATATCAACAACAAAATAGTGGTGGTTACCAACATGCTTCTGGCCCAACTTTAAATGATGCCTATAAAGTATTGGGTGTGACTGAGTCCGATGAGCAAAGCACGGTTAAGCGTGCTTATCGTCGTTTAATGAATGAACACCATCCAGATAAACTCGTGGCGAAAGGTTTACCGCCAGAAATGATGGAAATGGCAAAAGAAAAAACTCAACAGATTCAAGCCGCTTACGATTTAATTTGTAAAGCAAAAGGCTGGAAATAGTGCGTGTTATTCTTGCGCCTATGCAAGGGGTTTTAGATCCCTTTGTACGTGAACTTCTCACCGAAGTGAATGACTACGATTTATGTATAACAGAATTTGTTCGCGTAGTTGATCAACTTCTCCCTGAAAAAGTATTTTATCGTTTATGCCCTGAATTAAAAAATCAGGGCTTTACTTCTTCTGGTACGCCTGTGCGAGTGCAGTTGCTAGGGCAGCATCCAGAATGCCTTGCTGAAAATGCGATTCGTGCGATCGATCTTGGCTCTCATGGCGTTGATTTAAATTGTGGTTGCCCTTCTAAAACAGTGAATGGCAGCAATGGTGGTGCGGCATTATTGAAACAGCCTGAATTGATTTATCGTGCCACTCAAGCCTTACGCCAAGCCGTGCCAAGTGAATTTCCCGTTAGTGTAAAAGTGCGGTTAGGTTGGGATGATATTTCTCAAGCCTTTGAAATCGCTGATGCGGTAGAGCAAGGCGGCGTAACCGAAATTACAGTTCATGGACGCACAAAAGCTGATGGTTATCGTGCTGATCGAATTAATTGGAAAAAAATTAGCGAAGTCCGAGAGCGTTTATCCATTCCAGTTATTGCTAACGGAGAAATTTGGCATTGGCAAGATGGGCAAGATTGCTTATCTCAAACAGGTTGTCAGGATTTAATGGTAGGACGAGGCGCGTTGAATATTCCGAATTTAAGTCATGTTCTGAAATCAAATGCAGAAAAAATGCCTTGGTATGAGATTCAAAAAATCTTGCAAAAATATGCTAATGTTGAAAATGAATATGACAGTGGTTTTTATCATGTGGCACGAATTAAACAATGGTTACGTTATTTGAATAAGGAATATGATGAGGCGAACCAAGTGTTTGATAAGATTAAGACCTGCCAAACTGCTGAAGATTTGAAATTACGGTTAAATGATAAATAAAAAACCTGCTAATCAGCAGGTTTTCTTTTTCTAAATTATTTAAAAATTCACCGCACTTTTTAATTTTTTCAGTGCATTAGTTTCTAATTGACGGATACGTTCCGCAGAGACATTATATTTTGCCGCTAAGTCGTGCAATGTAGCTTTGTTATCATCTAACCAACGAGCTTTGATAATATCCTGACTACGTGCATCTAGACTTTGTAGCGCCGCACCTAATTGCTCGGTTGCTTGGCTTTCAAAGTTTTCATTTTCAAGCGCTGCTGCGAAATTAGAACTTTTATCTTCCAAATAAAGGGCTGGAGAATAGGTCTCTGTTTCTGCATCATCAGTAGGTAAATCAAAACCGACATCCGCACCGCTCATACGCGATTCCATTTCGATCACATCTTCTTTGGAAACACCCAATTCATTTGCGACCATATCAACTTCATTTTCATTGAACCAACCTAAACGTTGTTTAGTTTTACGTAGGTTGAAAAATAATTTACGTTGAGCTTTCGTGGTTGCGACTTTTACGATACGCCAGTTACGAAGAACATATTCGTGGATCTCTGCTTTAATCCAATGCACAGCAAATGACACCAAGCGTACACCAACTTCAGGGTTAAAACGTTTAACCGCTTTCATTAAGCCGATATTGCCTTCTTGGATTAAGTCAGCTTGTGGTAAACCATAGCCAGAATAGCCACGCGCCACGTGGATCACGAAACGAAGATGCGACAAAATGAGTTTTTTCGCTGCATCTAAATCCTCGTGATAATACAAACGTTCTGCCAATTCCTTTTCTTCCTCTGCGGTCAGCATCGGATATTCATTTGCTGCACGAATATAACCTTCGATACTGCCTTGAGGAACTAACATCATTTGTGTTTCTTTATCCATCGTTTCCCTTCTTTATTTTGGCTTTTGCCAATCAATGTACTTAGTTATAGCACAATAAGCTATCTTATTGAACCAATTTGTTAATAAGACAGATTTTATCAATTGAAAGTTCAATTATTTTTAAATAATTCTGATTAATTAGCAAAGTGGAATTAAAGTTAAATTAAGATTTTCATCAATGACTTTGAATAGTAGATCGATATTCGGATGTTTGCCTGGATTTGCTTTAGCATCTTCTACGTGTTCTGCAAACCATTCAACACCTTGTTGTGCGGAAGTGCGGTTTAATTTTCCGTTAAATTTTTCAGCCAACGCATTATAAAGGCGAAGCGAACCTAATTTACCTTGTATCGCAGGAATGTTATGGATAATAGTTTCTCCATTCATCACGTTCAAACCCGTTAGATGATCGATTTTGGGCAAGATTTCTAAAATTTCTTTAAAGTTCATTGTTTATATCCTTACTTTATAAAATTACGTGATAATTTGCTCGCTATTTACTTCGCCAGTTGCACTGATAAAGCGGACTTCAGGTTGTAAAGATACACCAAATTTTTCTGCAACAGTTTGGCGAACGTGATGGGCGAGTTTGACCACGTCTTGTCCTGTTGCCCTGCTTTTGTTAATTAATACTAATGCTTGTTTTTCATGAACGGCTGCACCGCCAATTTGAAAGCCTTTAAGATTGCATTGATCAATCAGCCAGCCTGCCGCTAATTTCACTGAGCCATCTGCCTGTGGAAAGTGCGGTAGATTTTCGTGATGTTTTTTGATTTTTTCAAAATGTTCTAAACTGACAACGGGATTTTTAAAGAAACTCCCTGCATTACCCACTTCATTGGGATCTGGTAATTTGCTTTGACGGATATGACAGACTTCATCAAAAATTTGTTTAGCGGTGACCGTTTTCGGATCGAACTCTACAAGCGAACCATATTTTAGAATAGGCTGCCAATTTTTTGTGAGCTTTAATCCAACCGCTGTAATCACATAACCTTGCTGATAACGATGTTTAAAAATACTCTCACGATAACCAAATTCACATTGTTCTGTGTCGAGTCTAAAGGTTTCGTTCGTATTTAAATTAAGTACCTCCACATAATCACATACATCTTTAAATTCAACGCCATAAGCACCGATATTTTGAATGGGGGCAGAGCCTGCACAACCGGGAATCAGAGCCAGATTTTCTAAGCCATAAATACCATTATTAATAGACCACTCCACCAATTTATGCCAATTTTCCCCGCCATTGACGTGAAGATAGTGAAAATTTGCATCTTGTTCGTGCGTAATCCCCATTAAACGATTAAGGATCACGATGCCATTAAAATCATCTAGAAATAGAACATTACTTCCTTGACCTAAAAAAAGAGTGGGTAAATTTTCTGATTTAGAATGAGCCCACACTTGTTGTAGCTGTTCGATACTATGTGCTTCAATAATTTCACGAGCATTAGACTGAATGTGGAAAGTGTGAAAAGGTTGTAAATTTTGCATTTTGATGTCCTAATATAATGTATGTGGCAAGGTAATTTTGACTTGTGTGCCGCCTTGCTCTCTGCGATGAATATGCAATTGTGCATTAAGCTGACGACAACGTTCCGCCATAATATTCAAGCCGTAATGCCCTTCAGGCTCTTCAAGGTTTGGAATGCCAACCCCATCATCTTCAACTAAAATTTCATACTCGCCTTCCGCATTAATTCTTGCGCTAATTTCAATTACCGTGCCTTGAGAATGTTTGATCGCATTGGTGGTGGCTTCACGTACAATTTGCAGAACGTGAACCAGCTGTTGAGGGTTCAAACTTTGTGAGGGTAATTGACAATTCACATTCATTTGCATTGTTGTTTGCGAGCGTAATGAATCAATCACTTGTTTTAGTGCAAGCTGTAAATTCGCTTCTTGTATAGTTAAACGGAAAGTGGCTAAAAGCTCACGTAACTGCGCATAACCACCAGAAAGGGCTTGTTCAAAATTGGCAATAATTGCCAAACTCTTTTCTTTTGATTGTTCGTCTTCTTTCTTCAGGTTATGTTTGAGCAAAGTAAGTTGAATTTGTAAAAATGATAAGACTTGAGCCAAAGAATCGTGCAACTCTCGCGCAATAATTGAGCGTTCTTCCATTAATAAAATCTGTTCTTTCTGACGTAAATTTTTATGGAAATAAAGCGCACGAGCAAGCATTTGCGCTAAATTTTGCATAATTCGGGGATCTGGACAAGGTAATCCTGCTTGCCAAGAGAGTACACCTAATTCTTCGTTATCCACAGAAAGGGTTTCGATTTGTAGTTCATTATTAGCATCTTGCTTACCCAATGTAATATCCCAATGTTCAGCCCCCATCACTTCCACTTTAACGAAGTTCAAATGATCGCTAATAAAAATGTAATTCAAAACTTGATTTAAAATTTTATCGTTAATTGTGTTTGTATTCAGAAGTTGAGCACTTTGATAAAGAGTGCTTAAAGTGCGGTTAGTTTGACGCAACTTTTGCGTTTTTTCGTTTACCGCTTCTTCTAAACGCGAATAAAGCTGTCCCAGTTCTGTGGACATTTGTGTAAATACGCGAGCCAGTGTGCCAAGTTCGTTTTGTTTCCTTGTGTCAAGTGGAATATGATTGAATTGACGCATTTGCACTTGCATACTGGCTTTTGTCATTAAATGCAAAGGTTTCACAACTTCTCGGTTTGTGTACCAAATCACATAAGACACCATCAGCAAAATTAACAACATCGCAAAACCTAATACTGAAACGCCTAAAATCCATTTTTGCTCACTAAAACGTTGTAGTTCAAACACAAAATAATCAACATCTGCCACATAGTTAGTAAGCTGCTTACTATAGTTTTTTACATCCTGTTGGCGCGCATATTTTTCCATGTTCGTCCAACGTTGCAAAATGTTTTGATAGGAATGTTTTAATACATTCGGTGTGAAAAATTGATTTTGAACTTCTAGTAAAGCAGATGAATGAAGGCTTATATGATAACGGCGTAAGTTCGTTTCCACGCTTTCTGGTTGTTCTTGCATTTCATAAAGTAAGCGATAACTTTGCATACGCAAAGAACCTGAAATATTAATGGCTTCGGCATCATATTTATTACTGCTCATAATTGCCAAACTCAGAGAACTAATCACACCAGCAACGATAAGAATGATAAATAAATATTTCGCAATACGGGTGGAAACGGAACCTTTAGTATACACAGGAAACTCCAGTGGAAATTTAGAAAAGTGCGGTAAAATTTTTATTTCTTTTTAAATTTAGCCCAAACTTTATCTTCTTGACCACGCCATAAGCGTTGAATGTTATCGTGATGACGATAAATTAATAGGCAACACACCAGTGCAACAGGAAAAGTAAATTCAGGTTTAAACCACCACACATAAAAAGGCACAAGTAATGCAGAAATAACCGCACTTAATGAAGAATAGCCACTAACAAGAAAAACAAAGATCCACGTACCAAACATTGAACCTGCAACAGCCCAAGAAATCGGTGCGATTGCCCCAAAGGCAGTTGCAACACCTTTGCCACCTTTAAATTGAAAGAAAATTGGGAAAATATGCCCTAAACAAGCACCAAGTGCGACCATTCCTAATTCAAATTGAGTAAGACCTAAATAATACCCTGCCCATACAGGAATCATCCCTTTTAACATATCAAAAATAAGCACCGCCAAGGCAGACTTACGATTTCCAATGCGCAACACATTTGTCGCCCCAGGGTTGTGTGAACCATTTTGACGTGGATCTGGCAAGCCTGCAATGCGACAAATTAAAATCGCACTGGAAACTGAGCCTAAAAGATAGGCAAAAAGCATATAAAAAAGGGCGAAAAGGCTCATTTTGCACTCCAGCAAGAAAAACTGTTCGTTATTCTACCCAAAATTGATAGCATACGCCTACAATAATTTTAGAGGAAACCTTATGGATCGCATTTTTATTGAAGAATTGACTGTTTTTGCACAAATCGGTGTATATGATTGGGAACAGCAAATAAAACAAAAACTTGTGTTTGATTTAGAAATGGCTTGGGATTGTAAACAAGCGGCAGAAACGGATGATGTTGTATATTGTTTGAATTATGCTGAAGTGAGCCAAGCGATTATTGATTATGTGGAAAGTAAACCTTTCTTGCTGATTGAGCGAGTGGCTTATGAAGTGGCGGATTTGCTTGAGTCACGTTATCAACTTCAAGGATTAAAAATTAAACTGAGTAAACCAAAAGCCGTCGCGCAAGCTCGAAATGTTGGCGTATTGATTGTTCGTGGTTGTTTAAAATAATGTAGCGATAGTGGCTATTAAGAAATCTGACAGGCATGCAATTTAATTGATGTCTGTCAGATTGGCTTTATGCTTTTACCTTGTGTTCTGAATAGTTATTGTTCAGTTTCTAACTCTCCAACACTCACTTTAGTATTATTACCTTTATCGCCGAATTGTTGTTCTTCGCAACCGTTACCTGCATCACAAACTGCAACAGAAACAAGTTTTTCAACATCTAAGCTACTCACTAACTTTGTATTAATGATTTTTTCGCTTGAGTCCGTAACATTCAATTGCTCAGCAGACAAGTTGCTGGCTCGCACACCGTTAATTTTGTCATAAAGTCTAGCAAAACTACGTTCACTGAGTTTGGTAGAATCGCCTTTAATTTTTGTTTGATTAAAGTTTTTCTCACGAGGAAGTTCAAAGAATGTGAAATTTGAATTTGATTTTACCTCAATTTCTACCCCTTTGGAGCTTAAATAAGCTGTCCCACCGTTTGGTGCTAAGGCAGTGATGTCAGCATTTTCAATGGTTGTTTTGGTATTTGCGTTATCACCAATAGTAAATGCCATATTGGCAATATTCGCATCATTATCAATTGAGCCAGGCGCACCATTAATGATCACTTCTTTCCCAGTTCTTCCTCCAGTGTTAATTGCGGTAATTTTCAAGTCATCTTTACTGTATTTACCTGCAATTTTTGTATCGCCATCAGTTCTAAAGGTGTAACCCTGATGAGATTTCACAAAAATAGAACTTTTTTCCCCTATTAATTCCCCGATTAAAAACATCGTAGCATAAGGTGCTTTTGCAGATATATCGCTTTTCTCATCGCCCACGATTTTAATATGTGAGTTTACCATTGAGACTTTACCATTCATTCCTAAACGGTTAATTTGAGTTGAAATATCTTCTGAATTATCTTTATCAAAAGTAATATCAATCTTGCTCTTATCTAAGTTAATTTTTTCTGCCAGTAAATGTACAAATCCATTTTTCAGATTAATATTACTGTTAGAAATATTAATTTCTGTATCTTTAATAGCTGTTCGCCCTGTATTTTTAGTGGCAAACATATCAAAACGATGCCAATAGGCTTTATTCATATCTAAATCTAAATCATTGTAATATTTCCAACGGCGTTTGCGTTGATCTAACTCCGATAACTGCGTACGTTTGTCTAAATCTAACACACCGTATTCATATCTTGAATTATTACGGGATACCCCCCCATCAATGTAAAAATTCGTTTGTCCTGTGGCAACGATGTGATCTAAATTAACTTTTTTAAATCCACCTGCTACAACCACATCATCAACCTGATCAAATACTACATTACGCATATGAACATCAAACTTCTTGCGTTGTGTGATTTCCGTTCTACACCATCTTGGGTGATCACAGTTGTCTTTATTGATACTACGCCCCAATCCCATAGCTCCGTTACCAAGATTTATTTTGCTGTCAGTAATGGTAATATCTGATTGAGAATCTTTCTCATTCTGCAAACTGGTTATAAAAAATAAACGACCTGTTGAATTAATATCCGCATTATTGATATTAATATGACCTTGGTTAGTTAGCTTTAATAGCGAATCTGAGCCTTTAAAGGAATTTATATTAATATTTCCTGAAATATTAACGTCCTTTCCTTTAAGATTCACTTTTCCATTATTAGCTAGTAATGAACTTAACGCATCTGTTTGTATAAATGAACCCGTACCCGTTTTATCTTTCTCTTTCTCTTTCTCTTTCTCTTTCTCCGCAATACGAATATTTTCATTGTCTGGCACGTCAATATTAACTTCTGTATTTAATCTTTTATGCTCATCGCTATAGTGCTTTGTACCATCGTCACGTCCAAAGTTACCATTGATATTAACGCTTTTGCCTTTAAAGTCGATTTTAGGCGAGGTAACTTTTGAGCCAGTTTGAGAAGTGATTTTTATATTGTCTTTAAGTTCCTTATTTGAGGTAACATCAGCCCCAAAAGTAACTATCTCCCCTTTAATATCACTTTTATTATTCAACTCAACATTGCCAGCAGATAACACAACCTTGCCGTTTCTATTACTAACCTTAGTTGCTTCTAACACACCATTATTCACAACCAAGCTATCTAATGCTTGATTACGCCCTTTTGCATTTAGCGTAATGTCCCCTGCTTTAATAATCCCTTCATTTTTAACAATACCCCGTACTGCATTATCTTCTAGTGCCACACTTATACCGCTATCTGGTAATAAGGTAAATGTAAAATTATCGCCTGAGGATAAATATACTTTGCCATTGTTTGTAGCGTCAATTTCCCCTTCATTGATAACTTCATCGCCATTAAGTACCACGAAATCTTTCGCCTTAATTTTCCCTTTATTGATAACTTGACCTTCTGTTACCACCTGACCTTCTTTTGGCACCTGACCATCTTTTGTTTTACGGGTAAATTGATAGCTATTGCTATTGCCATTGCCCTTTTCACTGATTTGCTCTAAATCTTTGGTTGTTGCAAATAAACCAGCTACATTAATTTCTGCCTCTTTGGTAATAATAACCCCATTAGGGTTTGCTAAATAAACTTTACCGTTTGCCTTCAATTTCCCTTGGATTTGACTAGCATTGCCGCCAATTACACGGTTATATGCCACAGCATGTTCGCTAGGCTGTATAAATTCCACTTCTTTATTTTTGCCGATGTCAAAACTATGCCATTCTATTTGAGTTGTTGGTTTTTTTTGAGTAATCGTCATTTTATCTGCAGTTTGAGAAAAATCTGCCTCCCCAACAACTACCTTGTGATTTTGTGGCAAACCCTCTTGTGGCAAATCCCGTGTAGAGGCATATGTCGCACCAGTGTAAGTGGTCAAAATGATAAGAGAAATTACATTTAATTTATACATAGCATACCTCCTTAGAAAGTTTTAATCATAGAAAGCCAAAATTGGTGTTTATCGGCATTATTAATATTGTTATCAAGCGGCTTGGCGACACTGACATTGATGGCATAGCTGCCAGCATCTGAAAAAGAAAGTCCTGCACCAACGCTTTGTAATTTCACGCTATTTTTCACGCTTTGTGCGAGAGATTGGCTATTTTTATAATATTTCCCGAAACCATAGTCATAGAACAATGAACTAACTAGCACACTTTGGGAAAAGACTGGTAAATAATGTTTGAATTCTGTTTGTATCAAATGCCCTTCATCCACAGAAGCCGCACCAGCTTGATGTCCACGTACTCCAGACAAACCACCAAGCAACATTTTCTGTGAGCTTTCAAGGGTTTTATCGGCAAACTGACCGTTTATACCAATATTGAAAGCAAAAGATTTTGGTAAAATTTGCTCGTGAGACAAGCGGTAGTTATATACCGTAAAATGCGATTTTGGTTGAAAATTCTCTACTGCATACTGTTGTTTTTCACTAGTTTGATTCGCTAAATTACCGAACAAGGTAGATAATGAAAAATAAGTTGTCCCATCTTTAATAAGATTCCAAGAACCGTCAATCCCTGCAGTTAAACTATTTATTTTCCGTTTTTGTTTCGCATAAACCGCTTGTTGTTTATCCGTAAGGTTTTGATGATTAAAGCTCACTTTAGTACTTAAACGAAAATTTGGTGTACGGATTGTTGGGTGCAACAAATAAGCCCCTAAGGTATGGGAATGCCCTTGAGATTGTAATGATTTAAAATTACCACCTAATTTGTAGTCGAGATAGTTAGCAGTTACACCAAAACGCGTAGAATAACCATCAATTAAAGAGGAATAATCTATACGAGCATTTTTTAAATTAGCCTGATTAGAACTCATTAAATCCAGTTTCAATTCATCGCCCCAGCCATTCAAATTACTGACTTTTGTCCCTGCAGCCAAACGGTAACGCCCTGTATATTTGTTGCCTTGGTTATCTACTGAAACATAACTAGAAAAACGTTTTGCATCGTTAATTTTAATCAGTAAATTCGCTTCGCCGACTTTTTTGCCTGCGGAGAGTTGCAAACCAGCATTTACCCCTGGAACATCGTTTATTGTTAAAGCAAATTTTTCTAACTCATCTTTCAAAATAAATTCGGACGTATTCACTGTTGTATTAGAGAGACGGGATACAAATTTATTGCTTAATGCGCTGTGATTTTGCAAGCGTATTTCGCCTACATTACCTTTGAGTAACAAAATTTTTACCGTACCTTGCTCAATTTCCTGCGGTGGTAAAATTGCTTTTGCCACTAAATAATTATTATGACGATAAAATTCGCTGATCTCATTTGCTAAATTACTTAAATCTGACAGCGATACCTCTTTTCCTACATAATTTTTTAAAATATGTGCAAGCTCGTCTGTGACGACTTCTTGATTGTTTCGATCTAAAATCTGTACTTGCGTAAGTGGAAATTTCAGTCCTTGTTTATACTGTGCAGTATAAGGCGAATTTGCCGTTTGATTAAATAATTCGCCACTAGGTTTGGCTTCTGATTGAATTTGACGTTGTTCTAGTTCACGGTTCAATGATCCAGTATCTGGCCGATCTAATGCCATCACTGATTTACTCAAAACAAAGCCTAAACTGACCGCACTTGCAATAACAGAATAACGAGGTCTCATTTTCATTCCTTATGTCCTATTAATTGATAAAATTACAAAAATTGAGGGAAAACAGCTTTAGGGCGTTTTCCAAAGTAAATTTAGAAGCTATAAACCGCACTAATTTTCGCATTACGACCAGTGCCTTCCATTAAACTAAACGCGGGTTGATATTTTCTATCAAACAAGTTTTCCAGTGCAAAATCTAAACGCAGGTTTTTCCATTCGCCTTTTAATGGCGCATAGGTAGCACGAAGATCGGTCAGTATATAACTTGGGTAGGTAACACCATGATCTTTAGGCACTCGGCGTTGAGCAGCGTAATGGGTTACTGTCGCTCCCACCGTGAATTTGTCTTTTACTAAAGCATAATTTACCCCTACGCCGATTTTGCTTGCGGCAATGTTTGATAAAGCTTCGCCACTATCTTTATCTTTACCTTTGGTGCTGCCATAGTTAGTAAACAGTGTTAAACGTTCTGTTTGGTATTGAGCTTGCAACTCAATACCGCTTAAACGGGCATTAGTTATGTTTTGATACTGGGAATTTTTTGGCAACAATGCTCCATTTGTATTTGTCTTTGCATCATTAAATATTTTTAAGTTAATAAAATCTTTCACATCATTACGGAAATAAGTCGCTTCAATTTTGAATTTATCGCCTTGTTTAAACAGACTATCAAAATGTAGATTTGCGGTAATTTCTTTATTTTTCGCTGTTTCAGGGCGCAAATTTGGATTTGCTATAAATTTATTGATTTCCTCTCGACCTCCAATAATACTTGCCCCAAAGTGAGCACCACTCACAAACCGCTCTTGCATAGATGGTGCTCGGAAAGCTTCATTATATTTGGCAGTAAAATCTAACCAATTGGTCACTATCCAAGTTAATTTTGTGGCAGGAGATAAATGATTATCCTTGTATTTTACAGTTTTACTTGAGGTATCGTAGTGGTCATAACGTACACTTGGCGAAACTAGCAATTTTTCCCCAAATAGCGGAATATGAGCGATTAAATAAACGCCTGTAGTGTTTGAATTCGCATTATAGGGTTCCGCTCGAAACTTCGCATCTTTATCGTTCATGCCTCGTTCGGTACGGATTTTATCTCGCATATAATCCACCCCATAAACAAAGGAAATGTGAGATAATTCGGAAGAATTACGTAAATTTATACCTCGGGTAGTTAATTTAGTCTGATCTTTCACACCACTGACTTTACGCTGTTCTTTCTCAATAGTTTTATTGTTGTATAGCGCAATATGCGTATTTAGATAAGGATTATCTGGCGTTAAATAATAGTTAAATACCGTGCTTTGATCAGGAATTTGTTGATCAGTTAAATAACTGACACTACCTAAACGTGTTTTCACGCCAGAGTAAAACTTTAATGTTTCTGATGGTGATGGTTGTGTTGTAGGAGGAAGATCGTCTTTTGATCCGTGGAACTTTTTGATTTGATCTGTAATTTGTTCATTGGTAAGTTCGTTTTCCACCTCATTATTGCTTGGTGCTGTTTGTTTAAAACGAGTTTCGCGGTGGGATAATTCCACACGGTTCGCATCATTAATTTGCCAACCAAATTTTGCTAAGCCCCCAAACTGTTTATAGGCTGTATTATTCAGCTTGTTGCCTTTACCAATGCGTAAATTATCCGCATTATTATAAAAAGCACTAATAAGAACATCGAATTTGTCATTTGCCGCAAATACAGAAGCATCCGTTTCCGATAAATTATTAGCAGTTTGATAACCTTGGCGAATTTTAACTCCGAATTTGTCATTATTTTTCAATAAGTCTAAAGCATTTGGCGTACGCATTGCCACAACACCACCCAATGCACCGCTACCCCATAAGGAGCTACTTGGCCCTTTGATTACTTCAATTTCTTGAATAAGTGACATTGGAAGAAAATAAGAACCTCTATGTGCTAAATCAAAATTTTGTCTCACGCCATCAATGACTTGCACAACACGATTATCACTTAACCCTCGGATATTAGGTTTTTGAGCAATGCTTCTCGAACCGCCTCTAACATCAACATTTGGAATGTCTTGTAACGCAGCTGCAACACTAGTCGCTTGCTTAGAAAGAAGACTATCTTTAGATTGTTTTTCTGGCGTATAAGCAAACCTACTTGGATCTCGTGTCGCAATAACGTTGATAGAGTCTAATTCAGTGGATTGTGCTAGCACATTTGCTGTCACTAAGGTTGTAGCAATTGCAAGGGAAAGTTTAGAAAATCGCATCTGTTTTCCTTATTATAATAATTAAAAAGAGGATAACGGCGATAATAATAATAATAATAATAATAATAATCAACTAGTTTAGTTATAATCATTTGCATTTAGTAGCGTAAAATTTAAACTAATTTTGGATTTCAATCTGTACCTGCAAAAATTGGACTAAATAAGCAAGAGATTAAGGTATAGATTTTTATGACTAAATATAAACTAATTTAACAACAAGTTATTGATTTTTAACTTAAAAAATAAAGCTCTTACTTTCCAAAAACAACTTTCAAGTTGGCTATATTAAAACGTTTAACTTAACCATCTAACTTTTGAGATGCAGATCATTTTTTCAAAATAATCCTAATTTTTTCATTTGTTCAATAACGGGTTCGACTTGAATCTCTGCCATCAAATTTTTCCCTTTTAGTTTGGTTGCCCAAGGTAGTTCAGAAGAGGGTTTGCCAAATTCTTTTTGGGCATTTTCTTCATATACTGATACCACGTTATCTAAATTATTATAAGGTGCAGTACGCAAAGGATTGTGATAGGCGTACAAGCCAATAACGGGTGTACCTTGTGTTGTCGCAATATGGGCAGGGCCAGAATCTGGCGAAAGTACTAGATCAACCTTAGAAATTAAAGCGGTAAGCTGTTTTAGGTTTGTTTTTCCTGCAATATTGGTTGGTGTGAAGTGGCAAAGTGCGGTAATTTTTTCGACTATTTCTAATTCACGTTTGGCTGGCGAGCTGCAGAAAATCACATTGATATTATGCTGATGGGCAATATTGGCAATTTCTGCATAACGTTCGATTAGCCAATCTTTTTCTGCTTTGCTAGAACAAGGGGAAATCAATAAATTTTTACGAGAAAAATCAATAAATTGATCGGCAAATTTATAATCATCTTGTGAGATAGCTAATTCCCATTTCGGTTCTGCTTTCGGTACGCCAATATATTCAGCGAAAGCCATAAATCCATCTAATACGTGAGGGGAAAAAGGATCTCTGATACGACGATTTACAAATAGCCATTGCCCTTCGCGAGAACGTTTTTCTCCAAATCCAATTTTGAATTTTGCTTTAATTCCTAAAGAAAGGATTGATGCACGAAATGCTGTTTGCATATTTAATAGCGCATCAAACTGCTTATTTTTTAGTTGTTTCCAAAGTGATAAAACGCCTTTCCATCCTGTTTTTTTATCATAAGGAATGAGCGTGACATTAGGAATACCCGAAAGCAAACCCATTTCGGTTTTGCCTACAATCCAAGTCACTTCTGTTTGGGGATAATATGCCTGAATGTGCTGAACCACAGCTAAGGCGTGGCAAACATCGCCTACCGCTGACAATCGGAGAATACAAAGGGATTTTGGAGCTTTGGTAAAAAGTGGCATTGGCATTCCTTTATTATTTAATTTGTGCCTATTTTAAAGTAGAATGACCCCATTTTCTATTTATAACAACGTTCTAATGAACCAATTCCAACAAGATAACCAATATTTTATCTTTAATTTTGACCGCACTTTTGAGCAAGCAACCGAGTTTTTCCAAGCGGAATTTTGGCAAAAACAAGAACGAGTGATAGGAAGTGCAAAAGGTCGAGGGACGACTTATTTCTTGCAAACGGAAGATTGGTTTGGCGTAAATTGTGCGTTGCGTCATTATTATCGCGGTGGACTTTGGGGTAAACTGAACAAAGATCGGTATCGTTTTTCTGCTCTTGACACTACCCGTAGTTTTGCTGAGTTTCATTTGTTGCAACGTTTGTATGAAGCAGGTTTGCCTGTGCCTAAACCCATTGCCGCACGTATTCAAAAAGGCAAGTTAGGTATTTGCTATCAAGCGGATATTTTGACCGAGAAAATCGAAAACGCGCAGGATTTAACCGCACTTTTACAAACACAAACATTGCCAAAAGAAATTTGGAGGCAAATTGGTCGTTTGATTCGAAAACTACATGATTTACAGATTTGCCATACTGACTTGAATGCACACAATATTTTGCTTCAACAGACTGAACAAGGGCAAAAATGTTGGTTACTCGATTTTGATAAGTGCGGTGAAAAATTAGGAGATTTTTGGAAAGTGCAAAATCTGAACCGTTTAAAACGTTCCTTCGAAAAAGAAGTTGGACGAATGAATATTCAATTTACCGAGCAAAACTGGGCTGACTTAACGGCAGCTTATCATCAATAAAAGGACTAATTATGAAACAAAAAATTGTACTTGCTACAGGCAATAAAGGAAAAGTAAAAGAAATGGCTGATGTCCTATCTGATTTTGGTTTTGAAGTGATTGCACAAACAGATTTAGGCATTGAAAGCCCAGAAGAAACAGGCTTAACTTTCGTTGAGAATGCGTTATTAAAAGCGCGCTATACCTCAGAGAAATCAGGTTTACCTGCTATTGCGGATGATTCTGGCTTGGTGGTTTCCGCACTTAATGGCGCGCCAGGTCTGTATTCTGCACGTTATGCTGGTGAAGAGGGCAATGATGCTAAAAACCGTGAGAAATTATTGGCAGAGCTTGCTCATGTTGCACAAGATAAACGCCAAGCCAAATTTGTGAGTTGTATCGTGTTTTTACAACATCCAACGGATCCATCGCCAATTATCGCCGAAGGTGAGTGTTGTGGCGTGATTGGTTTTGAAGAAAAAGGCGAAAATGGTTTTGGTTATGACAGTTTATTCTTTAGCCCAGAACAAGGTTGCACATTTGCTGAATTAGAAACGGTTGAGAAGAAAAAAATTTCTCATCGAGCAAAGGCATTGAGTGTTTTAAAAAGTAAATTATAAAGTAAATAAAATTATTTAATCTATCAAAAAAATAACCCAAAAAATAATAATTCACACGTTAATCAGAGATAATTTCATGACAGACAGACAGACAGACAGACAGACAGACTGTCAGTCAGACGATGAATATTATATTTTCATCTGACAACTATTATGCACCTTATTTAGCTGTAAGTATTTTTAGCATTATTAAAAACACACCTGAAAAAATAAATTTTTATATTCTTGATATGAAAATAAATCAGGAAAATAAGACCATAATAAATAATTTAGCAAGCGAATATTCTTGTAAAGTATTTTTCTTGCCAGTTTGTGAGTCAGATTTTCAAAACTTTCCAAAAACAATAGATTATATATCTTTAGCTACTTACGCTAGACTAAATTTAACTAAATACATAAAGAATATAGAAAAAGCTATTTATATTGATGTGGACACATTAACAAACTCTTCACTTCAAGAACTTTGGAATATAGATATAACGAACTATTATTTGGCAGCATGTCGAGATACTTTTATTGATGTAAAAAATGAAGCTTATAAAAAAACAATTGGTTTAGAAGGAGATTTTTATTTTAATGCGGGCATATTATTAATTAATTTAAATAAATGGAAAGAAGAAAATATTTTCCAAAAATCAATAAATTGGATGAATAAATACAATAATGTTATGAAATACCAAGATCAAGATATTCTAAATGGTATCTGTAAAGGAAAAGTAAAATTTATTAATAATAGATTTAATTTTACACCAACGGATCGAGGTTTGATTAAAAAGAAAAATTTATTACACGTAAAAATGCCAATAGTTATTTCTCATTATTGTGGTCCATATAAATTTTGGCACAAAAAATGCAGTCACTTAAATTGTCATATAGGAAATTTACTTTTAAAAGAAATGGATAAAATTATTGATATACCATCATCTTGGTATGATCATTTTGAGAAAATCCCTTTTTTAATTAAAATAAAAAGGTTAAGAAAGAGAATAAAAGATAAATTAATATATGGCATCTATTAAAAATCAACTGTTTTAATAATTATTAATTTCTTCTAACTCTGGATTAGATCAATAGCTTTATTGCCTATTTTTTAACTAATCTTTTAAAGATTTTTATTTTTTAGAGTAAAAAACTTGACTAAACCAGAGTAAATCTTTATAGTTTGCTCACCTTTTACGGTGAGATGTCCGAGTGGTTGAAGGAGCACGCCTGGAAAGCGTGTATGTGGGAAACTGCATCAAGGGTTCAAATCCCTTTCTCACCGCCATTAATCCCGTCAAATAATATCTATTTCGTTAAAAAATATAAATTTAATCTGTATCTTTCATTAGCCTCTATTTTTATTAAAAGCAATTTAAGAAAAAATTAATCAAACGCTTAGGAAATTCATACGTATTTGCCGATCGGTTTTTTAGATTTTTTGGTGTGTTTTATAAAATAAAATTTCGCTCTGTAGGGCATTGTTTAAGTTTATGAAGTTATTGAAGATAAAGTTGTCGTTTATGTTCTTGTAGTGGATAAGCGTGAATGTACTGAAGTTTACATCGCCGTGCACGATAGGTTAAATTAATCTATATTTAATAAAATATTATTAATATTTTATTAAAGATCATCAATTTTTAGTGATTTAATTGTTTCATCTAAAATTAATCTGACAGACATATCATTTTACAATAAGACTGCCAGATTAGATTTTATCTACAGTATTTAGTTTTCAAAAGAATCCTTTAAACGTTCATCAGCTCGGCGAGATTCACTTTTATGTTGAAGTTTATTAAGCTGACGTTCTAATTTTTCTTCCACTTCATTAATTGCTTTATACATATCATCTGAAGTTGCACTGGCTAATAAATTGCCTAAGGGTGTGCCAATAGAGGCTTCAACACTAAATCCATTAGGTACTTTGTTTAAAACAAAATGTGGGCTAATTAACTGCGTTTGCCACTTACCTAACTTCGCAAGTCTTTCCTCCAAGTGTTCACGAATTGCAGGAGTGATGTCCATTTGTTTACTGGTAATATTAAGTGTCATAGCATTTACCTCTTTGTTGCGTGATTTAAATTCTAGTTAATAACAAAATAGTGTTCTTATTTTAGATTTTCAAGTGTTTTAAAGATAAATATCAGAGTAATTTTCAAAAGAATGATCTATGTCTCATGTTTAAATATCTATTATTTTAGAGAAATTATTATATGACGCCCCCTATTGAATTAAAGTGCTTGATAAATCCTGTAATTGTTTGTTATACGCGGTAGTGAGTGTTAAAACAATGCGATTTAAACGTTCCGAAGTATAATATTGTTTATCTGATACATTTGGTGTAAAAATAATACCATCTCGGCGCATATGTAAAATAGATACGGTAAGCACACTTACATCAGCTGTCATAACTTGTTCTATTTGATATTTTATTTCTATAGATTTATCGCCAATTCGTTCTGTTTTTGCCCAATCAGTTGTTAAAATCGAACCATCTGTTGTTGATGAAATACCCTCATCTTTCAATAAACGCTTAACTTGCTGAAGATTATATAGTTTTGCCTGTTGTTTTGGATAGACAATCAACGAACGTTCGCCATCAAATTTTGTTATTGAATTTTGAATAATAGCGAGAGGGATTAATGGTGGGCGAATATCAATATCTTCCCCTTTTTTCACTTCAATATTAGGTAATGAATAGGCATCATCAGCTTTTGGTAACTGTACACCTCCAGTAGCCAAAGGGGAAAAATGGGGAATGCTCGTCTCAGATTTTTGAAATGAATCGTTGGTTGCTTTTAAGGTTTCAGGATTAGACGAACAACCAGCTAGAATAATAGCCGTTACTAAATTCAATATTATTTTTTTCATATATTAACCTTAACTAAATTGAAAATTTGATAAATTCTGACCGCACTTTTTGATTATTTTACTGATCTATAATACATAAAAGTGAGGGGTAATTACTTACCCCTTTATTTTTATAACAATCCTGCGATTTTTAGCGCATCTTCTACTTTTGGTTGAATTTCTTCACTAAGTGTTGTAAGTGGCAAGCGTAAATGTGGCGATTTAATTAAGCCTAAGCGATAAGCTGCCCACTTCACTGGAATTGGATTAGATTCAATGAACAGGTCGTGATGCAAACGCATTAAACGAGCATTAATTTCTTCCGCTTTATCAAAATCTCCCGCAAGTGCATAACGGCACATATCAGCCATATCTTTTGCTGCAATGTTATTTGTTACTGATATTACTCCTTCAGCACCTAATTTTATTGCTTCTAAGCCTGTTGCATCATTGCCACTTAAAACAATAAAATTCTTACCTGCAAGCTGCTTAATTTTAACTATTCGGCTAACATCTCCCGTTGCTTCCTTAATGCCTACAATATTTTCAATTTCAGCTAAACGAGCAACTGTTTCTGGTTTCATATCACTGCCTGTGCGAATAGGAACATTATAAAGAATCTGCGGTAAATCAGTACATTCCGCAATGGCTTTAAAATGTTGATACATTCCCTCTTGGGTTGGTTTATTATAATAAGGCACAACAGATAAACATCCTGCTACACCACTGTCTCGTAATAATTTGGTCATTGTAATTGCTTCACTCGTCGCATTTGCACCCGCTCCCGCAATAATAGGAATACGTCCTTTGGCAAATTCAACAGTCTTTTCAATGACTTTTACATTTTCTTCAATACTTAGCGTGGCGGATTCTCCCGTTGTACCCACAGAAACAAGCGCATTAGAACCAGCTTCAATATGATGTTCTACTAATTTTTCTAAACAGGAAAAATCGACTTCGCCATAATGATTCATTGGCGTAACAAGGGCAACTATGCTACCCGAAAATAAAGGATTTTGCGCTGACATATAACCTCCGTCGGTTTTTAATTTTATTATTTGGTTTCACTTGTTATAGTCGCTAAAATAACGTTAATTTGCAAATTTTTTTTCATTAAAGGAGTTTTTTATGAATCCATTATCTGTTGGTAATCAAGCACCTGCTTTTACCTTATTAAATCAACAAGAAAAATTTGTTTCTTTAAATGATTTTCGTGGTAAAAAAGTTTTAATTTATTTTTATCCAAAGGCTCTCACTCCAGGCTGTACCACACAAGCCTGCGGATTGCGCGACAGTAAATCTGAATTAGATGCACTAGGTTTAGTTGTACTTGGTATTAGTCCTGATGCCCCGAAAAAATTAGCTCAATTTATTGAGAAAAAAGAACTTAATTTCACATTGCTTTCTGATCCTGATCATCAAGTTGCGGAGCAATTTGGCGTATGGGGCGAAAAAAAATTTATGGGGAGAACTTACGACGGTATTCATCGAATTAGTTTTTTAATCAATGAAAGCGGAAATATTATGCAAGTATTTGATAAATTTAAGATAAAAGACCATCATCAAATGATCATTGATTATCTTCGTTCCCTATAATATTTCAAAAAATAACCGCACTTTTCCACATAAAGTGCGGTAAAAAATTCATAAATTTTTCAATTCAAGGTTTACGCATTATTTAGCCTTTGCTAAAATCCCCCGTATGATTGAAATTCATTCTCAATTATATTCTCAAAAAAATTTCTCAAATAACAAGGAAAAAAAATGGTACAACTTTTTGATTTTTTACAACAGTACAGTGATTATTTTATCATCGGTTTATTATTACTGATGAGCATTATTATGCTTGCGATGGTAATTGAACGTTATCTTTTTTTAAGAAAGGTAAGCGTGGCACATTATTCTACTATTCATGCATTAGATATTGATTTAAACCGTAATATGACAGTGATTTCTACCATCGGTGCAAATGCGCCTTATGTTGGATTACTTGGTACAGTTATCGGGATTTTATTAACTTTCTATCAAATCGGTCACGGCGGTGGCGACATTGATCCAAGTGTAATTATGTTGCACTTATCTTTAGCATTAAAAGCAACTGCATTAGGTATTCTAGTGGCTATTCCCTCTATGGTGTTTTATAACGGTTTGGGGCGTAAAGTTGAAGTTAATCGTTTAAAATGGAAAGTATTAAGCGAACAAAAAGATAAGGAATAATTCGTGAAAAAATTCGATGAAATCAACATTATCCCTTTCATTGATATTATGTTGGTGCTACTTACTGTGGTGCTTATTACTGCATCTTTTATCTCTCAAGGTAAAATTCAAGTAAATGTACCAAAAGCTAGTACAGCGGTCGCATTTAAATCTGACGAGCTAGCTAAATTATTGACAGTGACAGCGGATAAACAACTCTATTTTAATGATAAACCTATTTCTCAAGAAGCTCTAGAGGCAGAAATTGCTCAATGGAATAAAGATCAGAAAGTAACTTTAAAAATTGATGCCGAAGCCTCTTTCCAAGATTTTGTGACGATTACAGATATGCTTTCTAAAAATGAAATCAAAAATGTGGCAATTGTTTCTATGAAAGATAAGGGAAAAAGTGCGGGTGAAAATTCTCAAGAATCTACTCCTTCCCAATCTGTACCAACTACGCCGTAAGGAATAATTATGCAGCAAACAAAACGTTCGCTATTGGGTTTGCTTATTTCTTTGATCGCACACGGTATTATTATAGGATTTATCTTATGGAATTGGAATGAGCCAAGTGATAGTGCAAATAGCGCACAAGGCGATATATCTACAAGTATTTCTATGGAGCTATTACAGGGCATGGTGTTGGAAGAACCTGCTCCAGAGCCAGAAGATGTACAAAAAGAGCTAGAGCCTGAGCCAGAAAATGTACAAAAAGAGCCAGAACCAGAAAAACAAGAAATTGTAGAAGATCCAACAATAAAACCTGAACCGAAAAAAATCAAAGAACCAGAAAAGGAAAAGCCAAAACCAAAAGAAAAGCCGAAGAAGAAACCTAAAAAAGAGGTTAAACCACAAAAGAAACCAATCAATAAAGAGCTACCAAAAGGCGATGAAAATATTGATTCAAGTGCCAACGTAAATGATAAAGCAAGTACAACAAGTGCAGCTAATAGCAATGCACAGGTAGCAGGAAGTGGAAGGGATACGAGTGAAATAGCGGCTTACCGTTCTGCAATCCGCCGTGAAATTGAAAGCCATAAACGTTATCCAACTCGAGCGAAGATAATGCGCAAACAAGGAAAAGTGAGTGTATCTTTTAATGTAGGAGCTGATGGTTCATTAAGTGGTGCTAAGGTTACAAAATCCTCAGGCGATGAAAGTTTAGATAAGGCGGCATTAGACGCTATTAACGTATCTCGCTCTGTTGGAACAAGACCCGCAGGATTCCCTTCGAGTTTAAGTGTGCAAATTAGTTTTACTCTTCAATAAAATGTGATATGGAAGATAAATGGTAGCAATTAATCTTCCCTAAAACTAAAGCTATAAAATTAAGGACTAAATCTATAATCATAGGTTTAGTCCTTTTAATTAGTAAAATAAAAAGAGAAGCTCTCTTTTATTCAGCTTCTCTCTGATTTTTATCATTTACTTTTCAATCTATGTAATTTAGAACGGTTGTTTCTATATCATTTATAAAATGTAAATTATAAAATGCTTTAAAATCAATCAATTAAATATTAACTTGTCAAAATTGAAGTGTGAATATGTAAAAATAAAGAATAAAAAGACTAGATTTCAGATTTTATTTTTACACAATGTACTTACTATAAAATACCAAACAGATAATATTTGTCCATAAATTCATTGAGTTGATTATGCCATTTTTACACTTATTGACTAATCACGATTAAATCCACCTCATCAGTCAGTAACTTTTCAAAATTTGACACAATATCAATGTTGGGGAACCATGCTAATGCCCGAGTGGTTGAACGCTCAAAAAATTTTATCACGTTAAACCGATGATCATTTTTAAAAAAGGGAACGTGGAAAATACGGGTAGAATACCCACTCCCCACAATGGCAACATTAATTTTCTTCATATTTGGCTATCCTTAATTAATAAAATTGTGGCGAGTATAAGATCGTTTCTATCTAGCCATTTGCGAATAAATTAGCAATAGGTTTCCAATGTAACCCCAAATGTACACCCACTAAAATTTGCAACCAATGGGTGCTGGTCATATGAATTTTTCACATTAAATCTGTGGTAGAGTGGAATAGCATTTCCACCAATAGATGTTTAGAAAGCATAATGCCACTGATACAAGCGGTTAAAAATAACAAAAAAGTTGCAAAATTGACCGCACTTTGCAAAATGCGATAGCTGTTATAACTGCCTGAAAAGGTCTTTTTGAGCCACCATGTATTCAGTGAAAGATGTGAGATAATCAAAGCAAAAAAGACCAAGCCGAGCCATTCGTGCGTGATTTCTTCATAAAGATGATAGCCAAAAAGAGAAAGCAATATTGCCGTTAGAACCAAATCTTGAGCGAGTTGGAGGAGATATTTTTTCTTCATAAAATTGAAATTTAAATGGTAGGGACATACGCTGTGTGCCCCTACATTTTTATTTTGTATAACCATTTTCGGTTAAGAATTTAGCTAATCTTTTTTCCACTTGTTGTTCAGCCCTTACCGTTTTATGCAAATACGCCTCAAAACCGTTTTTCACGTTGGCTTGTGGTTGAAGTTGCTGAATATCTTTATCCGTTCCACCCAAACGACTGCCACCGTGACCAACCACCGGCACAATATTTTTCCCACTAAAGTCTACTTGCTCGAGCAAAGAATAAAGCGCCATTGGCATTTTGTACCACCAAATCGGATAGACCAAAAATACCGTATCTACATCGGTTATCATGCCAAGACAAGTGAAATCATGGCATTTGTTTGGGGCAAACGTGATTTGCAAACCGCTTTGGCTTTAAAGCAGCGTTTAAAAGCACTCAAAGTAAGCTATGAACGTATTGCCGGCGATAATTGGGATGCTTTTGTAAATGCGTTTTCTGATACCGGTGACCAATGGATGGGTAAGCAACATACTAAAGCGATTGAGGGTAATAACTGTCGGATTCGGCACAGATTAAGTAGAGCCGTCAGACGCAGTTGCTGTTTTTCCAAATCAATGTTTTATCATGTTAAATCTTTTAATATTGGATTTTAGGCAATCAATCATCCCAAACAAATTTAACCCAGCACACTTTTCAGGACACCACCAATGTTTTAAATAAATAAGGAAATATGCAAATGAATAAATTAACAGCAGGTCGCCCAAGCGCAACTAAAAGCAAACTTTCTGTTGCTGATGTCAGCGAGCAAGAGCGTATTAAGCGGATTAGCTTTGATATGACAGAAGCCAATCATCGTGAACTAAAAAAATATGCGGCGGAACAGGGCGTAACCATTCGGGAAGTGCTGAATGGTTTAATTGATGAGTTATTGGCGAAAAAGAAAAAATAATTGAAAGCAGTGTTGATGGGTAACAACACAGCTTAAAAATTTTACAATATAAAACAATGTTATATGAATAATTTGTAAAAAATCTTCAAAATTATGCAGGATTTGGGTGTTTGCAAATTAAAATAACTTATTTTGCCTTCAATTTTTAACCAGTCAAATTTACCATTTTTGCGCCGTAAAGCCCCGTTCTTCAGGTTGGGGATATAGCTTTTTTGACTTTTTCTCTTGCCCACTCTTCGTATTGGGAAGTTTGATTTTTAACTGGTTTTAAATTCATTTTGCTATGATATTCTGTTTAAGGTTTTTATTATTATACCTAATGAATGTTTAAATTGGGGTGTTCACGCAAAAACACATTGACTGCTTTAAATCCGTATGTGGCATTGTGGTGATGGTTATTTTATTTTCTGATATTTCAAAAGCTTGCGGCTCTCTTGTCCAGACAAGCGATTGAGGATGGAATGTGTGCATTATTAGTCCTGAGTAATGAGACTGTATTATAGTAAAGATTTCATACATATTGAAAAACAAGCGGTAGGATTTTGAGAAAAATTTGCAAATTACATAAATTCACCCGCTCATTGTTGCTTTTAAGTTTAGGCATAACCGCTTTTGCTCAAGCACAAACACTTTCTATGGAAGTGTGGAAAAGCCCGACTTGTGGCTGTTGTAATGAATGGATCAGCTATATGCAGAAAAACGGTTTTGAGGTTAAAGTCAACGAAACAGGCAATTATGATGCTCATAAGCGCTTTAACATTAAATATGAACATGCTTCTTGCCACACAGCCGTGATTGATGGCTATGTGATTGAAGGACATGTACCTGCTGAGGATATCAAACGTTTACTCGCAGAAAAACCCGATGCAATAGGCTTGTCTGCACCGGGAATGCCAATTGGTTCACCAGGTATGGACGGTGAAGCATACGGCGGACGCAAAGATCCTTATGATGTTGTTTTGATTAAGAAAAACGGTGAAAGTGAAGTGTTTAAATCCTATAACCAATAGGGGGGAGGAAAGAATGAAACGTCGAGATTTTTTACGTTATGGAATTGGAATTAGCTTAGCCAGTAGCTCGCTTTATAGCCTTGCGAATATGATGAACCACGCACAACATGGCAATATGGCGATGATGCATTCAGTACCTACTGGCCTAATGCCAACTGAGGCAATGCCTTCAGGTTTATCGCTTAATGGGATGTTGCCAAAACTTGCTAATCAATCGACTCGATACATCATCTCGGCACGGTTTAGTCCCAAAGCGTGCATTTGGATTTGCACTTCGCCCGATTTTGGGCGGGGATTTGTACATCAACGATTTGCAGGACATCAGGCGAACCTGTTTGGGTGAATTGGATTTGTTTGGTCATTTTTTTACCTTATTTATGAAATGGAATGAGCGTATTTTAATGTATTGAAATTAGGATAAGAATAGCGAAAAATGGGAAGTGGGTTTTCGTATTTGGAAAGGTGGCTTCGGGCAATTAAAAAACACTTCAATCATACTTGAAATATTGAAATTTCTTGTTATAATTACGCCTATGAATACGATACAAGCAAGCAAACTCTTTGAGAGCCTGTCTTCTCCGATAAGACTGGCGATTTTTCAACAACTTACCGCCGCAGGCAGTACTGGCATGATTGCTGGCGACTTGGCAAAACAGCTTAACCTTGCCCCGAATAATGTGTCTTTTCATCTAAAAAGCCTGTTGCATTCGGGGCTTGTGCGTGTGGTGCAGGAAGGACGGCACATGCGTTATTTTGCCGAGCTGGATTTGATGATGGCATTGACCCATTTTCTGACCCAAAACTGCTGTTCTCAAACAGGCGAATCTTGCCAGTGATTTTCAGGCAGCCTGAAAAATTATTGCCAAATATTTCTATATTCTTGAAAGATTGGAGTAACTATGAACATCACCATTTATCACAACCCAAACTGCGGTACTTCACGCAATGTACTAGCACTCATCCGCCACGCTGGTATTGAGCCACAAGTGATTGAATATTTGAAAAATCCGCCAAGTGAAACGACTTTGCGTGATTTAATCAAACGCATGGGCATCACGCCTCGCCAATTGCTGCGAACCAATGTGCCTCCGTATGAAACGTTTGATTTGCAAAATGAAAAATTAAGCGATGACGAGCTCATTTCCGCCATGCTTCGTGAACCGATTTTAATCAATCGTCCGATTGTGGTGAGTGAAAAAGGTGTGAAATTATGCCGTCCGTCCGAAACAGTTTTGGCATTTTTACCGCCTTTTGCGACCCCGTTTGTCAAAGAAGACGGCGAAATTATTAATCATAAGGAGTAAATCATGGGTTTGTTTGAACGTTTTTTAAGCCTTTGGGTGGCGTTGGCGATTGTGCTGGGCGTGGTTTTGGGTGTTTGGTTTCCCAATGTATTTCAATGGGTTGCATCTTTGGAAGTGGCTCATGTGAATTTGCCTGTGGCGATACTGATTTGGCTGATGATTTATCCGATGATGATTCAGATTGATTGGTCGGCAATCAAAGACGTGGGCAAAAAACCAAAGGGCTTATTTTTAACCTTATTTATCAACTGGTTGGTCAAGCCGTTTACGATGGCGATGTTCGGCTGGTTATTTTTTCGGGTGTTTTTTGCAGGTTGGGTGGACGCACAGTCGGCACAAGAATACATTGCCGGCATGATTTTGCTGGGCGTGGCACCGTGTACGGCAATGGTGTTTGTGTGGTCGCAACTGGTCAAAGGCGACCCCAATTACACTTTGGTGCAGGTTTCGGTCAATGATTTGATTATGATTGTGGCGTATGCTCCGATTGCAGGCGTATTGCTCGGCGTAAGCGACATAGAGATTCCGTGGAATACCTTGATTTTAAGCACGGTTTTATATGTGCTGTTGCCCTTGCTGGCAGGCTGGCTTACCCGCTCTTATTTACAAAAATCGGGTAAATCGGTGGCACAATTTTCAGGCAGTCTAAAACCCTTTTCCGTGATGGGCTTGATTTTGACGGTGGTGTTACTGTTCGCCTTTCAAGCCCAAACCATTATTGCCAATCCTTTGATTATTCTGCTGATTGCCATTCCCTTGCTGGCACAGACTTACGGCATTTTTGCCTTGGCTCACGTTTTGGCAAAATGGCTCAAATTACCACACGAAATTTCCGCCCCTGCGTGCTTGATTGGCACGAGTAATTTTTTTGAATTGGCGGTGGCGGTGGCAATTTCTTTGTTCGGTTTGCACTCGGGGGCGGCATTGGCAACGGAGGTCGGTGTGCTGGTGGAAGTGCCTGTGATGTTGTCGCTGGTGTGGTGGATAAACCGAAAATCGCTGGGGAATAAAGGGGTGTAGGTTTTTCAGGCAGCCTGAAAGTTATTTTGCAAAATTTAAAAATAAAAACACCGCTTGAACATCAATCCAAACGGTGTTTTAAATTAACTGACTTTTAATTCCGCCCAAGCCCTTTTGATGATTTCTTGACTGGCTTGTAATGCCAAAAATGCCAAAACAAACGCCACAATTAAATCAGGATATTTTGATTGAAAAAAATAAACTGCCATACCCGCCAAAATTACCGCCACATTACCAATCGCATCGTTTCGGGAACACACCCACACACTGCGGACATTGCTGTCGCCATCACGAAATTTTAATAATATCAACAATGCCGACACATTGACCAATAACGCCAAAAATCCCACAATGCTTATTTCAGAATAACTGGGCATTTCCCCATAAAACACACGATAAATGGTTGTCATTAAAATAAATAAACCAAAACCGCCCATCGTTAGCCCCTTAACCATAGATGCTTTGGCTCGGTAACTTAACGCCATTGGCAAAACAATCAAACTTATCAAATAATTGGCACTGTCGCCCAAGAAATCCAAACTGTCCGACAACAGCGAAGTTGAACCTGATTTAACCCCCATCACAATTTCCACAAAAAACATTGATAAATTTAATATCAAGACAATCCACAAGGCTTTTTTGTACTTGGGCGATTGATGAATAGGCTGATTTGAACCACAACAATTTTGGCACGCCATTTTTTTGCTCCTGTTTTAAGATGAAATTTGCTATACTATAAACTCCGTAGTCATTACAGGGTCAAGCCAAAATGTCAAAATTTTTTAAAATAAAACAAGCCAGTGAACAAACAGGCGTACATTTGGAAACCATTCGTTATTATGAAAAACAAGGCTTAATCGCCCCTACACATCAACAAAACGGCTATCGTGTGTTTGATGAAAATCAGTTAGAGCAATTACGCTTTATTAAAACTTGCCGTAATATCGGTCTTTCTTTAAGTAACATCAAAACGCTGTTGCAATTACAACAAACGCCTAACAAACAATGCTATGAAATCAATGCACTTGCCGAGCAACATTTGGCATATTTGGACGAACAAATCAAAGAACTACAACAAGTTAAAACTTTTTTAATGCAATTTGTGGGTTGTGAAAATAAAACGGTTGATAAGTGTCAGATTATTCAAGGTATTAAAGAAAAAGAATAGCGGAATATTTTTCAGGCAGCCTGAAACCTTTTTCCATTATGGGTTTGATTTTGACGGTGGTGTTGCTGTTTGCCTTTCAAGCCCAAACCATTATTGCCAATCCTTTGATTATTCTGCTGATTGCCATTCCCTTGCTGGCACAGACTTACGGCATTTTTGCCTTGGCTCACGTTTTGGCAAAATGGCTCAAATTACCACACGAAATTTCCGCCCCTGCGTGCTTGATTGGCACGAGTAATTTTTTTGAATTGGCGGTGGCGGTGGCAATTTCTTTGTTCGGTTTGCACTCGGGGGCGGCATTGGCAACGGAGGTCGGTGTGCTGGTGGAAGTGCCTGTGATGCTCTCGCTAGTGTGGTGGCTTAATCGGCAGGTAAAATAACGATGTGCCGTCTGAAACTTATTTTTCAGACGGCATATTTACCTTAAAACAATCAAACCTTTACCAAAATCTTCCCAATCTGTGCATTGCTTTCCATATAACGGTGAGCTTCCGCCATTTCATCAAAAGCAAAAACTTTGTCAATTTCTGGTTTTAATTGACCGCTTGCTAAGCCGTCAAACACGAATTTTTTCGCTTGAGCGAGTTTTTCTGGTACGGTAGTGATTTCAAACAATTCATAGCCTCGCACGGTTAAGTGTTTGCCTAAAATTGGGAACACAGGCACGGCGATATCATCGTGGCTTAATGCACCGTAGATGATGTATTTGCCGTCTTGTGTCATTGCGTTGATAATTTTTGCTGCTTCTTTGTCACCCAAAGGGTCGAACACCAAATTCACGCCTTTGCCGTTTGTAATTTCTAGTAATTTAGCCGTAACGTCATCTTCTTTGGTGGCAATCACAAAATCCGCCCCTTTCTGTAAAAGCACATCACCTTTGGCGTGCGTGCGAGACAGAGCAATCACGTTTGCCCCTTGCATTTTGGCGATTTGAATGGCGGCAATGCCTACCGAGCTGGTCGCTCCGCCCAATACAACAAAATCGCCTTTTTGCACCTTGCCAAATTCAATCAAACCGCCGTATGCGGTTACAAACATCATCCAACTTGCCGCAGCTTGTTCCATTGTGAGGTTTTCAGGGTGTTTTACCACAGCGTGAACGGGCATATTTACGATTTCGCCATAAGTGCCGTATTCGGAACGTGTCCGCCCGATTTTAATGACCACCATTGCAATGGTAGCGGGAATGATCCCGGCCGTGTTTGCCAGCGGTGCAGGCGCGGCATTTAGAGCACCTATGGCAATCGCTGTCATTTGTGGTTTAATCGCCTCAACCTTGTTGAGCCTAGTATTTGTGCCTGTAGTTTATTCCTTAATGGATGACCTCAGAGAATGGCTAGCCCCGAAATTAGCCAAATTAACATCAGTAACACCGGAGGATAGAATCCCAAGAAGAGAAGGATAATCTTTTTGAAAAAATACTGTTTGAAATTTAAATTTCAAACGGTATCTCTTTATCGATGCTGGCGATTAACTGCAATAAGTGGCTTATTTAGCTTATCTTCTGTCATTCCATGCATATATGCATTATACTGCCATACAATGAATTTTTGCTTGTATTGCTCATTGATTTCTTCCAATCGTTGTACTTGAGCCTTTAAATTATTTACTTGTTTTTGCAAATAATCTATCGTTACATTTGGTTGAGGATTAGCTTTAGAGTTTTCTTTTATTCTTTGTTTCCGTGTACTAAAAGCCTTTTGTATATCACTATAATTAGCTAGTGATTGTCTTTCAATGCTTTTAATATTCAATAGTTGTGAAACTTCAGAACAAAGTAAATCCCATGTTAATTTACCCTCCCAAGTATTAATCAACATGATTATATCTTCTAAATTTTCCTCTGTGATAAGAATTTTAGGCATACTATAACTCCATTAGTCTATATAAATCATCGTCTAATCTAGCTGTTTCAGGCTTTTGAAGATCTATATCCATTCCCTTTTCCTGTAAAGCTAATTTAACTGGAGAAGGGTCGTACTCATCAGGCATTCTTAATAATGATCCATTTGGGATTTCACTATTTTCTAAGAACTTAATTTTAGTTTTTATATGTGTTAATCTCCATCCTAGGTTACTTATCCAACGATCTGCACCAAAAACACCTATTTTATGGTGTTCTTTGGCTTTATTAAATTGCTCGGTTAATTGAGTCTCACGTTGCTTTAATATTTCTAAAGAAGACTCTAATCCTTTAATACAAATAAGCTCTTTACATGTTTCACAATCACCATGACGAGAACATGGAGACATCGCATAATCATGTTCACAAATACCTATTTCTGTTATCGTTGCAACTCCAATTCTGTCTTTACCTAAGTCTTCATAGGTAATAGGAAGATTTAAATGAATTTTGTCTAATATTGAAATATCCTCAGGAATGAGTAAATCTCGAACTGCCTCACTTTTTTCTTCTTCTGTCCTGTGATCATAAGCTTTATTATCTGCCACTCTAGCTCTGCCTGCCCAGTTAGCTAAAGTTAATTCATCCATTCCACCTCGCTCAGCTTTTGTACTCAACCAATGCCTTGCATTATGCGATGGTAATCTAATAAATTCTCCTTTAGATGTACCTATACAATGTTTTTCCCATAATGATGTTTTAGGGCGAGTTTCTGAATAGCAAAATCTATCATTAATTTGGTTCACTGTTGGTAACACAAAAGAGAAACTTTTAGAGGAAAAGTCATCATGAAATTCATTTTCTCTGAATAATAACAAAGCTTCAGAAGCCTTAACGTTTTTATGTTTATCTACATAGGGCCAATTATTAAATTTTGATGTGTATTTTTTATACAAAAATTTTCCTAGTATCTCATAAGTTATAATTCCATCGTTTTCACTTATTAAATTTTTAAACCATTTGGTGTTACAGATATTTTGGGAATCAATATCTAACACTTCAGCTATTTCACTTTTAGTCAAAGGCTTTTTGTATAAAGAATGGGATGTTACAAGATCTTTATCAAATAACATCAATATATTAGGATTTTCTTCTGCAAATTTAGCTGCTTTTCTTGCCAAGGAGCTTATATTTGTTAAACGCCTAACCGCTTCAACAACAATATCTTGCATACAGCTAGGAACCCACTTTAATCCCTCTTTACCATTTTTTGCTGGTATCCATCGAATACCTAATTGCTTATTTCCCAAGCTATCGTCCTCCCATTCTAAGCAATTGACAGATAAAGACATCAACTCAGAACAACGAGATGGAGCGACCATAAGTAGAGCCATAACAGCTGTATAATATTCAGTTTCTTTGTCTAAATTAGGGGCATCATGAAAGAGTTTAGCAACCAGCATCATTTCTTCATCAGTTGGCATTTTACTTGAACGGTATTCTTTTCCTTTATCATCCAGTAGTATAGTCAAATCTCTAGGGCGTTTATAAGGATTTTCCCATAAAGGTAGTTGAGGTGTAATTTGATTTTCTCTACAAAAATCAAATAATTTTTGAATTTGATAGCCTAATTTATTGACTGATTCCGTACCTTTTTTATACTTTTTTGATACGATATTTTCTACTTCATGAATAGCTAAATAATCAAGCTGAAGTATGTCAGCCTTTCCTTTAATATTATAGAGAGCCATTTCAACTATACGTAAAGATTCAATATGTCTGGCTAAATTACGAATGGGATTTAGAGAATAAGTATAACGAATATAGGCTTTGGCAAATTCAATGAATGGTGCAGCTAATGGCTCATATTTATAAGCTGTAGATTTAATTCTTTCTGTGGAAAAACGAACCTGAACTGGATAAATGCTGAATGTTGTTTTCCATTGATTGTTTTCCCAGCAATCATTTCCAAAGATAGTAAGCTGATTTTTACTGAAATTAATAAATTGCTCTAAATTAGATTTAGGATTATTATCTTGTGGAGTAAAAATTAGATTATTCATAATTAGTGGCTCCCAATAGTTCTTTTCATATCATTGCAAGCTTGAACAACATACTCAACAGCTAAAATAATACGATCTTTGGATGATGCATAATCTATGCTTTTGGTTTGTTTTAAACGTTCTTCCTTTTCCTCATACAATTTATTTAAGATTTGTTGATGAGGACCATCAACGAGCGGTCTAAACTTAGGACATAAATAACAAGTTTCATAGCCAGTTATACAAAAATCATTTGTACCACAAGCACCTATTGTATCTATTCCGTTATTGGTTATTAAAGATGTTGGATCATGCCCCCTTTCGCTTTCATTTAAGTTAGAAATAATTCTACCTGTAAATGCTTGAGCGAGTTTTCCCATTTCAGCACCCATAACACGATCAATGTATTGCACTGTATCAGCTGTATTTTCAGTATAAACTTTAACGTTTTGTGTATCTGTATGATCTAGGAGCTCTGCTATAATCGTTGCCCCAACCCCTTTTCTTCCTAGATTTGTTCCTCTAGTATGGCGAAAACGTCTTGCTGTTACATGAATAATCTCGCCTGTTCGTTCTGAAATTGCTTTTTGGTGAATACAGAATTTTCGTAATGCGTATAGCTCCAACGAAGAAGCAGAATAATGAAAAATATCTTTGTTTAATAATGAAAGATCAAAATTCCTATTTTTGATATTCTTCTTTAAACAATTCCAATCAATAAACATTGGTAATTTCATTTTATAACTAGAAATAAAGGTTTCATCAACCAAACTAAGCAATTTCTTATATTGATATTCTATAAAGTTTAGGAGAATTAAATATAAGTCCTCTGTGATAGCAAGTTTTTTAAATGTTTCTCTGAATAATCCTCCTCTTTTTTTGGCACTAGGGATATTTAGAAAATAATTCCATGTTCCTTGAGAGATTTCCTTTCTTAAATCTTCAAATTTTAAATGGCGTATTTGAATGGGTCTTCTAGCTGTAGATTGAAGTAAGTGAATATATGCATATGTTTCAAATGAAATAAGATCTTCTCTCCAAAGTCTAGCAAGTTCAGCCATTAAAGCCAAAATTTCATTTTCGGTAAATGCTCCTGTATAAGGGCATCTCATTAATACCGATTTACCTTTATCATTTCCACTCAACGTAAAGCTTTCTAGCAATGACACAACAGATTTATCAACTCCATAATAGCCATACTCATGCCATGACAATAAAAAACCCTTTAATGCTCCTAAATACCATTCATGTTCTTTTCCTAGTTTATTTTTCCAATCCAAGATTATTGGCACATTAATGACTTCTAAATTAGTTGAAATTACTAATCGTTGAAATTGTTGATACATGTGATATACGTGATAACTTGAGTATTTTTCGGCATATATTGCTAATGTTTTTCTAAACCCATCTAATGTTTTTTTATTTATATTTAATATGGGTTGAGAAAAGTTAATGGTTTTGTCTTTACTTATATGCCAAGAGTTTTCATTTTCATCAAATACATACCCATCTCTTGACTGTCTAAGACGTTTATTCTGATTCATAATTATCAACCTTTTTTTGAAACTGAATCTGAAGATCTAATAATATCTTGTTAGCTTTTTCTCTTATATAACGTTGATTATAAATATTTCCTGATTTCTCGGATGTATGCCCCATAAGATGTTGTCTCATCTTTGCTTCTTTTTCAGGAGAAATAAAATCTTTATGAGAAGAATCATGATTTACATTTTGATTATTTTTATCCACCTTTCGTGAAAAATCTAAGTTCCATTCATGACGAAAAATATGTGGATGAATAATAGAAAATTTAGAATCTATCTTTTTCATCGTTGGTACAATAACATTATCAAAAGAACTGGTACTAATTGGGTTTCCTTGCGTTTTTCCTTTTCGATGGGTTACAAATAAATATGGATGTTTATTAGCGTTAGGAATCTTAGAGCGATAGTTCATAATATAGTCATTGATAAGTTGAGCTATATTTTGTGAAATAGGAAGTCGCCTTTCTTTCGTTTTACTTACAGCTTGCTTCTTCCTTGTGTCAAATTTATCATCATGCGTTCGTCTAATTGTAATTGAGGATTTAGCTGTTCCTATATCAATAAATGGGATTTGAATTGATAATAGCTCTCCTCTTCTAATCCCTAATTCCTTTAATAAGATAAACATCAAATGGTTTCTTTTTCTAATTCCAATATCTTGAAATGGATTATTAGGATTAGAAAAGTTCGCAATAGACATAAACTCATCTAACAATCCATCAGGTAGTTCACTTTCTGGTTTGATAGATAATGTTTTATGATTTTTAGGTCTTGACTCTTTAATTAACGTAATTAGTTTCGTCAATTTTTCAATATATTCATTAGATACATTAATTACTTTAGATAGAAATAATATGTATTCTGAAAGCGTTGTTAGTCTATTATATTGATGACTAAGAGATACGGCAGAATAAATATCAATAAATTGAGTCCTACCTTTCATTAACACACTTTTTTTTGTATTGATTACATTCTTTCGCTTTTTTACATTTATTCTCATATGTTGGATAAGAGATTCTAATTGGTTTTCTGTTAAGAGTGCTTTGTTATGAATTAGATCGCTAATAACAAGATTATTCTGTTTTTCCCAATTCATTACCCACTGTATAGTTCCCAGCTTATTTCTAATTGTGTTTACTGCGGATTGATTACGTAGTTCTACAGTTACCCATAAGGTTGAATAAAAATCAGGAATACCAGTTTTAACATTAACCAATATAGGAAAACGTTCTCCATTTGAAAAAAGGACTGTTTCTAATCTATGCATAATCATTTAATTTACAAAAATATCATATATAAATACTATCAAATTAAAGATGTTGTGTCAAAATTAATGTAAAAAAAAGAGAAGTCTTATTTTATAAGGCTTCTCTCTGGTTTCTATGATGTATTTTTACATAATTTATGTATATGGATTTCAGAACGGAATATCGTCATCAAATCCATCCATTGGTGGTTCAGCCTGTGGTGCAGATTGTTGTGGAGCTGGGCGAGATGATTGATAACTATTACCATTGTTAGTTTGACGAGCTTGGTAAGAAGATTGTGGCGCACCGCCCATATCATTACCAGAACCACCTGCGTTTTGATTACGTCCACCAAGCATTTGCATTACATCGCCTTGAATTTCTGTGGTGTAACGATCTTGACCGTTTTGATCTTGCCATTTACGCGTTTTTAAACGCCCTTCCACATATACTTGAGAGCCTTTGCGTAAATATTCGCCGCAAATCTCTGCTTGACGACGATAGAATACAATGCGGTGCCATTCTGTTACTTCACGGCGTTCGCCAGTATTACGGTCGTTCCAGCTTTCACTGGTTGCTACGCTGATATTTGCAACGGCATCGCCGTTTGGCATAGTACGAATTTCAGGATCATTACCTAAATGACCTACAATAATGACTTTATTAATTCCAGCCATAAAAAAACCTCATTTTTTATCTAAAAAAGTGCGGTTATTTTGCCTGAAATTTTTTAAAAGATCTATATATTTTAACTGGATATTTGCACAGATATTAAAATATGCGATAATGATCGCAAAATTTACATTTATTTCATACTTTTGAGTTATTTTATGGAAAATATCGATATTCGCGGGGCTAGAACCCATAACCTGAAAAATATTAATTTAACTATTCCACGCAATAAACTTGTGGTGATTACTGGGCTTTCAGGTTCGGGAAAATCCTCTTTAGCCTTTGATACACTTTATGCGGAAGGGCAACGCCGCTATGTTGAATCTCTTTCGGCGTATGCACGTCAATTTTTGTCTTTAATGGAAAAGCCTGATGTGGATTCTATTGAGGGACTTTCCCCTGCAATTTCCATTGAACAAAAATCTACCTCACACAATCCACGTTCTACAGTGGGAACAATTACGGAAATTTACGATTATTTACGTTTATTGTTTGCACGAGTAGGGGAGCCGCGTTGTCCCGATCATAATGTTCCATTAACGGCACAAACAATTAGTCAAATGGTGGATAAAGTATTAAGTTTACCTGAAGACAGTAAGATGATGTTACTTGCGCCAGTTGTCAAAAATCGCAAAGGCGAACATCTCAAGATTTTAGAAAATATTGCTGCGCAAGGTTATATTCGTGCGCGTATTGATGGCGAAATTTGCGATTTATCTGATCCGCCAAAATTAGCCTTACAGAAAAAACATACTATTGAAGTAGTGGTTGATCGTTTTAAAGTGCGGTCAGATTTAGCAACACGTTTAGCCGAATCTTTTGAAACCGCATTAGAGCTTTCAGGTGGCACTGCGATTGTGGCAGATATGGATAATCCGAAAGCAGAAGAATTAGTTTTTTCGGCAAATTTTGCTTGTCCGCATTGTGGTTATTCTGTGCCAGAATTAGAGCCTCGTTTATTTTCCTTTAACAATCCTGCAGGTGCTTGCCCAACTTGTGATGGCTTGGGTGTGCAGCAATATTTTGATGAAGATCGTGTGGTGCAAAATCCGACTATTTCTCTTGCTGGTGGTGCGGTAAAAGGTTGGGATCGTCGTAATTTCTATTATTATCAAATGCTCACCTCATTGGCGAAACATTATGATTTTGATGTTGAAGCCCCTTATGAATCTTTGCCAAAGAAAATTCAACACATCATTATGCATGGCTCAGGCAAAGAGGAAATTGAATTCCAATATATGAATGATCGTGGCGATGTGGTTATTCGCAAGCACCCTTTTGAAGGGATTTTGAATAATATGGCTCGCCGATATAAAGAAACGGAATCAATGTCGGTGCGTGAAGAATTAGCGAAAAATATTAGCAATCGACCTTGTATAGATTGTGGTGGATCTCGTTTGAGACCCGAAGCGCGTAATGTGTATATTGGAAAAACCAATTTGCCGATAATTGCGGAAAAAAGCATTGGCGAAACCCTCGAATTTTTTACCGCACTTTCTCTCACTGGTCAAAAAGCGCAAATTGCGGAAAAAATTCTTAAAGAAATCTGCGAGCGTTTGCAGTTTTTAGTCAATGTTGGTTTGAATTATCTTTCTCTTTCTCGTTCAGCTGAAACTCTTTCAGGTGGTGAAGCACAACGTATTCGCCTTGCGAGTCAAATTGGTGCGGGGCTTGTTGGTGTAATGTACGTATTAGATGAACCTTCAATTGGCTTGCACCAACGTGATAATGAACGCTTACTTAACACGTTAATTCATCTGCGTAATCTTGGTAATACGGTAATTGTTGTGGAGCACGATGAAGACGCGATTCGTGCAGCTGACCATATTATTGATATTGGGCCTGGTGCGGGCGTGCATGGCGGACAAGTTATTGCGCAAGGAAATGCCGATGAAATTATGCTCAATCCAAATTCCATCACGGGAAAATTTTTATCGGGCGCAGATAAAATCGAAATCCCGAAAAAACGCACCGCACTTGATAAGAAAAAATGGCTCAAACTTAAAGGCGCATCAGGTAATAACTTAAAAAATGTGAATTTAGATATTCCCGTTGGTTTGTTTACTTGCGTAACTGGTGTGTCTGGTTCAGGAAAATCCACACTTATTAATGATACTTTATTTCCACTTGCGCAAAATGCGTTAAATAGAGCGGAAAAGACGGATTACGCACCTTATCAATCTATCGAGGGATTAGAACATTTCGATAAAGTTATTGATATTAACCAAAGCCCGATTGGACGCACGCCACGTTCAAATCCAGCCACTTATACAGGCTTATTTACCCCGATTCGCGAGCTTTTTGCAGGTGTGCCAGAGGCACGTGCGCGCGGCTATAATCCTGGACGTTTTAGCTTTAACGTACGAGGTGGACGCTGTGAAGCCTGTCAGGGCGATGGTGTACTCAAAGTTGAAATGCATTTTTTACCCGATGTTTATGTTCCTTGCGACCAATGTAAAGGTAAACGCTATAATCGCGAAACCTTAGAAATTCGTTATAAAGGCAAAACGATTCATCAAGTTTTAGATATGACGGTGGAAGAAGCTCGCGAGTTTTTTGATGCGATTCCAATGATTGCAAGAAAATTACAAACCTTGATAGATGTGGGATTATCCTATATTCGATTAGGTCAATCTTCCACAACACTTTCAGGCGGCGAAGCCCAGCGCGTGAAACTAGCAACGGAACTTTCTAAACGTGATACGGGTAAAACTTTGTATATTCTAGATGAACCGACGACTGGTTTGCATTTTGCTGACATTAAGCAATTACTTGAAGTACTGCATCGATTACGCGACCAAGGAAATACTATCGTCGTCATTGAACACAATCTTGATGTGATTAAAACCGCAGACTGGATTGTCGATCTTGGCCCAGAGGGAGGCAGTGGCGGCGGACAAATTATTGCGACGGGTACACCAGAGCAAGTTGCCAAAGTAGAAAGTTCCCACACCGCCCGCTTCCTTAAACCGATTTTAGAAAAACCTTAGAAAAAATGACCGCACTTTCAGAGAAAACTCACATAAAGTGCGGTTATTTTATTAGTGATATTGTTTTAATTTTAGTTATCTGTATAAATTACATATAATATTAATCCATCGCAAGATTAGATTACCCACTAAGTATTAAGCCAAAACCTAGAAATTTTGGCTTAATTACTATATAGTTTTACTGCTTTATTTTCTTTTGTGCCTTTTAGTTCGTTTTTTTAGCTGAAATCCCTTAGAAAATCACCGCACTTTTATTGTTCAACTATCGTTCAATAGTCGTTTAACCACGTATTTTTTAATACGAAAAATTACTTAATTAAATAAACATTATGAAAAAAACTGTATTTCGTCTTAATTTTTTAACCGCTTGTGTTTCATTAGGGATAGTGTCGCAAGCGTGGGCAGGTCATACTTATTTTGGGATTGACTACCAATATTATCGTGATTTTGCTGAGAATAAAGGGAAGTTTTCAGTTGGGGCTAAAAATATTGAGGTTTATAACAAAGAAGGGCAATTAGTTGGCACATCAATGACAAAAGCACCTATGATTGATTTTTCCGTGGTGTCGCGTAACGGCGTGGCGGCATTAGTAGGCGATCAATATATAGTGAGTGTGGCACATAACGGTGGATATAATAGCGTTGATTTTGGAGCAGAAGGTCCAAATCCCGATCAGCATCGTTTTACTTATCAAATTGTAAAAAGAAATAATTATCAGGCTTGGGAGAAAGAGCATCCTTATGATGGAGATTATCATATGCCTCGTTTACATAAATTTGTAACTGAAGCTGAACCTGTGGGTATGACAACAAATATGGATGGAAAAGTATATGCTGATAGAGAGAACTATCCTGAGCGTGTACGTATAGGCTCAGGACGTCAGTATTGGCGTACAGATAAAGATGAAGAAACGAATGTACATAGTTCATATTATGTCTCAGGTGCATATCGTTATCTTACTGCAGGAAATACCCATACTCAGAGTGGAAATGGTAATGGTACAGTCAATCTTAGTGGTAATGTAGTTAGCCCTAATCATTATGGTCCATTACCAACGGGTGGTTCTAAAGGCGATAGCGGTTCGCCAATGTTTATTTATGATGCGAAGAAGAAACAATGGCTTATAAATGCTGTATTACAAACTGGGCATCCTTTTTTCGGAAGAGGTAATGGGTTTCAGTTAATACGTGAAGAATGGTTTTATAATGAAGTTCTTGCGGTTGATGCCCCTAGTGTTTTTCAACGCTATATTCCCCCAATAAATGGACATTATTCCTTTGTATCAAATAATGATGGTACAGGTAAATTAACTTTAACTAGACCTAGTAAAGATGGCTCTAAAGCAAAATCAGAAGTAGGAACTGTGAAGTTATTTAATCCATCGTTAAATCAAACCGCTAAAGAACGTGTTAAAGCAGCAGCAGGCTATAATATTTACCAACCAAGAATGGAATATGGAAAAAATATTTACCTTGGCGACCAAGGAAAAGGAACTTTAACAATCGAAAATAATATAAATCAAGGTGCTGGTGGATTGTATTTTGAAGGTGATTTTGTCGTTAAACCAAGTGATAACAACGTAACTTGGCAAGGTGCAGGCATCTCTGTTGGAGAAGAAAGTACAGTTGAATGGCAAGTGCATAATCCAGAAGGCGATCGCTTATCCAAAATTGGGCTGGGAACCTTACTTGTTAATGGTAAAGGGAAAAACTTAGGAAGCCTGAGTGTCGGTAACGGTTTGGTTGTGTTAGATCAACAAGCAGATGAATCAGGTCAAAAACAAGCCTTTAAAGAAGTTGGGATCGTTAGCGGGAGAGCAACGGTTAAACTGAATAGCGAAAATCAAGTGGATCCGAATAACATTTATTTTGGTTTCCGTGGTGGTCGCTTAGATCTTAATGGGCATTCATTAACCTTTAAACGTATCCAAAATACGGACGAGGGGGCGATGATTGTGAACCATAATACAACTCAAGTCGCTAATATTACTATTACAGGTTATGACACCATAAATGATAATTTAAAACAATTAACTAATAAGCGAGATATTGCATTTAACGGTTGGTTTGGCGAAACAGATGAAAATAAACACAATGGACGATTAAACCTTATTTATCAACCCACTGCAGAAGATCGTACTTTGCTACTTTCAGGCGGCACAAACTTAAAAGGCGATATTACCCAAACAAAAGGTAAACTATTTTTCAGTGGTAGACCGACACCCCACGCCTACAATCATTTAGACAAACGTTGGTCAGAAATGGAAGGTATCCCACAAGGCGAAATTGTGTGGGATTACGATTGGATCAACCGCACATTTAAAGCTGAAAACTTCCAAATTAAAGGCGGAAGTGCGGTGGTTTCTCGCAATGTTTCTTCAATTGAGGGAAATTGGACAGTCAGCAATAATGCAAATGCCACATTTGGTGTTGTGCCAAATCAGAAAAATACCATTTGCACGCGTTCAGATTGGACAGGATTAACGACTTGTAAAACAGTAGATTTGAACAATAACGCTGTTATTGCTTCTATACCTATAACACAAATCAATGGCTCTATTAATTTAACTGATAATGCAACAGCGAATATTCATGGTTTAGCAAAACTTAATGGCAATGTCACTTTAATAAATCACAGCCAATTTACATTGAGTAACAATGCCACCCAAATAGGCAATATCAAACTTTCAAATCACGCAAATGCAACGGTAAATAATGCCACTTTAATGGGCAATGTGAATTTAACGGATTCTGCTCAATTTTATTTAAAAAACAGCCATTTTTCGCACCAAATTCAGGGCGACAAAGACACAACAGTGACGTTGGAAAATGCGACTTGGACAATGCCTAGCGATACTACATTGCAGAATTTAACGCTAAATAATAGTACTGTTACGTTAAATTCAGCTTATTCAGCTAGCTCAAATAATGCACCACGTCACCGCCGTTCATTAGAGACGGAAACAACGCCAACATCGGCAGAACATCGTTTCAACACATTGACAGTAAATGGTAAATTGAGGGGGAAAGGCACATTCCAATTTACTTCATCTTTATTTGGCTATAAAAGCGATAAATTAAAATTATCCAATGACGCTGAGGGCGATTACACATTATCTGTTCGCAACACAGGCAAAGAACCCGAAGCCCTTGAGCAATTAACTTTGGTTGAAAGCAAAGATAATAAACCGTTATCAGACAAACTCAAATTTACTTTAGAAAATGACCACGTTGATGCAGGAGCATTACGTTATGAATTAGTGAAGAATAATGGCGAATTCCGCTTGCATAACCCAATAAAAGAGCAGGAATTGCACAATGATTTAGTAAGAGCAGAGCAAGCAGAACGAACATTAGAAGCCAAACAAGTTGAACAGACTGCTGAAACACAAACAAGTCAGGCAAGAGTGCGGTCAAGAAGAGCGGTGTTGTCTGATCCCCCGTCTGCTCAAAGCCTGTTAAACGCATTAGAAGCCAAACAAGCTGAACCGAATGCTAAAACACAAAAAAGTAAGGCAAAAACAAAAAAAGCGCGGTCAAAAAGAGCATTGAGTGCAGCGTTTTCTGATACCCCGTTTGATCTAAGCCAGTTAAAGGTATTCGAAGTCAAACTTGAGGTTATTAATGCCCAACCGCAAGTGAAAAAAGAACCTCAAGATCAAGAGGAACAAGGCAAACAAAAAGAATTGATCAGCCGTTACTCAAATAGTGCGTTATCGGAGTTGTCTGCAACAGTAAATAGTATGTTTTCCGTTCAAGATGAATTGGATCGTCTTTTTGTAGATCAAGCACAATCTGCCGTGTGGACAAATATCGCACAGGATAAAAGACGCTATGATTCTGATGCGTTCCGTGCTTATCAGCAGAAAACGAACTTGCGTCAAATTGGGGTGCAAAAAGCCTTAGATAATGGACGAATTGGGGCGGTTTTCTCGCATAGCCGTTCAGATAATACCTTTGACGAACAGGTTAAAAATCACGCGACATTAACGATGATGTCGGGTTTTGCCCAATATCAATGGGGCGATTTACAATTTGGTGTAAACGTGGGCTCGGGAATTAGTGCGAGTAAAATGGCTGAAGAACAAAGCCGAAAAATTCATCGAAAAGCGATAAATTATGGTGTGAATGCAAGTTATCAGTTCCGTTTAGGGCAATTGGGTATTCAGCCTTATTTGGGTGTTAATCGATATTTTATTGAACGTGAAAATTATCAATCTGAAGAAGTGAAAGTGCAAACACCGAGCCTTGCATTTAATCGCTATAATGCTGGCATTCGAGTTGATTATACATTTACCCCGACAGATAATATCAGCGTTAAGCCTTATTTCTTCGTCAATTATGTTGATGTTTCAAACGCTAACGTACAAACCACTGTAAATAGCACGATGTTGCAACAATCATTTGGGCGTTATTGGCAAAAAGAAGTGGGATTAAAGGCAGAAATTTTACATTTCCAACTTTCTGCTTTTATTTCTAAATCTCAAGGTTCGCAACTCGGCAAACAGCAAAATGTGGGCGTGAAATTGGGGTATCGTTGGTAAAAATCAACATAATTGTATCGTTTATTGATAAACAAGGTGGGGCAGATCCCACCTTTTTTATTTCAATAATGGAACTTTATTTAATTAAGAGCATCTAAGTAGCACCCCATATAGGGGATTAATTAAGAGGATTTAATAATGAATTTAACTAAACTTTTACCAGCATTTGCTGCTGCAGTCGTATTATCTGCTTGTGCAAAGGATGCACCTGAAATGACAAAATCATCTGCGCAAATAGCTGAAATGCAAACACTTCCAACAATCACTGATAAAACAGTTGTATATTCCTGCAATAAACAAACGGTGACTGCTGTGTATCAATTTGAAAACCAAGAACCAGTTGCTGCAATGGTAAGTGTGGGCGATGGCATTATTGCGAAAGATTTTACTCGTGATAAATCACAAAATGACTTTACAAGTTTCGTTTCTGGGGATTATGTTTGGAATGTAGATAGTGGCTTAACGTTAGATAAATTTGATTCTGTTGTGCCTGTAAATTTAATTCAAAAAGGTAAATCTAGCGATAACATCATCGTTAAAAATTGTGATGTAAACGTAAAAGCAACTAAAAAAGCAAATTTATAATTAATCCCAAATGACCAGCATAATTGCTGGTTATTTTATCTTCCCCGAGGGGAGATTTTTTCTTGAGATCATTTTCAATTCAAACTAGACTTACCGCCTATTTTATTTAACCTAAATTTTGTTATGCGTGTTTCAGACTTTAACTTTGATTTACCCGATGAATTAATTGCTCGTTATCCTAAAACTGATCGTGTTTCTTGTCGTTTATTACAGTTAAATGGCGAAAACGGAGAAATTTTTCACCGCACTTTTTCTGATGTATTAGATTTAATTGATGAAGGCGATTTGTTGATTTTTAATAATACACGCGTTATTCCTGCAAGAATGTTTGGGCGTAAAGCCAGCGGTGGGAAAATTGAAGTTTTAGTTGAACGGATGTTAGATGAACATCGTTTCTTAGCGCATATTCGTTCATCGAAATCCCCTAAAGAAGGGGCTGAATTATTTTTAGGGGAAGATAAATTAGGCGAAAATAATGGCATTAAAGCGGTAATGAAAGCGCGTCATGGTGCATTGTTTGAAGTGGAATTAAGTGATAAATCAACCGCTCTTTTAGATGTGTTGCAAACCATTGGGCATATGCCATTGCCGCCTTATATTGACCGCCCAGATGAAGAAGCCGATCAAGAATGTTATCAAACGGTTTATAGTAAAGTACCAGGTGCGGTAGCAGCACCAACAGCAGGCTTACATTTTGATGAAAATTTACTTGAAAAACTCAAAGCAAAGGGTGTGAATTTTGAATTTGTTACATTACATGTAGGCGCAGGAACATTCCAGCCTGTTCGTGTGGAAAATATTGAAGATCACGTAATGCATGCGGAGTATGTGGAAGTTTCTCAAGAAGTCTGTAATGCGATTATCGCAACAAAAAAAGCGGGCAAACGTGTAATTGCAGTGGGAACTACTTCTGTTCGTTCTATTGAAAGTGCGGCACTTTCTGCGGAAGAATTTGGCAATCCAGATTTAATTGAGCCTTATTTTTCTGATACCTCTATTTTTATTTATCCAGGGAAAAAATTCCGAGTGGTGGATTGCTTAATTACTAATTTCCACTTACCTGAAAGCACTTTGATTATGTTAGTTTCAGCTTTTGCTGGTTATAAAAATACCATGAATGCATATAAGCATGCAGTAAAAGAAAAATATCGTTTCTTTAGTTATGGCGATGCGATGTTTATTAATAAAAATTCTAATGTGAGAGGATTGGAATAAGTTGTTTGACTTGTAATTAGTCAGCACCTACAATAAAGAACAAGAGATGGCGGTAACCATCTCTTGTCGGCATCAACTACTAATAGCCAGTGCTACTTTTCAATAACAGGCAAAGTAGAATAATGATGACCAACTTAATCATAAATTTAGTCATATTTTTATCCTTAGTATGATTAACAAACTCAGGATCTACGAAATAGCCCGACAGCGGCAACTGGCGGACTATCTTAGTAGATCCGCCTCTGCTCAAAGAGCATTGAAAATATGATATCACAAAGCCTGTATTTTTTAACAGGCTTTTTTGTTTAAAAAATCTTCGAACTGTTTATTCGTTGGAGCAAAAATGAAGTATGAATTAGATAAAACAAGCGGCAATGCTCGTCGTGGTCGCTTGGTATTTGAACGTCCACAGGGCACGTTCAGTGTAGAAACCCCTGCATTTATGCCAGTGGGTACTTATGGCACGGTAAAAGGCATGACGCCAGAAGAAGTGCGTGCGACAGGTGCAGAAATTTTACTGGGTAACACGTTCCATTTATGGCTTCGACCAGGACAAGAAGTCATGCGTAAACACGGTGATTTGCACGACTTTATGCAATGGCATCGTCCGATTTTGACTGACAGTGGCGGTTTCCAAGTATTCAGTTTAGGTAAATTACGTAAAATTACCGAAGAAGGCGTAAAATTCCAAAACCCAATTAATGGTGAGCGGATCTTCCTTTCGCCTGAAAAATCCATGGAAATTCAATATGATTTGGGTTCTGATATCGTCATGATTTTTGATGAATGTACGCCTTACCCAGCGACTTTCGATTATGCGAAAAAATCTATGGAAATGTCACTTCGTTGGGCAAAACGCAGCCGCGATAGCTTTGATGAATTAGGCAATAAAAATGCGTTATTCGGTATTATCCAAGGCGGCGTATTTGAAGAATTACGCAAAGTATCATTAGAAGGCTTAGTCAATATTGGCTTTGACGGTTATGCGGTGGGCGGTTTAGCGGTAGGCGAACCAAAAGAAGATATGCACCGCATTTTAGAATACATCTGCCCACAAATCCCAGCTGACAAACCACGTTATTTAATGGGCGTGGGTAAACCAGAAGATTTAGTGGAAGGGGGGCGTCGTGGCATTGATATGTTTGACTGCGTAATGCCAACCCGTAACGCACGTAATGGCCATTTATTTGTGACAGACGGCATTGTCAAAATCCGTAATGCAAAATATCGTGATGATACCAGCCCGTTAGATCCTGAATGTGATTGCTACACCTGTAAAAACTACACCAAAGCGTATTTATATCATTTAGATAAATGCGGTGAAATTTTAGGTGCACGCTTAAATACCATTCACAATTTACGCTATTATCAACGTTTAATGGCGGAAATTCGTCAAGCGATTGAAGATGATCGTTTTGATGATTTTGTGGTGGAATTCTATGCTCGCATGGGCAAACCTGTTCCGCCATTACAATTAGCGGATAAATCATAATTGATGAAAGTGCGGTAGAAAAATAAAACGTTTTTTGACCGCACTTTTTAACAAAGGAAATCTTATGCAAATTCTTGAACCTCAACAATTCGCCACATGGAATGAACCTATTGAAATGCTTTATGCCTGCCATAGCAAGGTAAAACGTTTTTGTCGTCAGTTAAGCATTTTGCCTGATTATCTAGAAAAACACGGCTATACTCAGGCTGTGTTAAATGATGTTGAGCAAATTTTAACTTATTTCAATCGTGCCGCACCGTTACATCACGATGATGAAGAATCAGATTTTTTCCCTCAATTAGTCAAAGTGGCTCCGCAAGCACAAACTTCCATTGATGAATTAGAAAAACAGCACGAATATTTGCATGAAAATTGGAATGCATTATCTGTGCAGTTAGAAGAGCTTATTTCTGAACAACGTCAAAATATTGATGAATATTTAATTGAACGCTTTATTCAAGGTTATGATCGTCATATTGCGTTAGAAGAGCCGTTATTTGAAATGGGGCGTGAATGCTTAAGTGCGGATATTTTGACTGAAATGGGCAAGCGCATGAGTGCTCGTCGTCAAGTTAAAGAATGAAATATCAGCTCAATTTAACCGCACTTCGATGCCCCATTCCTCTTTTAAGTGCCAAAAAAGCCTTAAAAAATTTGAATAAAAATGATGAGCTAATGTTGATCTTAAACCTTGAAAGTGCGGTGGAAAATTTTTCTATTTTTGCCGAAGAAAATTCTGTTGCTTTAGTCGAGCAATATTACGCTTCGGAAAAAGAATTTATCGTTATCTTGAAAAAATAAAATTAATCGCCATAACGTAGGATATTGGGCTTAGTTCGCCTTTCCCAATGAAGCAATTTATGGTATTTTACGCAAAATTTTTAACTTAAATTAATAAGGAAAACACAATGGAAGCACAAAGCCCAATGTCCACGCTATTTATTTTCGTGATCTTTGGTTTAATTTTCTACTTTATGATTTATCGCCCGCAAGCTAAACGCAATAAAGAACACAAAAAATTGATGTCTGAGCTTGCAAAAGGTACTGAAGTTTTAACTGCTGGTGGTTTAATCGGCAAAATTACTAAAGTAACCGAAGGTAGCGATAGCATCGTGATTGCGTTAAACGACACGACAGAAATTACGATTAATCGTAACTACATTGTGAGCGTTCTTCCTAAAGGTTCATTAAAATCACTTTAAGAGTAACGTTAAATTATTTTCCAGAGCCACGCATTGTGGCTCTGTGCGTTAGAAAAGAAAAGGAAAACTATGTTAAACCGTTATCCATTATGGAAGAATTTGATGGTTATTTTTATTGTGGCCATCGGGATTTTATATTCTCTTCCAAATATTTATGGTGAAGATCCTGCGGTGCAAATTTCCGGTACGCGCGGTCAAGAAGCAAATACTAGCGTGCTTGGACAAGTTCAAGATGTGCTTAAAACCAATAATCTTCCAACCAAATCTATCGTGCTTGAGAATGGCTCAATTCTAGCTCGTTTTACTAATACCGATGATCAACTTCTTGCTAAAGATAAAATTGCTGAACGTCTTGGCAATAATTACACCACCGCATTAAATCTTGCTCCAGCCACTCCAGCTTGGTTAAGTATGTTTGGTGCGAATCCTATGAAATGGGGATTAGACTTACGCGGTGGGGTTCGTTTTTTGATGGAAGTCGATATGAATGCCGCACTTGTAAAACGCCAAGAGCAATTACAAGACAGTTTGCGTGGCGAACTTCGCAAAGAAAAAATTCAATATACGGCAATTAAAAATACTGAGCATTTTGGTACGTTGATAACCTTAGCTAATGTGAGCCAGCGTGCTAAAGCTGAGCGAATTATTCGACAATTACATCCAACATTAGACATTACTGAGCCTGATGCTGATAGTATTAATTTAGGGCTATCTACTGCAGCATTAAATGAAGCACGCGACTTAGCCATTGAGCAAAACTTAACGATTTTACGTAAACGTGTTGCTGAATTAGGTGTTGCAGAAGCGGTAATTCAACGTCAAGGTGCTGAACGTATTGTGATTGAATTACCAGGTGTTCAAGACACTGCACGCGCAAAAGAAATTTTAGGGGCAACGGCAACACTTGAGTTTCGTATCGTAAATCAAAATGTTACAGCTGATGCTATTTCTCGTAATATGTTACCAGCTGATTCGGAAGTTAAATATGATCGCCAAGGGCATCCTGTTGCGCTATTTAAACGTGCCGTATTAGGTGGGGAGCATATTATTAATTCAAGCTCTGGTTTAGATCAGCATTCAAGCACGCCGCAAGTGAGTGTAACCTTGGATAGCGAAGGTGGCGAGATTATGTCTCAGACCACTAAAAAATATTACAAAAAACCAATGGCAACGCTTTATGTTGAATATAAAGATAATGGCAAAAAAGATGAAAATGGCAAAACCATTTTAGAAAAGCATGAAGAAGTTATTAATGTTGCAACAATTCAAGGTCGTTTTGGTTCTAATTTCCAAATTACTGGTGTTGATAGTATTGCCGAAGCACATAATCTTTCTACCTTGTTGAAATCTGGCGCATTAATTGCACCAATTCAAATTGTTGAAGAACGCACAATTGGCCCATCATTAGGTGCACAAAACGTAGAGCAAGGGATTAATGCGAGTCTTTGGGGATTAGTTGCTGTTATTGCCTTTATGTTGTTTTACTACAAAATGTTTGGTGTGATTGCAAGTTTTGCACTTGTTATTAATATCGTATTACTTGTGGGATTAATGTCTATTTTACCCGGCGCGACACTTTCAATGCCGGGTATTGCGGGTATCGTTTTAACTTTAGGTATGTCAGTAGATGCGAATGTATTGATTTTTGAACGTATTAAAGAAGAAATTCGTAATGGTCGTTCAATTCAGCAAGCCATTAATGAAGGTTATAACGGTGCATTTACTTCTATTTTTGATGCTAACTTAACCACAATCTTAACCGCAATTATTCTATACGCGGTAGGAACAGGCCCAATTCAAGGTTTTGCGATTACGCTTTCACTTGGTGTTGCGATTTCTATGTTTACCGCGATTACTGGAACTCGCGCATTAGTTAATGCCCTTTACGGCGGCAAACAACTTAAAAAATTATTAATTTAGGCGGGAAATGATGAAACTTTTTACAAAAGATAAAGACGGACATTTTATCCGTGAAATCAATGGGATAAAGCTCCCGTTCCCATTGACTGAATTTATGAAAGTGCGTAAATGGGGTTATATATTATCCGCACTTTTAATGGTAATTTCTCTATTTTTTATTATTACCAAAGGATTTAACTGGGGCTTAGATTTTACTGGTGGAGTGGTATTTGATACTCACTTCTCGCAGTCCGCTAACCTTGAACAAATTCGTAGTAAACTTCACGAAAATGGAATTGAAAGTCCAGTTGTTCAAACCACAGGATCGGTTCAGGATGTGATGATTCGTTTACCTGCAAGTAATAATGATTCTACCATTGGTGAACACGTCAAAAGTATGCTACAGAATGTAGATAAAGACATTCAAATTCGCAGTATTGAGTTCGTTGGCCCAAATGTTGGTGAAGAATTAGCACAAGGTGCGGTATATGCGACTTTAGCGACATTAGCAATGGTGCTTATTTATGTGGGGTCACGTTTTGAATGGCGTTTAGGCTTTGGCAGTATCGCTTCTCTTGCGCACGACGTCATTATTACGCTAGGGGTATTCTCTGCATTACAAATTGAAATTGATCTTACTTTTGTCGCAGCGATTTTATCTGTGGTGGGTTACTCCATCAACGATAGTATTGTGGTATTTGACCGAGTTCGTGAAAATTTCCGAAAAATTAGACGATTGGATACGATTGATATTATTGATATTTCTTTAACGCAAACTTTATCAAGAACTATCATTACTTCGGTTACTACATTAGTTGTCGTGATGGCATTGTTCTTCTTTGGTGGTCCTTCCATTCATAACTTTTCACTTGCTTTACTCGTAGGTATTGGATTTGGTACTTATTCCTCGATTTTTGTTGCCATCGCCATTGCATACGATGTTGGTTTACGTCGTGAACATATGATCCCGCCTAAAGTAGATAAAGAAATTGATGAATTACCTTAGTTAATTTACTTTTAGAATAAATTAAAAAAAATAGTTAATCGAAAATTTACGATTAACTATTTTTTATTTATATAAATCTCTAATTAAATAAAGTACTTAAAATTCAAAGATTATTTAATCTTGAGGTAAGGCATTTATTACGGCCTTTACTAAAGTGGCTAAAGGAATGGCAAAGAATACACCCCAAAATCCCCATAAACCGCCAAAAATTAATACTGAAATGATAATAATTAGTGGATGTAAATTGACGGCTTCAGAAAATAAATAAGGCACAAGGAGATTTCCATCTAAAAGTTGGCTTACAGCAAAAGCAATAATGATGTACCAAAATGTTGGGCTGATTCCAAACTGGAATAAAGCAACCAATGCAACAGGAATCGTGACAATAACTGCGCCAATATAAGGGACGAGAACTGAAAGACCCACCGCAAAAGCCAATAAGAGCGGATAATTTAGCCCGAAAATTAAGAAAATAATATAAGTGATTAAAGTGACAATCAGTATTTCTAATAATTTTCCGTGAATGTAATTAGAAATTTGCTGTTGCATTTCTTTCCATACTTTGAAAGCTAAGTTTCTATTTTTCGGTAAGAAACGGCTAACGCCTTGTAAAAGTTCTGATTTATCCTTCAACATAAAAAACATCATTAATGGCACTAAAAAGGCATAAATCCCTAAAGAAACCAAGTTCATAATAGAGGCTAAAGAAAGTTTTACAGCAGATTCGCCAAAACCAAGGATTTTTTCTCGCACAGAATTGAAAATAGAATCAACCATTGAATAATCAATAAGTTCAGGATAATTTTTGGGTAAATTGAGTAGCCATTCATTAGATTTATTAAACATAGCGGGCAAATCACTTAATAAGGAAATAGTTTGATTCCACAACATTGGCACCAATACCAAAAAGAAAACTGCTGCTAGACCAATAAAACTACCGAAAATAAGAATTGTCGCTAACATTCTTGGGCATTTTAAATATTGATTTAAAAAATTGATTGGTATTTCAAGTAAATAGGATAGTACTAGAGCAATCAACAAAGGCGCAATTAAATCTCCAAAAAAATAAATGGAGATAAAGCCAAATAATAATATAGCTAATAGTCCCATTGCTTGTGGATCACTTAAACGGCGTGAGTACCAGCTTTTTAACATTTCTAGCATAATTTCTTTTCCTATAAGTATTTTTTTGCCATTATAAGTTAAAATTTACAGTGTTTATAGCTACTAAGAGGAAATCCTATGTCTGTTATTATTTATCACAACCCACATTGCTCAAAAAGCCGTGAAACGCTAGCATTATTAGAAAATAAAGGTATTCAGCCGATTATTGAACTGTATTTGCAAAAGCAGTATTCCGTTAATGAATTACAAAGCATTGCCAAAAAATTAGGAATTGATGATGTTCGCCAAATGATGCGCACGAAAGATGAACTATATAAAAGCTTAAATTTAGATAATTTAGATCTTTCTCAAGCAGAATTATTTAAAGCGATAAGTGAACATTCAGCACTTATTGAACGCCCAATTGTTATTAATGGCGATAAAGCTAAAATCGGGCGTCCGCCAGAAACTGTACTTGAGATTTTGTAATTTAAACGTTTGCATGTATAATGCACCAGCCGTGGAAATCCTTCCGCGGCTTTTTTAAGGAAAATTTATGAGAAAGAAACAAAAAAGTGCGGTTGAAAATGAAACCGTTTATTTGCACACTCGAGGCGTGATAAAAGATAATGCAGTGATGGCATTGCTAGGCGATAAATTATTTCGTCAGCGTGTTGAGAAAAAACGTAAAGGGAAAGGCAGTTACCAACGTAAGGCGAAACACCCAGGGAAAATGTTTGAAAAGCCCGATTATAAATTTTTTGATTACAGAAACTTTATAATCGGGTTTTTCTTAGGTTAAAATAATAAGGAGTAAAATATGTCAAAACAGCCTCAAATTCTACTTAATAATACGTGGAATGTGCGTATTAGTGATCCCGGAGAGGAGGGGGCAAAAAGCCATTTCTTTGAAACGATTTATTTAACTCTAACAGCTTATTTTGAAGAAAATAACATACGCTATGAATTTGTGCGTAAAGTGGAGGATCAAATAAAAATGCAGCGTTCTTTTACAGAGTTAAATGAATTGTTCAAATTTTTAGGGGATTATTTTGATCCCGTCTCGATTGGTCTAGTCGGTGTGAAAATTGGAAACTTAGGGATAAAATCAGAATAAAATATTGATTAATCTATAAAATTTCACACTATATTTTACGATTATTGTAAAACAAAGATCGCACTTTAATGATATAAATTACATAAAAAAGTGCGGTTATTTTTTCTTTATTTTGATAAGAAAAATAGATTACTTAGCAACAAATTTCTTGTACGACAAATTGTAATGAATGTCTCGAAAATTGTTGTTGTTTGCGGTGTTTTAAACGTCTTAAACGTAGATTACGTGATAAAGAACTTTGTTGTAAATTAGCTTTCTTTTTAAGAAAAGTTTTGCGTTTTAACATTTTATTAATCCTCATTTTCTTTTATTTCTTCTAAATTTTTAACCGCACTTTCGTTGTTGGCATTATCATTCGTTGTTTGATTTTCTTGGACTCGATGATAATTCACTATGCTATTCATATAGCGGCGAATATTTTCTACATATTGATGGGCTTCATAGCCTCGCGCATAGCCGTATTTCAGTTGGGAATAATAGCGTTTTTCTGCTAATAAAGGCAGATTTTTTTTCACATCGAGCCAATTATCTGGATTTCCTCCAAGATTTTGAGTTAAACGGCGTGAATCAATTAAGTGACCGAGTCCTATGTTATAGGCAACTAAGGCAAACCAAATTCTTTCTTCCTTTTCAATGCTTTCAGGAAGCTGACTAATCAACCAGTGTAAATATTCTGAACCAGCTTTAATACTTTGTTCAGGATCTGTTCTATCACTGATTTTCATATGTTGTGCGGTATTTTTGGTGAGCATCATTATGCCACGTACTCCAGTTGGCGATGTTGCGTCAGGATTCCAATGAGATTCTTGATAAGCCACTGCTGCGAGTAGTCGCCAATCTAATTCACCTTTGTATTTTCCAAAGAGCGGTGAGAATTGTGGCAGGGTATTTTCAATTGCGTTCATATAAGAGCGCATATCCACGTAATCAAATTGTGAAATATGTCCTAAATATTTTTCTTTTAAATTATCTAAAAGTCCCGTTTCTTCGGCATTATTCATAAAATTGAGTAAAGCCGTTTGTAGATCGCGGTAGGGGCTATTGGGTAAATACCAGTGAACGTTTGCTTCATCAGTAATATCAAAGGCAATGGCTAATTCTGGTTTGATTTGTTGAATTGCAGCAATATCAATAGAATTTGCAATAACGTAAGGAATTTTGCCTTCAGCCAGTTGTAGTAATAGTTCTTCTTGAGTAAGTGCTTGATTTCTTTTCCAAATTAATTGTGGATATTGTTTTTGTAATTCTTTTAGCGTTTCTTCTAATGCTAAATTATTTGAGATATAAATATCTTTCTTTACGTTACCTAAATTTTTAGGACGATTTTCATTTTTTCGATAAGCTAATTGCCATGAAGCAGAATGATATGCAGGACCTATTTGGAAACGTTCCGCATTTTGAGGATGGTATAAAAGGTGGGCGGCAGCTAAATCAATATTGTGTTTATCAAGTTCATCAAATAACTGCTCTTGATTATCGAAAATTTTCATTTCGAGTTCTACGCCTAAAGTATCGGCAAATGCTTTGGCTAATTCATATTCAAAGCCTCGTTCGCTATCTTTATTAATAAAATAAGAAATCTGGTTATTTATTGTTCCTACATAAAGTGATCCCCTAGCTTGAATTGCAGTATAATGATTTTCTTCAGTATGACGTAAAAATTGCCATGGGAACACCATATCAATAGCCCAAAATAATAACGCTAGAGCAGTAATAATACGTAAAAAAAGACCTTTCAATGATTTTTCCTATATAAAAAAGTTATGGGATTGTAGCCAAAACTTTCACTATAGACAATAAAAAGCCCCCTTGAGGTTCAAGGGGCTAAGTGTATCTAAAATATCAGACGATTTATTTTTAGAATGATGATCTACGATCACGGCGTGGTTTATCGCTAAAAGTGCGGTTACTTTTTTCATTAAATTTACGATTTCCACGATTATCATTGCCGCGTTCACGTCCGCGCTCTCCACGGAAATCGCCACCACGACCTTTACGTTTACCGTTAAAATCATCGCTGCCACGGGAATTATCGGATTTTACTGCACCTAAGAAAGACATTTGCATTTGTTTATTCAATACTCGTGTTTTTCCGAATTGTTGCAATAATTCTTTCGGCATACCTTGTGGCAATTCAACGGTAGTGTAATCATCATAAAGTTTAATATGACCAATATAACGGCTGTTAATATCGCCTTCGTTAGCAATCGCACCAACGATATGGCGAACTTCTACACCATCTGCACGACCGACTTCGATACGATATAAATCCATTGGTTGTGGATTTCCATAGCCTTTACATTCGCCACGACGTTCAGCTGAACGTGGATTTTCACGGCGATCACCGCGATCATTACGTTCACGACGACGTTTTTCCATTGGTGGATCAGGTGGAAGAATGAGTTTTTGTTTGCCTTGAAGCAGCATCAACATTGCTGCAGCAATATTTTCTTGATCCTGATCGGCTGTGAATAAGTCTTCTAATAAACTACGATATTGCTCTAAATCGTGATGCTCGAGTTGTTTCGTAATTTTGGCGACAAATTTTTTGCGGCGGCATTCTTGTAACACAAGATGATTTGGCAATTCTACTTCATTGATACCTTTTTTCATTAGGTGTTCAATATTACGAAGTAAACGACGCTCGCGAGGTTCAACAAATAATAAAGCACGACCAGAACGACCAGCACGACCAGTACGGCCAATTCGGTGTACATAAGATTCTGCATCAAGCGGAATGTCGTAGTTCACCACAAGGCTGATACGTTCAATATCAATACCGCGTGCGGCCACATCGGTTGCCACAACAATATCTAAACTGCCGTTACGTAAGCGATCGAGGGTTTGTTCGCGTAATTGTTGTGTCATATCACCATTAAGTGCGGCAGAACGGAAACCATTTTTTTCAAGTAGTTCTGTAATATCTAAAGTACCTGTTTTAGTGCGAGCAAAAATAATCGCAGCATCAAAATCTTCCACTTCTAAGAAACGAAGAAGCGCTTCATTTTTACGCACGCCGTGCACATACCAACAACTTTGCTCAATATCTGGGGCATTTTCGTTATTAACCTTGATCTTCACTTCTTGTGGATCATTCATAAAACGTTTCGTAATACGACGGATCGGTTCAGGCATTGTTGCAGAGAATAACGCAGTTTGATGATTTTCTGGTAATTCAGCCATGACGGTTTCTACATCATCAATGAAACCCATGCGTAGCATTTCATCGGCTTCATCTAATACGATAAAACGAAGTTCAGAAAGATTTAATGTTCCGCGACGAATATGATCAAGAATACGACCTGGTGTACCCACAATCACTTGTGCGCCTTGTTTTAATGCACGAAGTTGGATGTCATAACGTTGGCCACCATATAAGGTAACAATGCGAGTGCCCTGTGCATATTTAACAAATTGTTCGCACGCATCGGCAACTTGAATAGCAAGTTCGCGAGTGGGTGCCATCACTAACATTTGTGGATGTTTTTCACTTGGATCAATTTGCGCGAGTAAAGGCAGTGCAAAGGCAGCGGTTTTACCACTACCTGTTTGTGCCATACCTAGCACATCATTGCCATTGAGCAAATGCGGGATACAAGATTGTTGAATTGGAGAAGGTGTTTCAAAACCTAAGTCAGAAACAGCTTTTAAGATGAACTCAGGTAAGCCTAAGTCATTAAAAGTAATTTTGTCAGTCATTAAAATACTCGAATATAAATAAGGAAAGCTCAAAGAGGCCTTCGGTTTATTAAGTTGAGCAGAGCGAATGAATTTTTCTATTCGTTCTACTGTAAAGAGCGGTGAGTTTTGATTGATTTTTAGAAAACAATCGCTTTTGTTACCGCACTTTTCTCTTCTTTTTCGTCTTCTGTTTGAACCGGTTTTAATTTCATGAGTTCAAACGCAGCAAAACGATACTCAACAAAGTTATAAACCTGATTTGCCATAGCTAGTTTAAATAAAGCTGCTGCTTCATCTACTAGCCCTACATTGAGTTTTTGTTTTGCTAGATAAAAATAGGTTTCTATGAGAATTTCAGCATATTGTTGTGAATTTTCGGCAAATTCACTTGCACGTTGTTGTAATTCTTCTACAGAGATGTGTCCTAAGTAATATTGAACGATGTGTGTACCCCAGAAGTCCTCTGATAGCCCTTTTGCTCGTTCAACAAGGTTTGTTTGGGCTTCTTGTGGTTTTAATTTTTGTTCGTTCAAATATAGCCATAAGACACGATAGGGATCTTTTTTATCGGCTTGGTAGAACTGTAAGAAATCTTGCTGAGCAAGATGGTAGCGCCCTACATAATAAAAATTTAAACCACGATTAAGGTGGGTATAGTCATAACCTGAATCTAATTCAAACACCGTATTGAAAGCATCCAATGCGCCGTCGTAATCTTCTTCAAGCAATAAATAAAGCCCTAAGTAATTGTACACAGATGCCATTTTCGGCTGTAATGCAAGGGCTTGAGTAAGATCATAACGAGCAAGTCCCCATAATCCAAGAGAATCATAGAGTACGCCACGTTCAAAATGTAGCGATGCACGTTCTTCATTACTCATTTTTCCAACCAGTAGTACTTGGCTTAATCGCACGATCATCACTTCTTGTTCAAAGTGAGTATTCGGGTTTTGTTCAGCCAACACGACATGATTTTTAGACACAAAACCGCCCCTAGACTGAACACAGCCAGCAAGAAGTAAGATCGCACATAAGCTAAATAAATAGACTATAAAATGGCGAGATAAGCGAAAACACCGCATTTGCTTTCTTTATGCCTAAAAGTTGGAAAACAACAAAACTTGGCAGCGAATGCTACCAAGTTTTGATTCTATATTCCAAGATTATTCCTGTTCTTCGACAGGATCTTCTTGGTTAATTTCAGTTTCTTGTTTTGGAGCCAAGTCTTTCATTGTTAAACGAATACGACCTTGACGATCGATTTCAACAACTTTTACGTTTACTTCTTGACCCACTTGAAGGTAATCGCTAACTTTTTCTACGCGCTCTTCAGCAATTTGAGAAATATGAACCAAACCTTCTTTATTTCCAACGATTGCGACGAATGCACCAAAATCAGCAAGACGAGTGACTTTACCTTTGTAAATTGCGCCAGCTTCAACTTCTGCAATGATTTCCTCAATACGTCCCATTACGTTTTTCGCTGCATTGCTGTCTACTGCGGCAATTTTCACTGTACCATCGTCATCAATATCAATAGAAGTGCCAGTTTCTTCAGTTAGTGAACGGATTGTTGCACCACCTTTACCAATCACATCTTTGATTTTCTTAGGATCGATTTTCATTGTATAGATGCGCGGTGCATAGTCAGAAATATCAGCGCGTGGAGCAGGGATTGCTTGTTCCATGACACCAAGAATGTGCATACGTGCACTTTTCGCTTGGTTTAATGCAATTTGCATAATTTCAGGGGTGATACCTTCAATTTTGATGTCCATTTGAAGTGCTGTTACACCTTCGCGTGTACCAGCCACTTTAAAGTCCATATCACCTAAGTGGTCTTCATCACCTAAGATATCTGAAAGCACCACGAATTTCTCTTCTTCTTTCACTAAACCCATTGCGATACCAGCAACAGCAGCTTTGATAGGAACACCTGCATCCATTAATGCTAAAGACGCACCACATACAGATGCCATAGAAGAAGAACCGTTAGATTCAGTGATTTCAGAGACAACACGCACAACATACGGGAATTCTGCAAGGCTTGGCATAACAGCCGCTACACCACGTTTTGCTAAACGACCGTGACCGATCTCACGACGTTTTGGCGAGCCGATCATACCTGTTTCACCTACAGAATATGGAGGGAAATTATAATGGAATAAGAAGTGATCTTGACGTTCACCCGTTAATTCATCAATGATTTGTGCATCACGTTCGGTACCTAAGGTTGCAACAGCTAATGCTTGCGTTTCGCCACGAGTAAAAATCGCAGAACCATGAGTACGTGGTAATACGCCAGTGCAAATATCTAATGCACGAACAGTATCAACGGTACGACCATCAATACGTGGTTCGCCTGCAATGATACGACCACGAACGATTTGGCTTTCAAGTGCGGTAAAAATATCCACGATTTTACCTTCGCTGATCTCTTCATCTTCAGCTGTGATTTGCGCAATCACATCCGCTTTAATCGCATCGATTTGTTCGTAACGAGCTTGTTTTTCAGTAATGCGGTATGCATCGCCTAAACGTGCTTCAGCAATCGCTTTTACTTTGTTGATTAAATCTGTGTTTGGTTGTGGAGCAACCCAATCCCAACGTGGTTTGCCCGCTTCTTTTGCAAATTCTTTGATTGCTTCAATCACAACTTGTTGTTGTTGATGACCGAATACGACTGCTGCTAACATTTGTTCTTCAGTTAAAACGTCTGCTTCAGATTCAACCATTAATACGGCTTTGTCAGTACCTGCAACCACTAAGTCCAAACGGCTTTGTTTTTGTTCAGCCATAGTTGGGTTTAATACGAATTGGTTGTCGATAAAACCAACACGCGCTGCACCGATAGGACCATTGAAAGGCACGCCAGATAAGGTTAATGCTGCAGAAGCACCGATCATTGCCACTAAGTCAGGGCTGATTTGTGGGTTTACTGAAACCACAGTTGCCACAACTTGGATTTCGTTGAAGAAACCTTCTGGGAATAATGGACGAATTGGGCGGTCGATTAAACGTGCAATTAAAGTTTCGCCTTCAGATGGACGACCTTCACGCTTGAAGAAACCACCAGGGATTTTACCCGCCGCATAAGTACGCTCTTGATAGTTTACGGTTAATGGGAAGAAATCTTGACCTTCTTTCACATCTTTTTTAGCAACAACAGTCACGAATACCGTGGTATCGTCCATGCTTGCCATAACCGCAGCCGTTGCTTGACGTGCAATCGCGCCAGTTTCTAGAGTAACGGTATGCTGACCGTATTTAAATTGTTTAACAATTGGATTCACAATGTTTTCCTTAAAATTTATATTAAAAACAATGCCTTATTTCCCAGATTGCGACTAGCAAAAGAAATTTTTCGAAAAAATGACCGCACTTTGGGCGTTTAAAAATTTCTTTTGATAGCCGCACGCTAATGTAGAAAATAAAGCCCGTGCATTATACAGGATGTTTGGCTTTAATGGCTAACTTTATTTTGCTAAACGCTATTCAACATTACAATTAGTTCATATAGATAAATCAGAATTAGATTCTTTTAGTGCAAATAATTATATTACTTCTGCCACTTATTTAAGATTTTATATTGATCGCTTACTTCATTATAGTGATATTCCTTATTGGATTTATCTTGATTGTGATATCGTGATTAATGGCAATATTACGCTTCCTTTTGAATATTTAGATTTCTCTCGTCATACAATAGCAGCAGTTTTAGATCCTTATGTAACTCGCATTGGCCATCCTTATAAAGATAAGGATTATTTCAATGCTGGTGTTTTATATTTTAATATGGATAAGTATCAATTAGGAATTTCATCATTTTCTAAAGAATTAATTACATTACATATCCAATTAAAAGAAAGTTTAATTTACGGCGATCAAGATATTCTAAATTACTATTTTGAGGATCAGTGGATTCCATTAGACAAGCGTTATAATTTCCAATTAGATCATATGATTTCAATTAATACTCTTGATATTTCTCCTGTTATTTTTCATTTTACAGGTCCTCATAAGCCTCTTGATAATATTTTTTCTGAAAATGTTTGTGTTAATGCCGTAATTTCATTGTTTAGACTTTATGCGTCAATAAGTTGGCAAGATGTTTGCTCTCTTCCACTCGGCACTATAAGAGCTAATTGGATTAATCAAGAGAGATGATGTAATCGGTGGCTTTATTTCATTTAACCGACTTGGTATCATAGTGTAACTTTTATCCACTATAAGGAAAATTCTATGATTATTAGCAGTTTAACCAGCCCGAATTTTAAAGTTGGTTTACCAAAAGTGATTGCTGAAGTATGTGATTATTTGAATACGTTAGATTTGAATGCGTTAGAAAATGGTCGCCATGATATTAACGATCAAATTTATATGAACGTAATGGAACCAGAAACTGCAGAATCAAGCAGTAAAAAAGCAGAATTACATCATGAATACTTAGATGTACAAGTGCTTATTCGTGGCACGGAAAATATCGAAGTGGGCGCAACCTATCCGAATTTATCTAAGTATGAAGATTACAACGAAGCGGATGATTATCAACTTTGTGCAGATATTGATGATAAATTCACCGTCACAATGAAACCAAAAATGTTCGCTGTATTCTATCCTTATGAACCGCACAAGCCTTGCTGTGTAGTGAATGGAAAAACAGAAAAAATTAAAAAATTGGTCGTAAAAGTACCTGTTAAATTAATTTGATTTTTGAAAAAGTGTGGTTAGAAATTTATCAGCCCTGTGCCTTATATCTCCGCCCTGAAGGACGGAGTTTTACGGCGCAGGGCTGATAAATAAAACACTTTGTGATATTAAGAATGGGTTTTACGCAATGCTTTTCCAATAAAAATGCTTGCAACTAACATTACTAAAGTCGGAACCAACCAAGCCATTCCTTCAGATGAAAGAGGGAAGTGTTTCAATAATGAATTGATGCTTTCTGGTAACATTTTAACGTTATTTAAGCTGTCACATAAACTAAAACAAACCGTAACGAGCAATGTACTATTGTATGTAAATTTTATTGATGGAAGTTTTTTTCGTAAGAATTGCAATAAAACAAGAACAATAGCTACTGGGTAAATTAATAACAAGGCTGGGATCGTTATGCGAAGTAGATCCGTTAAACCATATTGTGAAACAGTGATTGTCATTGCGGTAAAAAGTGCGGCCCAGAATGGATAAGAAAAACGCACAGAGAATTTTGAAAAATAATCAGCAGATGCGCTAGTTACACCAACAAGTGTTGTTAAGCTCGCTAACACAATAATACCTGCCATAATCCAAGTCCCAGCTGAACCGAATAAGACATTTACATAACGAGAGAAAATTTGTCCACCATTCGTTGCCCCTTCTGCAACTGCAGCACTAGTCGCGCCTAGATAGAAAAGCGAAAAATATAAACCCGCAAGTAAGATGACTGAAACAAATCCTGCTGAAATGGTGTATTTCACAATATCTTTGGTTTTTGTCACATTTTTCGCTGATAATGCTCGGGCGACAATTCCACCGAAAGCGATGGCTGCAAGTACATCCATGGTTTGATAACCACTGGTTAAGCCGATTAATAAAGAATGGCTATTTTCATAAGCATTACTTGGTGCTTGAATTTCAGATAAAGGCGAAATAAATACGGTAATTGCCACAGCAATAAGTAACACTAATAAAGCTGGTGTCATAAATTTACCCACGCTTGAAATGATCGTATTTGGGCTAATCATAAAGCCCATCGCAATTAAGTTAAAAATGAGTGAGAATACAAAACGAACACTCGCATTATCTTCCACTAGGTCTAAAGGCAACCACGCCATTTCATAAGCAACATTCGTGATACGAGGCATTGCAAAGGTAGAGCCAATGGTTAAATAAAGTATAACGAGGAAACCTGTGCCAGCCCATTTTGGTAAATCTTTAGTAAGTTCTTCGCCACGACCTAAAATCGCTACCACGACAAGCGTAATAAATGGCATTAAAACGCCAGTTAAAACAAAGCCTAAGGAAGCACTCGTCCAATGTTGTCCTGCGGAAAGTCCTTCCATAGGCGGAAAAATGATATTACCTGCACCTAAAAATAAGGCGAAGATCATCATTCCTAAAACGATAATATCTTTACGTGAAAACATAATTTTTGACTCTAAAAATAAAAAGGCCTGCATTCTACTACAAAGTAGATAAAATCCCTATTGCGTAAAATTAAAAATGTGAATTTTGTCACAATATATGGCATTTTATCGACAATTCGCTAAAAATCCCGACAAAATCTACCGCACTTTTTCCTTTAACTTCGAAAATATGCTAGGATGCCCCTTTGTGAATTTTTTGCTATGTATTTTTAAAGGGGTTTATGTGATAAAACTGATCCAACGTTTTTTTAAATTAGAATCTGCTGGCGGTATATTATTGCTTTTTTCAGCTGTTGTTGCGATGTTGCTGGCTAATTCGCCGTTAAGCAACCAATATAATGATTTTTTAAATTTGCCTGTAAGTTTACAAATTGGTAGTTTCTCAATTAATAAAACCTTAATTCACTGGATTAACGATGGTTTTATGGCGGTGTTTTTTGTATTAGTGGGAATGGAAGTCAAAAAAGAATTATTTGAAGGCGCGCTTTCTACCTATCAACAAGCTATTTTCCCTGCTATTGCAGCTATTGGCGGAATGGTTATACCGGCTGTAGTTTATTGGTTTATCGCTAAACAAGATCCAAGTTTAGCTAATGGCTGGGCAATTCCAATGGCAACAGACATTGCTTTTGCACTGGGAATTATGGCGTTATTGAGTAAACAAGTGCCACTTCCACTGAAAATATTTTTACTTGCCCTTGCTATTATTGATGACCTCGGTGCGATAGTTGTTATTGCATTATTTTTCTCGCACGGATTGAGTGTACAAGCACTAATTTTTTCTGCCGTGGCAATTATTGCGCTGATATTACTAAATCGTTTCAAAGTTTCCGCACTTTGCGCTTATATGGTCGTAGGTGCAATTTTATGGGCTTCCGTATTAAAGTCTGGTGTGCACGCTACTTTAGCAGGCGTTATTATTGGTTTTAGCATTCCATTGAAAGGTAAGAAAGGAGAACGCCCATTAGATGATTTCGAGCATATTTTAGCCTCTTGGTCATCTTTCGTTATTTTACCACTTTTCGCATTTGCCAATGCTGGTGTGAGTTTTGCAGGCATAGATGTGAATATGATTTCGTCGCCATTATTATTGGCTATAGCAAGCGGTTTAATTATTGGTAAACCAGTCGGTATATTTGGATTTAGTTATATTTCTGTTAAATTGGGATTAGCTAAATTACCAGATGGAATTAATTTTAAACAAATTTTTGCTGTTGCGGTTTTATGTGGAATCGGTTTTACGATGTCAATGTTCTTAGCAAGCCTTGCGTTTGATGCTAATGCGGGGGAAAGTGTTAATACGCTTTCTCGTTTAGGTATTCTATTTGGATCAACTGTTTCGGCAATACTTGGTTATTTATTCTTAAAACAGACGACAAAACTAAGTTAATCATACACAAAGTGCGGTAAAAATTTACCGCACTTGTTCTATAAGATAATTCCACTATCTGCTTTGGTAAAATTCATTACAAATAAACTTTTATAAGTTCTTACATGAAATTCACCCGTCAATACTCGGCGTGTGAATGCGTGATAGCTTTCCATATCTTTTGCATGGAGTAGCAGCATAAAATCATAGTCCCCTGAGATTTCGTAACAGCTCACCACTTCGTCTTCTTGACGCATTTTCCGTTCAAATTGCTCTTGATAATAAGAATGTTGATTATCCATTTCGACCATGACAAATACGCTAATCGTACGCCCAACGGCTTTTGGGGAAACAACTGCAACTCGTTTTGTAATAACGCCTGAATCAGTTAATGCTTGCACACGTCGTTGACAGGTTGCAACGGAACTATTCACTTTCTCTGACAGTTCTTTTAACGGAATCATGGCATCTTGTTGTAATACATTCAAAATATTACGATCTAATTTATCCAGTGTTTGCATAAGATAATTTCTCAAAAATGTAACCATTAAGAAAAATATTATCACAATCAAAAATAAAGTTGAGATTTTTTATTGCCTTGGGATTTTATAATAATCACATTGATGAGATGAGGTTCAAGATGAAAGTAGTCATTCAAGGCGTATTATTGTGCATTTTTTCACAATGTTTATTTGGCATATTGTATTTATTTAGTATATGGCTCCAACCACTTAGCGGAACAGATGTTTTTGCGTGGCGTATGCTGACCATGATCTTTGGGTTACTTTTAATTTTATTCCCGACTATTGGTTGCCGCTCTCTTTTGTCTCTTATTACGACAACTTTAGGAAAAAGTTGGACGCGTTGGGTTTTATTTTTACTGGGGACACTAGATGCGGGAAGTCAATTCTGGCTCTTTATGTGGGCGCCGCTAAATGGCGAAGGGATAAATATTGCAATGGGATATTTTCTTTTTCCGCTGATTATGGCTGTTTTAGGATGGGCTTGGTTAAAAGAACGCTTATCATTTATTCAGAAAATTGCGCTTTTACTGGCTGCCTGCGGTGTTGCACATGAATTATGGCACACTCAAAGTTTTTCATGGACAAGCTTGTGGGTTTGTACGGTTTATCCATTTTATTATCTAAGCCGTAAATGGATGAAAATCCCAGCTCTACAAGGAATTACATTGGATATTATTTTAATTTCGATTCCTTGTTTTATTTATATTCTTTCTCAAAGCGATACGCTTTCTTTGGTTACGCAAGAATATCGTTATTGGTTATTGCTACCAGCACTTGGTATTGTGAGTGCGATTTCGCTTTCAGCCAACTTAAAATCAAGCCAACAAATTCCAGTTAGTATTTTTGCGGTGTTGAGTTATATTGAACCCATATTGCTTTTTTTAATAGCTGTCTTTGTGCTAGATAATCAAATAACCACAAGCGACTATTTTACTTATGTGCCTATTTGGTTAAGTCTCATTGTGATTGGCATAGAAGGGCTTTTAAACAAAAATAAAGTGCGGTGAAAATTAACCGCACTTATTAAAGTTACTGAAATAATTAGAAATTATCTGAAATAGAGATTTTCTATTCCCACTCGATTGTCGCTGGTGGTTTCCCGCTAATGTCGTACACGACGCGGGAAATGCCATTCACTTCGTTAATGATACGGTTAGACACTTTGCCTAATAAATCATAAGGCAAATGTGCCCAATGTGCGGTCATAAAATCGATGGTTTCTACCGCGCGTAGGGAAATAACCCAATCGTATTTACGGCCATCGCCCATTACGCCTACAGATCTCACTGGTAAGAATACGCTGAAGGCTTGGCTGGTTTTTTCATACCAACCGCTGTTGCGTAATTCTTCAATAAAGATCGCATCCGCACGGCGTAATAAATCGCAGTATTCTTTTTTCACTTCGCCTAATACACGCACACCTAAGCCTGGGCCAGGGAATGGGTGGCGGTTGATCATTTCAGCTGGTAAGCCTAATGCCAAACCGATTTTACGCACTTCATCTTTAAATAACTCACGTAACGGTTCAACTAAGCCAAGTTTCATATAGTCTGGTAAGCCACCTACATTGTGGTGTGATTTAATTACGTGGGCTTTGCCTGTCTTGCTTGCTGCAGATTCAATGACATCAGGGTAAATCGTACCTTGGGCTAACCATTTCACATTAGTGAGTTTTTTCGATTCATCATCGAACACATCAACGAATACTTTACCGATAATTTTGCGTTTCGCTTCAGGATCAGATACGCCAGCAAGTTCGCCTAAGAAACGGCTTTCAGCATCAACACGGGTAATGTTCAAGCCGAATTTATCGCCAAACATTTCCATGACTTGATCGCCTTCGTGTAAGCGGAGTAAACCGTTATCCACAAATACGCAGTGTAAGTTTTTGCCGATAGCACGGTGTAAAAGTAATGCAACCACAGAAGAGTCCACACCACCAGATAAGCCTAAAATCACTTCATCATCGCCCACTTGTTCTTTGATGCGAGCAACGGCATCTTCGATAATGTTTTCAGCTGTCCATTTAGTTTCGCAACCACAGATGTTTACTACGAAGTTGGTTAATAATTCCAAGCCTTTTTTAGTATGCGTTACTTCAGGGTGGAATTGTACGCCGTAGAAACGACGGCTTTCGTCTGACATTGCTGCGATAGGGCAGGTTGGAGTAGTCCCTGTTACTTGGAAATTTTGAGGTAAACGAGTGACTTTATCTCCATGGCTCATCCAAACGTCTAATTTTGGCTCAGAAGCGGTTAAATTATCGTTAAGATTTGCAAAAAGTGCGGTTGAATTTTCAAGAGAAACTGAAGCATAGCCGAACTCTCTGTGATCAGATGTTTCGGTTAAGCCGCCAAGTTGCATCGCCATAGTTTGCATTCCATAGCAAACGCCGAGCACTGGAACGCCTGCGTTAAACACATATTCAGGCGCACGCGGGCTGTTTTCTTCAGTTGTGCTTTCAGGACTGCCAGAAAGAATGATACCCGTTGGAGCAAATTCACGGATTTGTTCTTCAGTCACATCCCACGCCCAAAGTTCGCAGTACACACCGATTTCACGCACACGACGCGCAATCAGTTGAGTATATTGTGAGCCAAAGTCGAGGATTAGGATTTTGTGATTGTGGATATTTGTCATTTATAATGCTCTTATTATTGATAGTGTAAGCGGTTTATATTATTTAAAACTTTGCAAAAACCAACCGCACTTTAAACAGCAAAAGGCAGGCTAAAGCCCACCTTAAAGATTAGCCCATACGATAGTTCGGTGCTTCTTTAGTAATAGCAACATCGTGAACGTGGCTTTCTTTAATGCCTGCACCGCTAATGCGAACAAATTCCGCTTTGGTGCGTAATTCATCAATAGTTGCACAGCCCGTTAAGCCCATACAAGAACGTAAGCCACCCATTTGTTGGTGGATAATTTCTTTTAAGTAACCTTTGTATGGAATACGGCCTTCGATACCTTCTGGTACGAGTTTGTCTGCCGCGTTATCCGATTGGAAGTAACGATCTGATGAGCCTTTCGCCATAGCACCTAATGAGCCCATACCACGGTAAGATTTAAATGCGCGGCCTTGGTAAAGTTCGATTTCACCTGGTGCTTCTTCTGTACCCGCGAACATAGAACCAACCATTACACAGCTTGCGCCTGCAGCGATAGCTTTTGCAATATCGCCAGAGAAGCGGATACCACCGTCAGCAATAACTGGAATACCACGATCTTTTAATGCTGCTGCTGCATCTGCGATAGCCGTGATTTGTGGAACACCTACGCCAGTTACAATACGAGTTGTACAAATTGAACCAGGACCAATTCCTACTTTTACAGCACTTGCGCCTGCGTCTGCTAATGCAATTGCGCCTTCAGCCGTTGCTACGTTACCTGCAACGATAGGCAAATTTGGATATTTTGCACGAGTTTCACGAACGCGTTGTAATACGCCTTCTGAGTGACCGTGAGAAGAATCAATTAATAGTACATCTACGCCTGCTTTCACTAATGCATCAATACGTTCTTCGTTGCCAGCACCTGCACCTACAGCCGCACCGACACGTAAACGACCGAATTCATCTTTACATGCATTTGGTTTTTGTTCTGCTTTTTGGAAGTCTTTAACGGTAATCATACCTTTAAGTTTGAAACTATCATTAACCACTAATACTTTTTCAACACGGTGTTGATGCATTAATTCCAAAATTTCTTCGCGACTCGCCCCTTCTTTTACGGTCACCAAGTCTTCTTTTTTTGTCATTACTTGTGAAACAGTTTTGCTTAAATCTTTTACGAAACGTGTATCACGGCCAGTAATGATACCGATTAAGTTATTTTCCTCATCTACAACAGGGTAGCCCGCAAATCCGTTTTTCTTCACCATTTCAGCAAGTTCGGCAAGCGTTAAATTTGGTAAAACAGTTACTGGTTCAGAAACGATACCACTTTCGAATTTTTTTACTTTACGAACACGATCTGCTTGGCGTTCGATCGTCATATTTTTATGAATAAAGCCAATACCGCCTTCTTGTGCTAAAGAGATCGCAAGTTTGGTTTCAGTTACGGTATCCATTGCTGCTGAAAGCATTGGAATATTTAGGCGAATTTCTTTGGTAAGTTGAGTTGAAAGGTTGGCAGTATTTGGAAGCACAGTTGAGTGAGCTGGGACGAGTAGAACATCGTCAAAAGTAAGGGCTTCTTGTTTAATGCGTAATGACATTGCAATATTCTCGCTAAGTTGAAGTTAAAAAATATTGCGGCGGGATTATACAGATTTTACTTGATTTTGAAAACGAAATTTTTGGATTTATGCTATGATTTTCATACTATTTGCCATAAGGAATGAATGATGAATTTTACGTTATTGACATATTTATCGGATTGTCAGACAAAAGTGCGGTCTGAATTGGAAAAGTTTTCTAAAAATCTAGAGGAAGATATTCAACAATTACGTGAAATTGGTTTGGATATTCTCGTTGATGGACAACATTATCGCTTAGTGCCAATGCTTCCTTTATTAAATCCTCAGCAAATATCAACCGCACTTTTTCCTTATGGCATCCATTATCAGCCGATAATTTCCTCTACAAATGAATGGATACTACAAAATATTCTTTCATTAAAAAAAGGCGATCTTTGTGTGGCTGAATATCAAACTGCAGGGCGCGGTCGGCGTGGTCGCCAATGGTTATCGCCTTTTGCTGGGCAAATCATGTTTAGTTTTTATTGGGCATTTGATCCTAAAAAATCAATTGAGGGGTTAAGTTTAGTCATCGGTTTGGCGATTGCGGAAGTGCTAAATGTACAAGTGAAATGGCCAAATGATATTTTGTTTGATGAAAGAAAGTTAGGTGGCATTTTAGTTGAAATTGCTAATCATAAAAATGGCATGCTCAATTTAGTGATTGGCATAGGTATTAATGTGTCGTTGTCAAAACAAACAGAAATTAGTCAGCCTTATGCGGAAGTGTGTGAAATTGATCCTGATGTAGAGCGACAAACTTTATTACCCAAACTTATACAACATTTATATACACGTTTAAATATCTTTGAGCAAAATGGTATTGATGAGGAATTTCAACAAGCATGGCAATCATATAATGCGTTTTCAAATAGTGAAGTAAAGGTGCTTACTGAGCAAGGTGTTATTTCAGGTATTGAACAAGGCATAGATGAACGTGGTTATTTAAAAGTATTATGTGGCAATAAAATTCAGATGTTTAATGGTGGAGAAGTTTCATTACGTAAGAAATAATAGCAATAAAAGTTTGACTATTCTAACCGCACTTTTTAATAAAATGTTTATATTTCCATCAAAAGATCATT
>NZ_KV805852.1:0-4791 GCF_001811665.1 Haemophilus sp. HMSC066A11
ATCAAGCCCTCGAATATCGAGGGCTTTTTTATGGGGCTGTACTAGATCACTAGACCAAACTCCCCTTAACTAATTGTTTTAAAATGGAAATTTGAGATTTTATTTCACTGTTGTTAAAACGCCATTCACATTCTTTTAAATACAGCTCAAAATGCTCTTTGGGAATGCCATTAAACTTCTGTAAATGGCGTTTTGCGTGATTCCAAAAATTCCCAATTCCGTTTATGTAGTTGTGATTTTCAGCAAAATGCGTGCTGTGATTGATGCGAAAATGGCTAAATTCACTGACATCAAGCACATCATAACCACGAAAGGTATCCGTATACACAATGCTATCAGGCTTAACTTTCTCTCGGATAATTGGCAATAATGTCTCTGATTGCGCATTAGGGACAACGACGGTATAAACCTTGCCATTTCATTTGAGAAGCCCGAATACCGCGACTTTCCCTGCAACACTGCGCCCACGTTTGCCTTTTCGAGTACTACCGAAATAGCTTTCATCGGCTTCAATTTCGCCTTCAAACATTTCCAAATGTGGGCTTGTTTGATAAATGAGTAAGCGTAATCGATGAAAGTAATAAGTGGCTGTATTTTTGTTTACATTAACCAATTTACTGGCTGTTCTTGCTGTGACACCTACGGCAAACAGTTCAATGAGTTTATTTTATTTATGCTGGCTTAAGTGACTTTTTCTCATTGGTTTATTCTAACCTAAATAGGATTTTTAGTTGTTATCTACTACAGCACCTTAATATTTATAGAGTTCGTTATATAAATTACGCTCGAATTGTACTAATGGGGCACGTTTTGTTTTGCTTTCCAAATCGCCAGTTGAGTAGCCATTAATAAATTGTACAAATGCCACTTTTTCCCCTCGCGCATTTGTCATAAAGCCAGCTAGGTTATAAACGCCTTTCAAAGAACCAGTTTTAGCAATCACGTTTTTCACTAATGGCGGGCTAATTAATCCACCTCGCCCACTGATCGTGCCATCTACACCTGCGATGGGGAAAGTTTCCATTAAATGTAGTTTATCTTCGTTTTTGGCGATGTATTCTAAAACGGATAGCATCGTTTTAGGTGCCACAAGATTATGGCGAGATAGACCCGAACCATCGGCTAAAATGCTATTACCAAAACGAATTCCTTGTTTTTGCAATATGGATTTAACCGCTAATGTGCCTAATTGAAAGGAGGCGGGGCGTTTATAGTAATTGAATGCCACCGCTCGGAATAATGAATCGGCAATTTGGTTATCGGATTTTTTCATCATTTTTTTCAATAAATCTGGTAATGGTTTTGATAAATGTTTCGCTAATAGCTGACCTTGTTGTGGTTTTTGGGGTAACAAGACTTTGCCATTGAACTCAATACCTAATTGTCTTAATTGACGTTGAATAATCGCGGCAGCATAAGCATCCGTATTTTGCACGGCAAAACTTAAGCCAAAAGGTTTATATTGACGGGCTAAACATCCTTTTACTTGATAGCGATTATTGTCGTGTACAACAACATCGAGCTGACAATAAGGTGCTTCATTGCTATCCGCTACATAAACTTGTCCGAACACTTGAATTGGAAATTGTGCAGGCACATTAATTTTTACTATTTCACCTGGATTTTTATTCGCATCTAGTTCCGCATAAAAACAGTTGTTATCAATATTTGCAGCTGCTGGTGGAGAGTTGAAACACATTGTGAGATCGTTCCAAATCCAACCTAATCCTCGGTCGTGACTAGAAAAAACAGAGGTATCTAATACTAAATCGCCATTAATTTTTTTGATGCCTTGTTTTTTTAATTCGGCAAGTAAGCTATAAAGCTGACCTCTTGTGAGATCAGGATCGCCTGTGAAACGCACGATTAAGTGACCATCTAAATTCCCACTTTGAATTTTCCCATTACTCAAAAGTGCGGTCTCAAATTGGAATTGATCGCCTAATGCAAGTTTAGCGGCAACGGCTGTAAAAACTTTTTGTGTGCTTGCAGAAAGCATAAAGGTTGAGCCATTATAATCAGCAATAATTTGGTTTTGATTTATATTTTTGGCGATGAAACCTACGTTAGAGCCTTCAGGCAGTTTTTGTGTTAAATCTGAAACATTAATATTGGCGAAGGTTGGAAGGCTAAAACTCACTGAAAGTAAAAAGGAACCAAGTGCGGTAGAAATTGAAGATAATTTTTTCATATTAGGTTTGTTATGGTTGCTATTTTTTTTTAGACGAACAATAATAAGCCCCGAATGAAATTGAGTAAATCATTTTCTCATTTCAAGTTTATTTTTGATAATACTGCAGTAAGATTTTAGAATTTTACTGTGGTTTTTGTTTTATTTAGTAAAAGGAAAAACAATGCAACAAATTCCAATGACTGTGCGTGGCGCAGAACAATTACGAGAAGAATTGGATTTCTTAAAAAATGTACGTCGTCCAGAAATTATTAAAGCCATAGCAGAAGCCCGCGAGCACGGAGATTTAAAAGAAAATGCAGAATATCACGCAGCGCGTGAGCAACAAGGTTTTTGTGAGGGGCGTATTCAAGAGATTGAAGGTAAACTTGGTAATGCTCAAATTATTGATGTCACAAAAATGCCAAATAATGGTAAAGTGATTTTTGGTGCAACAGTTGTGCTTGTAAATACAAATACTGATGAAGAAGTCACTTATCGCATTGTAGGCGATGATGAAGCGGACATTAAATCTGGTTTAATTTCGGTAAACTCGCCCATTGCACGAGGTTTAATTGGTAAAGAATTAGATGATACCGTTAATATTACAACGCCTGGTGGTGTCGTTGAGTTTGATATTATTGAAGTGAATTATATTTAAATAAAAAAGTGCGGTTAAAAATGACCGCACTTTTGTTGTTATTTGCGTGGAAGCTGAATTTTTGCTTCTTCGCTTGGGCGATAAAGCACCAAAATATGCCCGATAGTTTGTACTTGTGCTGCTTTAGTTTCACGCACAATCGCATTGATAATAAGTTGTTTTGTTTCACGATCTGCACCAGCAACTTTTACTTTAATGAGTTCGTGATGATTAAGTGCATTTTCAATTTCAGCAAGTACGCCTTCGGTTAAGCCATTTCCACCAAGCATAACGACTGGGTTAAGATGGTGTGCAAGACCTTTTAAAAATTGTTTTTGTTTGGTTGATAAGGTTGTCATAAGGATTCCTAATAAAAAAGAGCGGTTGATTTTCTCAATGTTTTTCATTGATTTCAATCAGCCTCGACTTGAATTTGACAGATTGTACCCAAATATAGGCGAAACGACTACAAAAAATAGAAGATTATGGGAAAGAAAAAACGTTCAGCGAGTTCTTCTCGTTGGCTGAATGAACATTTTAGTGATCAATTTGTGCAAAAAGCACATAAGCAAAAGTTGCGATCACGCGCTTATTTTAAGATTGATGAAATTCAGCAAACGGATAAATTATTTAAACAGGGAATGACCGTGGTCGATCTCGGCGCAGCACCAGGCGGTTGGTCACAATACGTAGTAAGCCAAATTGGTGGCAAAGGTCGTGTGATTGCTTGTGATATTTTGGAAATGGATCCCATTGTAGGCGTTGATTTTCTACAAGGTGATTTCCGTGATGAAAATGTTTTGAATGCTTTATTAGCATGCGTAGGTGAAGATAAAGTTGATGTTGTGATGTCTGATATGGCACCAAATTTTAGTGGAATGCCATCAGTGGATATTCCACGTGCAATGTATTTGGTCGAGCTTGCTTTAGATATGTGTAAACAAGTCTTGGCAAGCAAAGGAAGTTTTGTTGTTAAAGTTTTCCAAGGGGAAGGTTTTGATGAATATTTAAGAGAAATTCGTTCTTTATTTAATGTGGTGAAAGTGCGTAAGCCTGAAGCATCACGTGGACGATCTCGTGAAGTATATATTGTGGCAACAGGCTATAAAGGTTAATTGCTTTGATAGCTTTTCATTGCTAATGATGTGTAGTATCTTGTGACGAAATTTTTTAACTTAGGAAAGGTAGGTTAGACTTTGAACGATATGGTCAAAAATCTAGTGCTTTGGGTGGTAGTGGCAGTCATTATGATGACAGCATACCAAAGTTTCAATTCATCTTCGGTAGAAAATTCTACTGATTATACAACCTTTGTTTACGATGTAAGCAACGGACAAGTGACAGCGGCACGTTTTGATGCCAATGAAATTACGGTAACGAAAACCGATGGTTCTAAATATTCAACCGTAATGCCACCACTTGAAGATAAAAAATTGCTTGATGATTTATTAAGCAAAAAAGTGAAAGTGGAAGGCACGCCATTTGAAAGACGTGGTTTCTTATCCCAAATTTTAATTTCTTGGTTCCCAATGTTATTCCTTGTTGGTGTATGGGTATTCTTTATGCGTCAGATGCAAGGCGGTGGCGGCAAAGCGATGAGCTTTGGTAAAAGCCGAGCCAAAATGTTGAATCAAGATCAGATTAAGGTGACTTTTGCGGATGTGGCTGGTTGCGATGAAGCAAAAGAAGAAGTGGGCGAAATCGTTGATTTCTTGCGTGATCCGAATAAATTCCAAAATTTGGGCGGTAAAATTCCAAAAGGTATTTTGATGGTAGGGCCTCCAGGTACTGGTAAAACTTTACTTGCTCGTGCGATTGCGGGAGAGGCAAAAGTTCCATTCTTCACTATTTCTGGCTCTGATTTCGTAGAAATGTTTGTAGGTGTTGGCGCATCACGTGTACGTGATATGTTTGAACAGGCTAAGAAAAATGCACCTTGCTTAATCTTCATTGATGAAATCGATGCAGTGGGTCGCCAACG
>NZ_KV805853.1:0-403 GCF_001811665.1 Haemophilus sp. HMSC066A11
AAGCATTGCGCTCAGGTCAATTAAAAGGCGGTGTCGTTGGCACCTTAATGAGTAATATGAGCTTAGAGATTGCGTTGAAAATGCTTGGCGTTCCTTTCTTACGTGCAAACGTGGGAGACCGTTATGTATTGGAAAAAATGGTTGAAAATGATTGGACGCTTGGGGGGGAGAATTCTGGACATATTATCATTGCGGATAAGAATACTACTGGCGATGGCATTGTTGCGTCATTGGCTGTATTGGCGGCGATGGCACAGCATAAATTATCATTAAATGAATTAGCAAGTGCGGTTAAATTATTCCCATAAGTGTTAATCAATGTACGTTTTGCAGGTGGGGAAAATCCACTTGAAAATGATGCTGTAAAATCTGTTGCCGCAGAGGTTGAAAAACGTTTAGAAGG
>NZ_KV805854.1:0-390 GCF_001811665.1 Haemophilus sp. HMSC066A11
TATGCTTTACCCGCCAATTTACAGTCTATACGCAACCCTGTTTTCATCCTTATATATCAAACAAACTAAGCAAACCAAGCAAACCAAGCAAACCAAGCAAACCAAGCAATGCTAAAAAACAATTTATATGATAAACTAAAACATACTCCATACCATGGCAATACAAGGGATTTAATAATATGACAAAAGAAAATTTACAAAGTGTTCCACAAAATACGACCGCTTCACTTGTAGAATCAAACAACGACCAAACTTCCCTGCAAATACTTAAACAACCACCCAAACCCAACCTATTACGCCTGGAACAACATGTCGCCAAAAAAGATTATGAGCTTGCTTGCCGCGAATTAATGGCGATTTTGGAAAAAATGGACGCTAATTTTGGAGGCG
>NZ_KV805855.1:0-18998 GCF_001811665.1 Haemophilus sp. HMSC066A11
GCTGCGATTAAGAAAAGATTCTGAAAATTGGCTGCACTTTGAATAGGTTGTTTACGGCGGCGGAGGTTAAATAGATTGTAATAATCCGCTTGTTGCTGTTCAAAATGAGGCACGTTTCCCACCATTGGGGCAAGATCTCTTACAGAGCAACGAATGCCTACACGAGCGAGATTATCTGATGTATTCACATCTTGCGTCCAAGGTTGGGCGATATTTTGTTGGAGTTTTTGTTGGTTTTCTTGTTGTTCTTGTTCGCTAAAATGGCGATCAACATTATCACGAACATGGCTTGCGCCGATGCAATGGGAGGTTTTTAATTGATTGGCTGGAGTAAGATAGCCATCATAACAAAGTACAGATTTCAGTTTGAGTAAGTTTTCTGATGTTGGAATTTGGCTGACTTGCCCGCGAATAGGGTAGAGCGGTAGCTTTTCTGTTTGAACAAAATCAGTAATTTTATGTCCGTTCGCAAGAATGACGACTTCATGGCAGTATTTTTGACCTTGCATATTTTTTAGTTCCCAACCTTTTTCTAGCTGAGAAAGTGCGGTAATTTTTTGTGCGGTTTTAATGATGACACCCTGCTTTTCAAGAAATGAAAAGGCATTTTGAACAAATTGTCTTGGTGCAAGCCAAGCCCCTTGTTCAATCCAACCGCCTTCGCAATTAAGCGGTAATCCCACTTTTTCACTGAGTTGTTCAGCATTCAGCATTTGGAAGATTTCGTTCGGCAAACCAAGCTGAGAAATCTTTGTTAATTTAACCGCACTTTTTTCGTTGTAAGCACATAGTGCCACGCCACAAAATTCGTGTTCAAACGCTATGTTTTGTTCAATTGCCCAATCAAGTAATTGGCGACCGTAACTGAAAGCGTGCAGGTAGAAATCAACGGTGAGCGCATTATCATCGCTAAGTTGCGGATAAAATGCACCTTGTTTATTGCCTGAGGCATTGAGTGCGAGCGCGTCATCCTCACAATAAATGGTAACTTTTGCCCCTCGTTTTACTAAGGAAATGGCAGCACAAAGAGAAGCAATACCACCGCCGATAATAGCGACATCTTGTTTTTCCATTTTCGCAGGCTGAGCGAGATACCAAGGTGTTGAAAGTGCGGTAGATTTTGATTGTATTTTTAGCCCACTTAAACATTCTCGTTTTTTGCCGAAGCCTTTACATTTTGTCACGTTAAAGCCTGCGGATTCAAGTCCTTTTCTGACCGAACTTGCTGCGGTGAAAGTGGCAAAAGAACCATTGGGTTTCGTGAAACGAAACATTAAGTTATAGAGATCATCATTCCACATTTCAGGATTTTTGCTTGGCGCAAAGCCATCTAAAAACCAAGCATCAATACGTTCATTCATATAATCGCCAAGTTGTGGCAAGTTTTCTGATACATCACCCAGCCATAAATCTAAGGTTGTCTCTCCAAAATGAATACGATGACAACCTAGAATCAATGAAGGCCAATAACGTTGCAAATGAGCGCTTAAATCTTCAAACTGCGGATAGGCAAGATGCGCTTGCAAAAGTGCGGTGATTTTTAGCGGATATTTTTCAAAGGAAATAAAATTTAGGCGTTTTAAAGGATGATTCTCGTGTTGCTGGCGAAATTCACGGAACAATTTGGTTGCTGCAAAGAAATTTAATCCTGTACCAAATCCTGTTTCAGCGATGACAAAATTAGCTTCTTTGTGTGTTATCCAACGTTCCCAAAGTTGATTACCTTGTAGAAAAACATAATCGGTTTCTGCCAATCCATTTTCGTTAGAAAAATAGACATCATCGAATTGATCTGAGACGGGAATATGGTTTTGGTTGAAGTGAATCTCAGCATGTTGGACGCTAAAGGTCATTTTTTATTCCTTTCTTGCCTAATGAAATTTGCGTATAATAACGCGATTTTCTGAACTGGTCGAACAAATGAATTATTGCTTGAAATATTTTTATTTCGTAGTAATTTTGGGTCGTTATTTTTACATATAAAACAATAAGGAAGAAGCAATGAGAAGAACTGTAATTACAGGCTTTGGGATTATTTCAAGTATCGGTAACAACAAAGAAGAAGTATTGGCTTCATTAAAAGCAGGGAAATCAGGTATTGAAGTTGTGCCTGAGTTTGTAGAAATGAATATGCGTAGCCATGTTGCCGGAACAATCAAATTAAACCCAAGCGAGCACATTGATCGTAAAGTGTTCCGTTTTATGGGTGATGCAGCGGCTTATGCTTATCTTTCTATGCGTGAAGCGATTGAAGATGCAGGCTTAACAGAAGATCAAGTTTCTAATGATCGTACTGGCTTAGTGATTGGCGCAGGTACGGGGTCTGCACATAATCAATTAGTGGCTTGTGATGCGGTTCGTGGGCCTCGCGGTGTAAAAGCGATTGGTCCTTACGCTGTAACGAAAACCATGGCATCAAGTGTTTCAGCTTGTTTAGCAACACCTTATAAAATTCGTGGTGTGAATTATTCTATGAGTTCTGCTTGTGCAACCTCTGCACATTGTATTGGTCATGCGGTTGAATTAATTCAATTAGGCAAACAAGATATCGTTTTTGCTGGTGGTGCAGAAGAATTATCTTGGGAATGTGCTACTGAGTTTGATGCAATGGGTGCAGTTTCAACTAAATACAATGAAACGCCAGAAAAAGCATCTCGTGCTTATGACGCAAATCGTGACGGTTTCGTTATTGCAGGTGGAGGTGCTGTTGTGGTTGTGGAAGAATTAGAACATGCACTTGCTCGTGGTGCAAAAATTTACGCTGAAATTGTAGGTTATGGCGCAACTTCTGATGGTTACGATATGGTTGCACCAAGTGGTGAAGGTGCAGAGCGTTGTATGAAACAAGCAATGGCAACTGTCGATACCCCAATTGATTACATCAATGTACACGGTACATCTACACCAGTAGGTGACGTGAAAGAATTAGGTGCAATCAAAAATGTATTTGGTGACAAAATCCCAGCGATTTCTTCAACTAAATCAATGACTGGTCACTCTTTAGGTGCGGCGGGTGCACACGAAGCAATTTACACGTTATTAATGTTGGATAATGATTTTATTGCACCAAGTATTAATATCGAAACCTTAGATGAAGCCGCTGAAGGTTGCAATATCGTTACTGAGACGAAAGAAAATGCAGGATTACAAACTGTCATGTCAAACAGCTTTGGTTTTGGTGGTACAAATGCGACATTAATTTTTAAACGTTATAACGGTTAAAACTCTTCTATGAAAAAAGCCATTTTCGATTGAAAGTGGCTTTTTTGTATAAATTAAAAAGAAAAATTAAGCAACGATACCAAATTGTTCTTTCATTAATGCTTCAAAATCAGTGCAACCACCAATTGGTTTTTCACCAATAAAGATTTGTGGTACGGTTTCTACTGGTTTACCAACAGATTTTGATAAATCTTCTTTAGTAATGCCTTCTGCGTGAATATCCACATAACGATAGTCAAAATCAGCAACTTTGCCTTTTAATTTTTCAGCCAGGTTTTTTGCTCGTACGCAGTAAGGGCAGCCCGGACGACCAAAAATAGTAACGAACATAAGATTTCCTTTTTTGAGTTAAAAATTCTAGGCAATTCTACCTGATTTTTATCGTCTACATAAAGTGTTTTTATTCGTGTAATATACGGAACATCCTAGACAATGAGTGAAATATTATGAAATTACTAATGCTTTGCCGCGAACCTCGTCTTTATAGTTGCCAACGCTTAAAAGAAGCGGCTAAACATCAAGGATATGAGATGGATATTTTAGATCCGAATCGTTGCCTATTAAAACTCTCACAAAATCCACCGCACTTTCAGATTTTTTATCAAGAAACTTCAGAGTCGAAACCTTATTTATTGCCTGATTATGATGCAGTTTTGCCTCGATTTGGCACAACAAGTACGCAAATGGGATGTTCAGTCTTACAACATTTTGAAGGCAAAGGGACTTTTTGTTTAAATTCATCTCAGGCATTTTTAAATGCACGTGATAAGTGGAAAAGTTTGCAACTTTTGCTGAAGGCTGGTATTCCTGTTCCCAATTCACTTTTTAGTGGCGGTGAAGTACAAGCTCAGGCGACGATACCTCATATCAGTTCGCCGACAATTTTAAAAACGCTAAATGGTTCACAAGGAATTGGGGTAATTTTAGCTGAAAAGCCACAAAGTGCGGTGAGCATTATGGAAGCTTTTAAGCAAACCAATATATCTATGTTGCAACAAGATTTTATCGAAGAAGCGGGCAATGCGGATATTCGTTGTTTTGTGATGGGTGATCAAGTGGTCGCAACGATGCAGAGAATTGGGCAAAATGGTGAGTTTCGGGCGAATTGCCATCGTGGCGGAAAAACCGAAAAAATTACCCTAAGCGATGAAGAAAAGCAGATAGCCATTCAAGCAACAAAAGCTATCGGTTTAGATGTAGCTGGCGTGGATTTAATCCGTTCAAAAAATGGATTATTGGTTTTAGAAGTGAATGCAAGCCCAGGCTTAGAAATGATTGAAAAAACAAGTGGGATTGATATTGCAGCTGAAATAATTGATTATATTGAAATAAATGCCTTTATCAATTCAAGATAAAGGCATTTCTCTAAAACATTGTCAATTTCAACCGCACTTTACGCAAGCATATTTACAACTGCAAATGAAACTTTTAATAGCGCAGCGTTGATTAAGTCGATAAAGAATGCTCCGACCATTGGAACGATTAAAAATGCTTTGTGCGATGGCCCAAAACGACTGGTGACAGCTTGCATATTTGCGATTGCTGTTGGGGTTGCGCCTAAACCAAAACCACAGTGTCCAGCACTTAATACGACGGCATCGTAATCTTTACCCATTGCTCGATAAGTAATGAAAATTGCAAAGGCAGCCATAAATGCTACTTGAATAGCCAGAACAATTAATACGTCAATTGCTAAACCTGCAAGTTCCCAAAGTCTTAATGACATTAAAGCAATTGCTAAAAAGATGGATAAGCCTACGCTACCTAATACGTCAATAGCGGATTCTGCTACTTGGAAACGGAAAATGTTGGTTAAAATATTGCGGACAATAACACCAGTGAATAAACACCATACGAAAGTTGGTAATTGGAGTGCAGTACCTTTTGTTTGCACATCTAAATATTGACCAATTAATAAACATACTGAAATCATTGCAATTGTTTCAATTAATGAACGTGCAGTAATTTTACGTTTATAAGTTGGGTGTTCAAATGCTTCTTGAATGTCATCAACTTCATCATTTTCAGGATTTTCGCCTTGTTTTTGGCGATTTAATAAGAAACGAGCGACAGGACCACCGATGATACCACCGAATACTAAACCGAAAGTTGCACAGGCAATGGCAATTTCCGTTGCACCTTGTAGATTAAATTGATGTGTAAATGTATCCGCCCAAGCAGCTCCAGTGCCGTGACCACCTGTTAAGGTTACTGAACCTGCAAGTAAGCCATAAGCGGGATGGATTCCTAATGCCATTGAACTTGCAATGCCAATAACGTTTTGTCCGAAGATTAATAATGCAGCAATGAATAGAAATACAACGAGTGGCTTTCCGCCTTTAATTAGACGGGAAAAGTTGGCACTTAAACCGATAGAAGTAAAAAACACTAACATCATTGTGGTTTGTAGATTTTTATCGAAGTTAAAGGATGTTCCATCAATTTTGTGCCAAATTAAAAGACCAATGGCAACAATAAAGCCACCAACAACTGGCTCTGGAATGTTAAATGTTTTTAATACATTAATGCGTTTAACCAAAAAATAGCCCAATAGCAAAACTAAGCTTGCTAATGCAAGGGTTTCATACGTGCTAAAAGTATAGCTCATAAATTGGATCTCCCTATGTTATGTTTAAGTGATGTGTTGTGTTACGGCTCGACTACCATAATTTCAAGATTGGTATGTAATCCACGTGGTAATGTCGAACCTTTTCTGCCTCGTTCTGCGCGGAACTTTTGCAGATCTTCTGGTTTTAATACAATTTTTCGTTTTCCAGAATAAAATTCAAGACTTGCTTGATCTGAAATAAGCAATAATTTTGTCAATAGTTCGCTACGATCTTTTGCATTCGCTGCGGGAATAGTGATCATTTTATTGCCTTTACCTTTTGATAATACCGGTAAATCCTGTGCTGGAAAAATCAACATTCTGCCTGCTGATGTGATTGCGACAACAAGTGCGGTAGAATTTATCAATGTTTTAGGCTTCAACACTTTGGCATTTTCTGGTAAAGAAATCAAGGCTTTTCCAGTCTTGTTACGTGCAATTAAATCTTCAAATTTACAAATAAAACCATATCCCGCATCAGAAGCCATCAATAATTCTTGCTGTTCGCTGGCCATTACAACATATTCAATGGTCGCACCAGTGGGTAAATTGAGTTTACCTGTAAGTGGTTCGCCTTGGGAGCGAGCGGAAGGCAATGAAAGCGGATCGAGTGCATAACTCCGCCCCGTGCTATCAATGAATACAACGGCTTGATTACTTTTGCCACAAGCGTGAGCTAGATAGCTATCGCCAGCTTTGTAGCTTAATGATTTAGGATCAATATCGTGTCCTTTTGCACAACGTACCCAGCCCATTTCTGATAAGATGACAGTAACTGGTTCTGCTGGCGTCATATCACTTTCAGAGATCATTTTGGCTTCTTCACGTTCGACCAGTTGAGACATACGTGGACTGGCATATTTTTTTGCATCTTCTTGAATTTCTTTTTTGATAAGCGTATTCAAACGGCGTTCTGATCCTAAAATTGCTTCTAAATTTAACCGCTCTTTTTCAAGTTCATCTTGTTCTGCTTTGAGTTGGTTTTCTTCTAATTTCGCTAAATGGCGTAAGCGTAAATTTAAAATGGCATCGGCTTGTTCATCGCTTAAATTAAAGCGTGCCATAAGCTCTGCTTTTGGATCATCTTCGTGGCGTATAATTTCGATAACTTCATCAATATTTAAAAAAGCTATCATCAAGCCTTCTAAAATATGCAAGCGAGAGAGTACTTTATCTAGGCGATATTGAAGGCGACGAGTGACCGTTGTGCGACGGAAAGTGAGCCATTCATTTAAGATTTCTAATAAGCCTTTTACCGCTGGTTTATGATCAAGCCCGATCATATTCATATTTACACGGTAGCTTTTTTCAAGATCTGTGGTCGCGAATAAATGTGCCATTAAGGCATCAGTATCGACGCGATTTGAGCGAGGAACTAGTACAATTCTAATTGGGTTTTCGTGATCGGCTTCATCTCGAATATCTTCTAGCATTGGCAGTTTTTTTGCCGTCATTTGATCGGCTATTTGTGCAATAACTTTTGAGGGAGAAGATTGATGTGGAAGCGCTGAGATAATAATTTCACCGTCTTCTTTTTTCCAAGTTGCACGCATTTTTATTGAGCCACGACCTTGCTCATAAATTTTACGAATTTCTGATTTTGGCGAAATAATTTCAGCTTCTGTTGGAAAATCTGGGCCTTGAACAATTTCAAGTACATCATCTAATCTCGCTTTAGGATTATCTAGCAACATTACTGCTGCATCAGCAATTTCGTTAATATTGTGTGGTGGAATATCTGTGGCCATCCCCACCGCAATACCTGTTGTGCCGTTCAATAAAATATGAGGTAAACGAGCAGGTAAATATTGTGGTTCAGCCAAGGTTCCATCAAAGTTTGGTTGATAATCTACTGTTCCTTGTCCGAGTTCATTCAACAAGATTTCAGAGATTTTAGATAGGCGAGATTCCGTATAACGCATGGCAGCGAAGGATTTTGGATCATCTGGTGCCCCCCAGTTACCTTGACCATCTACAAGCGGATAACGATAGGAGAAGGGTTGTGCCATTAACACCATAGCTTCATAACAAGCGCTGTCACCATGTGGATGGAATTTACCAAGTACATCACCGACGGTACGAGCAGATTTTTTGTATTTTGCCGTGGCATTTAAGCCAAGTTCAGACATCGCATATACAATACGACGTTGAACGGGTTTTAAACCATCACCGATAAAAGGCAACGCACGATCCATGATGACATACATAGAATAGTTGAGATAAGCCTTTTCAGTGAAGGTGCGTAGAGGCATTTGCTCAATGCCTTCATAGTTGATATTTGTCATTTTTGTTTCTGTTAATTGATATATTCTTAATTTATTAAAATTCAGATTTGCTGAGATTAATTTAGTCTAAACAGATAAATCAACCTGATCGCCTTTCGCTTGTAACCAATTTTTACGGTCTTCGGAACGTTTTTTCGCTAATAACATATCCATCAGTTCTAAAGTATCTGAGCCTTGATCTTCCCCTAAATCATAAGTTAATTGAACGAGACGGCGCGTATTAGGATCCATTGTTGTTTCACGCAACTGCGATGGGTTCATTTCACCTAAACCTTTAAAGCGTTGAACATTCGGTTTGCCTTTTTTGTTTTTCAAGCGATCTAAAATCGCCTCTTTTTCATTTTCATCTAATGCGTAGAAGACTTCTTTATTTAAGTCAATGCGATAAAGTGGTGGCATTGCTACGTAAACGTGACCGTCTTGTACCAATTTCGGAAAATGACGTAAGAACAGGGCGCAGAGTAGGGTGGCAATATGCAGGCCATCGGAGTCAGCATCCGCAAGAATACAGACTTTACCATAGCGAAGTTGTGATAAATCATTGCTGTCAGGATCGATCCCTAGAGCCACGGCGATATCGTGAATTTCCGTTGAACCTAATACTTGATCAGGGGAAACTTCCCATGTGTTTAAAATTTTCCCACGTAACGGCAAAATCGCTTGATATTCGCGATCACGCGCTTGTTTTGCTGAGCCGCCAGCAGAGTCGCCCTCCACTAAAAATAATTCCGTTTTTTCTAAATCCTGCGAGCCACAATCAGCTAATTTTCCTGGTAATGCAGGGCCACTAACGAGTTTTTTTCGCACGACTTTTTTTGCTGCGCGTAATCGGCGTTGTGCAGAACTAATGGCAATTTCTGCTAATTTTTCAGCATCTTGTACATTTTGATTTAGCCATAGGCTGAACGCATCTTTTAAAACACCGCTGACAAACACCGCACTTTGGCGTGATGATAAGCGTTCCTTTGTTTGCCCTGCGAATTGTGCATCCTGCATTTTAAGGGAAAGAATGTAAGAACAACGATCCCAAATATCATCGGCGGTAAGTTTTACCCCACGTGGTAATAGATTTCTAAATTCGCAAAATTCACGAATAGCATCTAATAAACCTTGGCGTAGGCCATTCACATGTGTTCCGCCTTGAATTGTTGGAATTAAGTTTACGTAGCTTTCGCCAATCAGTTCACCGCCTTCTGGCAACCAAAGTAATGCCCAGCTAACGGCTTCATTTGTTCCTTTAAATTCACCAACGAATGGTTTTTCCGGAAGGGTTTCAAAGCCATTTACTGCTTCGATAAGGTAATCGGAAAGACCATCTTCATATAACCAAATATCTTGAGTATTGTTTACTTTATCAATGAATTTGATTTCAAGCCCTGAGCATAGTACCGCTTTCGCTCTTAATAAATGGCGTAGGCGGCTAACGGAAAATTTTGCGCTGTCAAAATATTTTGGATTCGGTTTGAAGTGAACAGTTGTTCCAGTTGTGCGTCTGCCACAAGTCCCTATAACTTCCAATTCTTCTACTTTACTGCCGTTTTCAAAGGCAATTTTATACACTTCACCATTGCGTTTAACTTGAATATCCACGCGTTCAGAAAGCGCATTTACCACAGAAATCCCCACACCGTGTAAACCTCCCGCAAATTCATAATTTTTATTGGAGAATTTACCACCAGCATGCAGTTTAGTCAGGATTACTTCTACGCCAGAAACGCCTTCCGTAGGATGAATATCCACAGGCATACCGCGACCATTGTCTGTGACTTCAATGGATTGATCAGGGTGCAAAATTACTTCAATTTTTGTGGCAAAACCCGCAAGGGCTTCATCCACACTGTTATCAATAACTTCTTGTGCTAAATGATTAGGGCGAGTAGTGTCAGTGTACATTCCCGGGCGAATTTGCACTGGCTCGAGATCTTTAAGAACGGTAATTTCTTGAGCTGAATAATTGGTTGTCATGGTGAGATTATTCGTTAATTTTTTAAATTTGAGAAAATTCTATCAAAAAGTGCGGTGATATTCGACCGCACTTTTAATCGTATAAACTAGGCGTCTTTTCATCTGGACGTGTTTTAAAACGACGATGTAGCCACATATATTGTGATATGCCCTTCATGATTTCCTTTTCTACGATTTGATTCATTCGCGCAGCAATCGCCGTTTCATCTTGTAAATCCGTAAAATCAACAGGCACTGAAATACTCACGGTATAGCCTGAACCATCTTTATTGCGTAATGGCGCAAATGGAATCACTTTGCTGTTTTGTGAGGATTTCAATAAATAATAACTACCAGTGGTTGTGCAAGCATCGGGCACCGCAAAAAAGGGAACAAAAACGGCATTTTTTCTGCCGTAATCGTGATCAGGCGCATACCAAATGGTTTCTTCGTGGCGTAAAGCTTTGATCATTCCACGCAAATCTTTACGATCAAGCATATCTTTATTAGAGCGTAAACGACCTCGTGTTTGTAGCCAATCAAGCAAAGGATTATCATTTGGACGATAAACACCAATGCCAGGATGATGCAAACCAAGAATACGTGCGCCAAGTTCTAGCGTTAAGAAATGAACACCGACGAGAACAATTCCATCTTTTTGATTTTCTTTTAGATAATGTAAGCCTTCAACTTTTGACCATTTTTTGATACGTGAATCCGACCAAAACCAAGCCATGCCAGTTTCGATAATTGCCATGCCTACTGAGCGGAGATTTTCTTGCAAAATCGCCTCACGGTCGTTTTCAGACATATCAGGAAAACAAAGTTCAAGATTACGACGTGCAATGGCTGCTCGACGTTTACCCACTTTTAAATGTGAAAACAGCCAACCGAAACCATGACCAATATGGCGCAAAATAGGATAGGGAAGACATAAAATACTTCGCCAAATTGCCACGCCTAACCAAAAAAGCCAGTATTTTGGGGCTAAAAAGTGCGGTTGAAATTGAGAGAGTTTTTCGTTTTTCATTGTTCTTTCCACGTAAGTTAGGGACGTAGTTTATCGTAAATTTGAGTTGTGGTAAAATCGCCACAATTTTGGTTATTCAAATAGAGAGATTTTAAAATGGCTCAATATTCAGCAGAATTTAAGCAAGCAAAAGTACTTGTATTAGGCGACGTGATGCTTGATCGTTATTGGTTCGGCGCAACCAACCGTATTTCACCAGAAGCACCAGTGCCAGTGGTTCGTGTACAAGAAAATGAAGAGCGCGCGGGTGGGGCTGCAAATGTGGCGATGAATATTGCTTCACTTAATGTACCCGTTCAGTTAATGGGATTGATTGGACAAGATGAAACTGGTTCTGCACTTTCCCTCTTATTAGAAAAACAAAAAATTGATTGTAATTTTGTTGCATTAGAGACCCATCCAACCATTACTAAATTACGTATTTTATCTCGTCATCAACAGCTGCTCCGCCTTGATTTTGAAGAAGATTTCAATAATGTAGATTGCAAGGATTTATTAGCGAAGTTAGAAAGTGCGGTGAAAAATTACGGTGCTTTGATTCTTTCTGATTACGGCAAAGGCACGCTTAAAGATGTTCAGAAAATGATTCAAATTGCACGCAAAGCGGATGTGCCTGTGTTAATCGATCCAAAGGGAACTGATTTTGAACGTTATCGTGGTGCGACATTATTGACACCAAATATGTCTGAATTTGAAGCCGTTGTGGGTAAATGTAATACAGAAGAAGAGATTATTAAGAAGGGTTTAAAATTAATTTCTGATATTGAATTAACCGCACTTTTGGTAACGCGTTCTGAAAAAGGCATGACATTATTACGCCCAAATCAAGAACCTTATCATTTGCCAACCGTTGCAAAAGAAGTGTTTGATGTGACAGGAGCTGGTGACACTGTCATTAGCGTATTAGCAACCGCATTGGCAGATGGACGTTCTTTCGAAGAATCTTGTTACCTAGCCAATGTTGCCGCAGGAATTGTGGTGGGTAAATTGGGCACTTCAACGGTTTCGACTGTGGAACTTGAAAATGCGATTCATGCTCGCCCTGAAACTGGATTTGGCATTATGAGTGAAGCAGAATTAAAAGATGCTGTCGCACAAGCTAAAGCACGCGGTGAAAAAATTGTGATGACTAATGGCTGTTTCGATATTTTGCATCCAGGGCATATTTCTTATTTAGAAAATGCACGCAAATTGGGCGATCGTTTAATTGTTGCGGTAAACAGCGACGATTCTGTTAAACGCTTAAAAGGCGAAAGTCGTCCAATTAATAATCTTGAAAACCGTATGGCGGTATTGGCTGGTTTGGCATCAGTGGACTGGTTGGTGCCGTTCACCGAAGACACACCACAACGTTTAATCGGCGAAATTCTACCAGATCTTTTAGTCAAAGGTGGAGATTACAAACCCGAAGAGATTGCAGGCAGTAAAGAAGTTTGGGCAAACGGCGGTGATGTTAAAGTACTAAACTTTGAAAATGGTTGTTCAACAACAAACGTGATTGAAAAAATTAAATTATTGAAAGATTAAGTGAAAGGTTGGGGAGTCCCAACCTTTTTTGTTGTTTCAAAATTAAGTCAATTAGTGCCATGTCATGAAATTAGAAAAAAATCGATTAATTTATAAACCAAAGATTGAATAAATCTTTCGAATAATTCATTATACAATTTTATATATATCGATTTTCGCTGAAACTCATTTTATAAGGAGAGAAAATGAAAAAATTAGTTGCGGTAACTTCAATGATTTTAACTACATTTTCTGTACAAGCTGCAGACTTGTATTTATATGCTGGGGCAGGACTGAAGGAGTCTGTGGAAAAAATTATTCACCAATATGAACAAGAAACAGGAAATAAAGTAACTGTTGAATATGGTGGTTCTGGGCAGATTCTAGCTCGTTATAACACGGTAAAAAGTGGTGATCTTTTTTTAGCGGGTTCAGAGGATTATGTCACAAAATTACAGAAAACTAATGATGTAAACAATATAGGGACCATAGTATTGCATGTTCCAGTTATGGCTATTCGTAAAGACAAAATTTCAGGGATTGATTCTTTTAAAGCATTAGCTGAAAGTTCATTACGTTTAGGTATTGGTGATAGTAAAGCAATGGCTCTTGGTAAAGGCGCTGAAAAAATGTTTGAGTTGTCAGGATATCAAAAGCAACTTAATGATAAAGTTGTTGTGAAAGCTGCGACGGTAAAACAATTAATGCTATATTTATTAAATGGTGATGTAGATGCAGCTGTAGTAGGTCGTTCAGGTGCTTGGAAAGTTCGAGACAAGGTTGAATTATTACCAAGTCCAAAAGGCACACCAGAAGAAAAAGTTACTATTGGTCTACTTTCTTCTTCTAAATATCCAAAAGAAGCTCAACAGTTATTTGATTTCTTTAAATCTCCTCAAGGCGTGAAGTATTTTACTGATGAAGGTTTCTTACCGGCTAAATAATTGTCTAAGTTTAAAGTTAGCGCTGATCCCATTATTAATACTATTATTTGTTGTTATGGGATCGGTGCTTTCTTTAATCGCAAAATTAGATTTTCATTTTTTTCAACAAATATTATTTAATTCCGAATTGCATTTTGCATTGCTAATGTCATTGGGAACGTCTCTTTTTTCTTTGATATTAGCATTATGTATTGCTATTCCATCTGCATGGCGAATGAGTCAAGTGCGGTTGCCTTTTCAATCATTTTTTGACACTTTGTTTGATTTACCAATGGTTTTGCCACCATTAGTCACAGGTCTAAGTTTGCTTCTACTTTTTAGTTCACAAGCGATATTGGCTGAACTACTTCCTTTTATAAGTAAATGGATTTTTTCCCCTGTAGGGATCATTATTTCTCAGACTTATATTGCGAGTTCGATTTTATTGCGTAGCACTCGCGGTATTTTTTCTTCCTTTGAATCAGGTTATCAATTTGCATCTTATACTCTTGGGTTATCACCGTTTAAGACTTTAATAAAAATAGAGATTCCTATGTGTTGGAAGCCTTTGGTTTGTGCTTCAGTTTTAGCTTGGTCTCGCGCAATAGGGGAGTTCGGAGCCACATTAATGTTGGCAGGAGCAACGCGATTTAAAACCGAAACTTTACCTATGGCAGTCTATTTGAATATTTCAAGTGGTGATTTTGAAATCGCTATTGGCGCATCATTATGGCTTTTATTTATATCTACATGTTTGTTGCTAGTTTTACGGATGATTAATAGGGCTGTTTAGTATGTTAATAGTTCAGAATCTTCAAACTAATATTTTAAAATCTATTTCTTTTTCAATTGAAAAAAGTGAATGCCTTTCTGTTGTTGGTGAATCAGGTAGCGGAAAAACGACTTTATTAAATGCGATTGCTGGTTATATTGATTATTCTGGCTCTATTTTATGGAATAACCAAGTTCTAGAAAATAATCCTCCGTGGAAGAGAAATTTTCGTTATTTGAATCAACGACTTTATTTGTTTCCTCATAAAACGGTACGAGGAAATTTAATACTTGCTAATCCATCAGCATCTGATGCTGAACAACAGATATTATTATCTGAATTAAAAATAGATCATCTTATTAATCGCTATCCTCATCAGTTGTCCGGTGGAGAAAGCTTTAGCAAGAGCACTAATTTATCGTCCTGATTTATTACTTTTAGATGAGCCTTTTTCTTCTTTAGATTGGTCTTCGCGTAAAGATATTTGGAAAGTGTTAAAAAATTTAATTCAAACAAATGAAATTACAACAATTTTAGTAACGCATGAGCCAAAAGAAGCCGAGTATTTTTCAGGTAAGCAGATTCAGTTATATCAGGGTCAATTAATTTAAGGAGTTACGATGATTTATTTTTCAGATAAAGAATTGGATGATTTATTGCTTGAGGACATTTATCGTGGTGATTTAACCACTCATGCCCTTGGTATTGAAAATATTCCGGCAAAAATTCTGTTTAAGCGGAAAAATGCAGGGGTTGTGGCGGGTGTTTCTGTTGCGGAAAAATTATTAAAAAAACTGGATATTCAACCGCACTTATATGTAAAAGAAGGGGAGTGGGTTGAATCAGGTGCTTTGTTGATCAGTGCGGAAGGAATGTCTGAACAATTACATCAAGCTTGGAAAGTGGTGCAATTGGTGCTTGAATGGTCGTGTGGGGTTGCTCAATATACTGCAGAAATGATTGCCAATGCCAAATCGGTTAATCCAAATGCTGTTGTGGCTTGCACGCGTAAAAGTATTCCTAATACGCGTAAACTTGCGACGAATGCTGTATTAGCCGCTGGTGGGCATATTCATCGCCAAGGCGTTAGCGAAACTCTTTTGGTTTTTACTAATCATCGAAACTTACTTTTTGATCCAAATGATTGGACGAAAATTGTGGATAGATTACGTCAAGAAGCACCTGAAAATAAAATTACTTTAGAAGCAGATAATTATGCTCAATTTGAGCAAATGTATATGGCTGAACCCGACATTATTCAACTGGATAAATGGTCGTTAGAGGATGTGAAAAAGGCTTTAGATCTACTTCAATCAAAACAGAAAGATATTCTGCTTTCTGTCGCTGGAGGAGTAAATAAAAATAATGTATCAGATTACGCCAAATTGGGTATTCGTTTATTTATCACTTCTGCACCTTATTATGCACCGCCAGAAGATATAAAGGTGGTGATTGAAAAGATATGAGTACAGAGTTTATCATTATATAAATATGTGTATAATGATATTTTCTTACTTAAAATAAGGATGTGCGATGAAACTTAAATCATTGTTAATTGCCGGCTTGCTCGGTTCCCTTTCTTTTTCAGCATTAGCTGATCGCATTATTACAGACCAACTCGATCGCAAAGTGACAATTCCCGATCACATTAACCGAGCCGTGGTGTTACAGCACCAAACCTTGAATATTGCCGTGCAGTTGGATGCCACAAAACAGATTGTGGGAGTGCTTTCCAACTGGAAGAAACAACTAGGCAAAAACTATGTTCGCCTTGCGCCGGAGCTGGAAAACATGGCGATGCCGGGCGATTTGAATTCCGTTAATATTGAAAGTCTGTTGGCGTTAAAACCGGATGTGGTGTTTGTGACTAACTACGCACCGTCTGAAATGATCAAGCAAATCAGTGACGTGAATATCCCTGTGGTAGCCATTTCCTTGCGTACTGGTGAAGTGGGCGAAAAAGGTAAACTTAATCCAACCTTAACTGACGAAGATAAAGCTTATAATGACGGCTTAAAACAGGGCATTGAACTGATTGCCGAGGTGTTTGAGAAAAAACAACAAGGTGATGAGTTAGTGAAAGCTGCCTTTGCTAATCGTAAGTTGTTGGCAGATCGCCTAGGCGACGTTTCTGCCGATAAACGTGTGCGCACTTATATGGCAAATCCGGATTTAGGCACTTATGGTTCCGGTAAATATACGGGGCTTATGATGGAACATGCGGGCGCTTATAACGTCGCAGCGGCAACCATTAAAGGTTTCAAACAGGTTTCTCTAGAAAATGTGTTGGAATGGAATCCTGCGGTGATTTTGGTGCAAGATCGTTATCCTGATGTAGTACCACAAATTTTGAACGATCAAGGTTGGGCGAATATTCAGGCACTGAAAGATAAAAAAGTTTTTTTGATGCCGGAATATGCTAAAGCCTGGGGATACCCGATGCCGGAAGCCTTAGCATTGGGCGAAGTATGGTTGGCTAAAGCCCTTTATCCGCAACGTTTCCAAGACGTGGATTTGGATAAAATGGTGAACGATTATTACCAAAAATTCTACCGCACTTCTTACAAACCCGACAATGCAGCCAAATAGTTACCCTAAAATTCTCTTTGGCTTAACGCTGTTGCTTGTGATTACCGCCGTGATTTCTTTGGGAATAGGGCGGTATTCTTTGTCTGTACCGCAAATTGGTCAAATTCTGTGGGCAAAAGCGACCGCACTTGAGATCGATCCAGTGCAGCAACAGGTGATTTTTCAAGTGCGTTTACCTCGAATTTTAACCGCACTTTGCGTGGGTGCCGGTTTGGCATTGAGTGGTGTGGTATTACAAGGCATTTTTCGTAACCCGTTAGTGGATCCGCATATTATCGGCGTGACCTCCGGTTCAGCCTTCGGTGGCACCTTGGCAATTTTCTTTGGATTCAGTTTATACGGCTTATTTGCCAGCACTATTTTATTTGGCTTCGGCACGTTTGCCTTGGTTTTTCTATTTAGCTTCAAATTTAATCAACGCAGCTTGTTGATGCTTATTCTTATCGGCATGATTTTAAGCGGGCTTTTTTCAGCCCTAGTGAGCCTATTGCAATACATTTCCGACACAGAAGAAAAATTGCCAAGCATTGTGTTTTGGTTGATGGGGAGTTTTGCCACCTCTAACTGGGAAAAACTCCTCTTTTTCTTTGTCCCGTTTTTGCTGTGTAGCTCGATTTTGCTCAGCTTAAGTTGGCGCTTGAATTTACTGTCTTTAGATGAGAAAGAAGCCAAGGCTTTGGGCGTGAAAGTGACCCCATTACGTTGGTTAGTGATCTTTTTAAGCGGTTCGTTAGTGGCATGCCAGGTGGCAATTAGCGGCAGTATCGGCTGGGTCGGGCTGATCATTCCTCATCTTAGCCGTATGCTGGTAGGCGCCAATCATCAACGTTTATTGCCTTGCACCATGCTTGTTGGGGCGACTTATATGTTGCTTGTGGACAATGTTGCGCGTTCCCTATCCGATGCCGAAATTCCAATCAGTATTTTGACCGCACTTATTGGTGCACCGTTGTTTGGTGTATTGGTATATAAACTAAAACGCAGAGGCATGAATGAATAAAGCGCTCTCCGTGGAAAATCTAGGTTTTTATTACCAAGCGGAAAACTTCCTGTTTCAGCAACTGAATTTTGATTTGAATAAAGGAGATATTCTGGCGATTTTAGGGCAAAACGGTTGCGGAAAAAGCACCTTGTTGGATTTGTTGCTTGGCATTCATCGCCCGATTCAGGGCAAGATTGAGGTGTATCAATCTATCAGTTTTGTGCCGCAATTCTTTTCTTCGCCTTTTGCTTATTCCGTATTGGATATTGTGCTGATGGGGCGCTCAACCCATATTAATACTTTTGCCAAACCGAAACCGCATGATTATCAAGTCGCCATGCGGGCACTGGATTATTTGAACTTGACCCATTTGGCAAAGCGCGAATTTACTTCGCTTTCGGGCGGGCAGCGACAACTAATTTTAATTGCGAGAGCCATTGCTTCAGAATGCAAATTGATACTGTTGGATGAGCCAACTTCAGCATTAGATCTTGCAAATCAAGATATCGTATTGTCTTTACTTATCGATTTGGCACAATCACAGAACATGACTGTCGTATTCACAACACATCAACCTAATCAAGCTGTAGCGATAGCCAATAAAACTTTATTGTTAAATAAACAAAATTTTAAATTTGGCGAAACAAGGAATATTTTAACCTCAGAAAATTTGACCGCACTTTTTCATTTACCGATGTTTGAACAACAAGCTCAATATAAAGAATCTTTTTTTACGCATTTTGTTCCCTTGTATAAAACGTTATTAAAGTAAGGAAAACTTGTGGAATCAATTACTGTTTTTAGTGCAGGTAGTTTTTGTTATGCTCTGCAAGAATTATCTGATATTTTTCGACAAATTCATCATATAGAGATTAAAGCATTTTGTGGTCCAGCCGGAATCTTGCGTCAACAAATTGAGCAAGGGAATAGAGGTGATATTTTTATTAGTGCAAATCCTGGAAATGTGCTTCAATTAGCTGATTCTAAAAAAATTTATCAAAAATTAACGATAGCCTTTAATCAATTAGCATTAACTACGTTAAATTTAGAACACTTCCGTCATAAATCCATTTTTGAATTGCTATTTGATCGCTCTTTTTTAGGAGTAAAAATGTCTCTAAGTACTGAAAAAAAAGC
>NZ_KV805856.1:0-191563 GCF_001811665.1 Haemophilus sp. HMSC066A11
AAAGTGCGGAGAAAATTCTCCGCATTTTTTTATTCTATATCTGATACTTTGCTTGAGTATTTACTAAATTATTTGATTTTTATAGTGATAGCTGTGGTAAATAATTTTCAGTGATTCCAACAAGTTCTTCTATTGATATTAATTTTATCTTGCTACTTTGAGGTAAAAGTGCGGTGAGATTTCTTGCTAAAATATCTTGTTTTAATATCATGCAATTCCCTTTACATTTGGCAAAATAATCAGGATATTTTATTGCCAATAACACACCGTCTTGCCATAGTACTACCGCATCTTTTTCTGTAATATATGAAAAATAGTCATCTAGTTCAGTTTTGGGATAATCTGATTGAGAAAATGTATAAAGCATAATATTCCTTAGAAAGTAAACAATTTTTCTGCTTGATTAAGCTTTTCTAGCAATAAAGAGCGGTCAATTTTTTCACAAGATAGGATAAGTTCTCTATTATCTAATTTAAATTTCTGCAAAGACGCTGTGCAGATAAAGCGTTGTTCTACATCATATAAATCTAATAATTTAAAGGCTCTAATGAAATCTTTTTGTTGAATGATTTCGGGTTGTTGGTTATCGATAAGATTTAATACGCCATCATCGATAAAAAATATCCCAATATCATTGGGTTCACAAAAAGCTGTCGCGGCAAGAATTGCATCTAAGCCTTCTCGTGAAATGGATGTGCCATGTGGAGATGTGCGAAATAAAAAGGCTATCTTCATAGGGTTATTACTCGATCTGCGTTTAAACTTGCTGCTATAAATTCTCCAAGACCTGCAATTATAAATCCTTCTGCAAGATTGTAGTGAGCTGTAGTTGGTGTAGTTAAGTTATCAACAACACCTCGTCGTTGAGATGCTGCAACACATAAATGTAAAGGAACATTGTGGGTGATGGAAAACATTTGCCAATGTTTTTGTAAATTAACTTCATCATTGGCTGGATACACTAATGCATTTCCGTTACTCACTCCATCTTGGAAGAAAAAAATCTGTGAGATTTCGTGTCCTTTTTTGATTAAGGCATTTGCAAATTGATAAGCTAAAAATGCCCCTTGCTTTCCGTAAATAGGGCTTTTGACGGCGATAATATAGCGCATTATTCTTGCTCTTGTTTGATTTGACGGATGTACAGGTAAACCGTATGTCGGGAAATATCTAAACGTTCAGCGACTAAATTAATCGCATCTTTAATATCAAAAATACCTTTTTCGTAAAGAGAAAGGACGATTTGTCGGTTTTTAGTATTATTGGCAACAGCGCGATCCGCATTGACTTCTTCTATTGTTTTTTCAATAGTCTGCGCAACCAAGTCTTCCACTGAATTCGCAAAGTTCACTGAAGATGTTTCATTCGTATGCTCCGTTGGCATAAAGCATTGCAAAAATTGAGACATGGGTACATCTAAATTGATATTGATGCAAAGCAAACCAATAATACGTTGAGTTTTATTACGAATAGCGATAGTAACTGATTTCATCAGTACGCTGCCTTTTGCTCGTGTAAAATAAGGTTTTGAAACACTTTCGCTTTGCATATTTCGTAGCGAACGTAAGGCAAGATCAGTAATTGGCGAACCAACTTGTCGATTAGTGTTATGTCCGTTGGCAATACAAATAGCAGAATGTTCAATATTTTCCAGAGAATGAAGCACTATTTCGCAGTGCTCGCCAATCAGTGCGCTGACACCATCAACGACTGCTTTGTAGGAATTTATGATAGCCTGATCTTCATCAGTGAAAGGATATTTATCGTTTAATGTCATAGCGTTAGGTTAAAAGTGCGGTAAAAATTCCGCTCGTTTTTTATAATAAAAAGCACGCGTTAAAGAACGCGCGCTATTAAACTTATCCGTTATTTTTCAGATTTCGGATTGACGTCTAATACTTCCACATCAAAAATTAATGTTGAATTTGGTGGAATAGATGCGCCAGCACCTTGTTCGCCATAGCCTAATTCAGGTGCAATAACTAATTGAATTTTTCCGCCTTTTTTCACTAATTGAAGACCTTCAGTCCAGCCTTTAATTACTTGATCAAGTTGGAATTCTACAGGTTGTCCGCGCTCGACAGAGCTATCAAATACTTTTCCATTTGGTAATTTACCCGTGTAATGTACTTTAACCGTATCCGTTGATTTGATTGTATCGCCTTTACCTGCACTTTCAATTTTATACATTAAACCAGATTGCGTCGTTTTTACATCTTTACCTTTAGCAAATTCAGCACGGAATTTATCGCCTTCTTCTTTTGCTTGTTTAGCAATCGCTTCTGCTTTTGCTTTTGATGCAGCCACTAATTTTGCTTCAATAGATTCTAAGGTTTTTTGGATTTTTTCATCTTTACGAACATCCACTTTGCCTTCTAAAGCATCTTTTAAGCCATCTAAAATACGCACATTATCATATTTAATAACTTCTTTGTGGGAATCAACAAGATCTTTCATTTGACTGCCCATGAGCGTACCTACTGCATAAGATGCCGCTTTTTCATCGAATGTGTTATCTTCTGCAAAAACTTGACTAGAAATTACCGCACTTACCATTAATGCTGCGATAGATAATTTTTGAATTTTTAACATATAAGTTAATCCTTTATAATGAATGGAATAATACGAGGAATAGATTAAATGGCTTTCTATCTATTCTCAACTTTTTTTTAGAATTTAGAGAAAATTTATGCAAATTCAACAAATGTTAGAAAATCGCATCGAAGAACTTGAAATGAAAATTGCATTTCAGGAACAGTTATTAGATGAATTAAATCACGCTTTAGTTCAACAGCAATTTGATATTGATAAAATGCAAGTCCAATTGCGTTATATGGCAAATAAATTAAAAGACTTTCAACCCTCTAACATTGCAAGTCAATCTGAAGAAACGCCACCGCCCCATTATTGATTTTTGCAATAAATTCGTACAAATGAAAAGGGCGCTTAATGCGCCCTTTAAATTACATTCTCAAATAATAATCAGCTAAATACTTGCCTGCTTATGCAAAGTATTTTTCCAAATCGTCGCTACCGCCAATGTGTTTACCACCGATAAACACTTGTGGAACAGTAGCACGACCTGAAACTGCACGTACGCTCACGATTGTTGCATCGTGACCTAATATGATTTCTTCAAAGCTTAAGCCTTTATCGTGTAAAAGTTGTTTTGCTTTTGCACAGAAAGGACAGCCAGGTTTTGTGAAGATTGAAATAGACTCTTGCACTTGGTGTTGTGGTGCAAGGTATTTCAACATAGTGTCAGCATCGGATACTTTGAACGGATCGCCTGGTTCGTTTGGTTCGATAAACATTTTTTCAACTACGCCGTTTTTCACAAGCATAGAATAACGCCATGAACGTTTACCGAAGCCTAAATCTTCTTTACCAACTAACATACCCATGCCTTCGGTAAATTCACCATTACCATCTGGAATGAAAGTGATGTTTTCAGATTTTTCATCTTCTTTCCATGCGTTCATTACGAAAGTATCATTTACAGATACAACAAGAATATCGTCTACACCGTATTTTTTGAATACTGGCGCTAATTCGTTGTAACGTGGTAAGTGTGATGATGAGCAAGTTGGAGTGAATGCTCCCGGTAATGAGAACACGATCACTGTTTTGTTATCAAATAACTCTGAGGTAGTTACATCAACCCATTTATCACCCTGACGAGTGCGGAATGTCACTTGAGGGACTTTTTTTCCTTCCATATTAGACATTGTTTTTTTCTCCTATTGGTTGTTAATTTAAATTTTACGTGCTGTATTATAGGGAAAATTATGATATAGTCATAATCAATTAATTCTATTCTTTTAATTGAATTTTTCTATAGGGAAAATCTCATGAATATCCGTGATCTAGAATATCTTGTTGCCTTATCTGAATATAAACATTTCCGCCGTGCTGCCGATTCTTGTAATGTGAGCCAACCAACATTAAGTGGGCAAATTCGTAAGTTAGAAGATGAGCTTGGTATTATTTTGTTAGAACGTACTAGCCGTAAAGTGTTGTTTACTCAATCTGGGATGTTATTGGTTGATCAGGCTCGCACAGTTCTTCGAGAAGTTAAATTATTGAAAGAAATGGCGAGTAATCAAGGTAAAGAAATGACAGGGCCATTACACATCGGTTTAATTCCAACGGTTGGTCCTTATTTGCTCCCTTATATTGTGCCAATGTTAAAAGCGGCATTCCCTGATTTAGAAGTGTTTCTTTATGAAGCGCAAACGCATCAATTATTAGAACAATTGGAAACGGGGCGTTTAGATTGTGCTATTGTTGCCACTGTTCCAGAAACTGAGGCTTTTATTGAAGTACCTATTTTCAACGAGAAAATGTTACTCGCCGTATCAGAGCATCATCCTTGGGCTCAAGAAAGTAAACTTCCAATGAACCAATTAAATGGTCAAGAAATGTTAATGCTTGATGATGGTCATTGTTTGCGCAATCAAGCACTAGATTATTGCTTCACTGCTGGTGCAAAAGAAAATTCCCATTTCCAAGCAACTAGTCTTGAAACTTTGCGCAATATGGTAGCAGCAAATGCTGGTATCACTTTTATGCCTGAATTAGCGGTACTAAATGAAGGTACGCGCAAAGGTGTGAAATATATTCCTTGTTATTCGCCAGAGCCATCACGCACCATTGCGTTGGTTTATCGTCCTGGTTCGCCATTACGTAATCGTTATGAGCGTGTGGCAAGTGCGGTCAGCGATGAAGTTAAATCTATTCTAGGTGGGTTGAAATAATGGCTGGTGTTCGTGCTGTTCAAAAAGAAAAGACTCGTCGCGCTTTAGTGGATGCGGCATTTAATCAACTTAGCGCAGAAAAAAGTTTTTCTAATTTAAGTTTACGAGAAGTGGCACGCGAGGCTGGTATTGCGCCTACCTCTTTCTATCGCCATTTTAGTGATATGGATGAACTTGGCTTAGAAATGGTGGATGAAGCAGGTTTGATGTTGCGCCAATTAATGCGTCAAGCGCGTAAACGTATTGATGCGGGCGGTAGCGTTATTTCTGTTTCTGTGGATACATTTTTTGAATTTATTACTAATAGCACGAACGTTTTTCGCTTGCTATTACGCGAAAGTTCAGGCACTTCTCAAGCTTTTCGTACTGCGGCAGCACGAGAAATTAAGCATTTTGTTGATGAGTTAGCAGAATATATTTCCTACAAACATCAATATTCGCAATATGTTGCTTATGTTCAAGCGGAAGGCATCGTAACAATCGTATTCACTGCAGGGGCGAATGCTTTAGATATGAGTAAAGCTGAACGTGAGCAACTTAAAGCTCGAGTGATTTTGCAGTTGAGAATGCTTGCAAAAGGCGCTGATTTTGCAGCGAATAAGGAAAGAGGCAAGTAAGATAGTTTATATCTAGCCTATTAGTTTTCTCTTTGTGCTTAGATATTCACCATCTTTTATTTTTCCGAGTTATTCTCATACCAAATTTTATTTATATAAAGGGTAATAAAACCTGATGGCGTTTCTACCCGCACTTCGTCGTCTAATGTTTTTCCGATTAAAGCTCGAGCAACTGGGGAATCAATGGATATCCAATTTTTCGCAGGGGCAAATTCATCACAACCGACGATACGGTATTGCTTAATTTCACCTTCTTCATTTTCTAATTCCACCCACGCACCGAAGAAAACTTTTCCCTCTTGCTTTGGATTGTAATCGACAATTTGTAGCACTTCCAATCTTTTGGTTAAAAAACGCACGCGGCGATCAATTTCACGTAAGCGACGTTTACCATAAATATATTCGGCATTTTCGCTACGATCGCCTAGTGCAGCTGCATCTGAAACGGCTTGAGTGACTTTTGGGCGTTCTTCTTTCCACAAAAACTTGAGTTCTTGGTCAAGCTCATTCCAGCCTTGACGGGTAATATAATTTGATTTTGCCATAATAAAATAAAAGAAAGTTTTTTGAATTATATTTGAGCCAGCTCGCTAAAACCAGTATTCTATCTTCGTTTTTTTATAATAAAGAAGTATGACAATGTTAAATCAACAAATTAGCCAAATTATTGCGGCTGAATTAACCGTTCAACCCCAACAAATCCTCGCTGCCATTCAATTATTAGATGATGGCAACACCATTCCATTTATCGCCCGTTATCGTAAAGAAGCCACTGGGGGCTTAGATGACACCCAACTTCGTCATTTTGAAACCCGTTTAATTTATTTGCGTGAATTAGAAGATCGTCGTCAAACTATTTTGAAATCTATTGAAGAGCAAGGGAAATTGACTGATGAACTGCGCGATAAAATCCATGCGACACAAAGCAAAACCGAATTAGAAGATTTGTATTTGCCGTACAAACCAAAACGTCGCACCAAAGGGCAAATTGCCATTGAAGCTGGTCTTGAGCCATTGGCTAATTTACTTTGGAATGAGCCAAAAAATGATCCAGAATCAACCGCACTTTCCTTTGTGGATGCTGATAAAGGCGTGACAGACACCAAAGTAGCCCTTGATGGTGCACGCTATATTTTAATGGAACGTTTTGCTGAAGATGCAGGTTTATTAGCGAAAGTCCGTGATTATTTAGCGAAAAATGCAGTTATCGTATCAAAAGTGAACGAAGGCAAAGAAACGGAAGGCGCAAAATTCCAAGATTATTTTGACCACCAAGAATTATTGAAAAATGTGCCTTCTCATCGTGCATTAGCCATGTTCCGTGGACGTAATGAGGGCATTTTACAATTAAGTTTAAATGCTGATCCTGATGCGGAAGAAGGAAGTCGCCAAAGCTATTGTGAAGAGATTATTCGTGATTATTTAGATGTACGTTTCACGGGGCTGCCAGCAGATAAATGGCGTGAGCAAGTGATTGCGTGGACGTGGAAAATCAAAGTTTCGTTGCATTTAGAAACGGAATTAATGGCAAGTTTACGTGAAAAAGCGGAAGAAGAAGCCATTGATGTTTTCGCCAGAAATTTGACCGCACTTTTAATGGCGGCACCCGCTGGCGTGAAAAGTACCATGGGCTTGGACCCAGGCTTACGTACAGGTGTTAAAGTTGCGGTGGTGGATAACACAGGTAAATTATTAGATACCACTACCATTTATCCACACACGGGGCGTGAAGCCGAAGCACAAGTGGCGATTTTCAGCTTAATCCGCAAACATAACGTGGAATTAATTGCTATTGGTAATGGTACAGCTTCTCGTGAAACAGAACGTTTTGCGAAAGACGTGATTAAAGAAATTAAAGAAAATAAACCGCAAACCGTTGTGGTCAGTGAAGCTGGCGCGTCCGTTTATTCAGCTTCTGAATTTGCCGCAAATGAATTCCCGAATTTAGATGTATCTTTACGTGGTGCGGTATCAATTGCGCGTCGTTTACAAGATCCATTGGCAGAATTAGTGAAAATCGAACCGAAAGCCATTGGTGTAGGGCAATATCAACACGATGTAAACCAAACCCAACTTGCGCGTAAACTTGATGCAGTAGTGGAAGACTGCGTAAACGCGGTAGGCGTAGATTTAAATACCGCATCCGCACCATTGCTCGCTCGCGTGGCTGGAATGACGAAAACCTTAGCGCAAAACATTGTGGAATATCGTGATGAAAATGGGCGTTTTGAAAGCCGTGCAGAATTGAAAAAAGTACCACGTTTAGGGCCTAAAGCCTTTGAGCAATGTGCGGGCTTTATGCGTATTGCTGAAGGGAAAAATCCACTTGATGCTTCAGGTGTTCACCCAGAAGCTTACCCTGTGGTCGAAAAAATTTTGCAAGCTACCGCGCAATCTATTCAAGATTTAATGGGTAATGCGGGTGTGGTACGTCAGCTTGATGCAAAACAATTCATTGATGAACAATTTGGTTTACCGACCGTCCAAGATATTTTCAAAGAGTTGGAAAAACCAGGGCGCGATCCACGTGGCGAGTTCAAAACCGCTGTATTTGCTGAGGGCGTGGAAGAAATAACGGATTTAAAATCTGGAATGATTTTAGAAGGAACTGTTACTAATGTAACCAATTTTGGCGCATTTGTGGATATTGGTGTTCATCAAGATGGTTTAGTGCATATTTCATCATTAAGCGATAAATTCGTGGAAGATCCCCATCAAGTGGTAAAAACAGGCAACATTGTAAAAGTCAAAGTGTTAGAAGTGGATGTGCCACGTAAACGCATTGCATTGACGATGCGATTAGATGAAAGTGCGGTCAAAAATGACAGTAAATCTGACCGCACTTTATCCGCAAGACCTCGTGCAAATACGCAACGAGAGGAGCGTAGTTCAAGAGGTAATAATGCGATGGGCAATGCCTTTGCTGATGCGCTAAAAAATTGGAAAAAATAACAAGTTATAGGGCGAAATTATTCGCCCTTTTTTTATCGCTTTCCTTTCCCGAAAAGCATCGCCAAAACGGCGATTTTTTGCTATAATCCCGCCCAATTTTTATTTACAAAAGAATGAGATAAATTATGTCAGAAACGACCAATGATAACTATGGTGCAGCGAGCATTAAAGTATTAAAAGGCCTTGATGCGGTGCGCAAGCGTCCTGGTATGTATATCGGCGATACCGATGACGGTACTGGTTTGCACCATATGGTATTTGAAGTGGTGGATAATGCCATTGATGAAGCCCTCGCTGGCCATTGTTCCGATATTATCGTGACAATTCACGATGATAATTCTGTATCGGTGCAAGATGATGGGCGCGGGATTCCTGTGGATATTCATCCTGAAGAAGGCGTTTCTGCAGCGGAAGTGATTATGACTGTGCTTCACGCAGGCGGTAAATTTGACGATAACTCTTATAAAGTATCGGGCGGTTTACACGGCGTGGGCGTATCTGTAGTGAATGCGCTTTCTGATAAGTTACAATTAACCATTCGTCGTCAAGGTCACGTTCACGAGCAGTTTTATCATTTAGGGGAGCCTCAATCGCCATTAACAGTGATTGGCGAAACAGAGGCAACGGGGACAACGGTTCGTTTCTGGCCAAGCTCAGATATTTTTGCTATCACAACCTTTGATTACAAAATCTTAGCAAAACGCTTACGCGAGCTTTCTTTCTTGAATTCTGGCGTATCTATTCGTTTAATCGATAAACGTGATGGCTCTGAAGATCATTTCCATTACGAAGGCGGTATTCAAGCATTCGTCGAATATTTGAATAAAAATAAAAACCCAATTCATCCAAAGCCATTTTATTTTACCGCTGAGAAAGATGGAATCGGCGTAGAAGTCGCATTGCAATGGAATGATGGTGTAAATGAAAACGTGTATTGCTTTACCAATAACATTCCTCAACGTGATGGCGGTACTCACCTAGCTGGTTTCCGAGGGGCTTTAACCCGTAGCTTAAATAGCTATATGGAAAACGAGGGTATGCTGAAAAAAGAAAAAGTGGCGACTTCAGGTGATGATGCACGTGAAGGTTTGGTGGCGATTATTTCCGTTAAAGTGCCTGATCCAAAATTCTCATCGCAAACGAAAGACAAACTCGTCTCTTCAGAAGTTAAAAGTGCGGTGGAATCTGCGATGAATGAAAAAATGCAGGAATATTTATTGGAAAATCCTGCAGATGCAAAAATCATTGTAAATCAAATTATTATGGCAGCTCGTGCGCGTGAAGCAGCACGCAAAGCGCGTGAAATGACGCGTCGTAAAGGGGCATTAGATATTGCAGGTTTACCAGGTAAACTAGCAGACTGCCAAGAAAAAGATCCTGCACTTTCTGAACTTTACTTGGTGGAGGGGGACTCCGCTGGTGGTTCTGCAAAAGTTGGTCGTGATCGTAAAACTCAAGCAATTTTGCCATTGAAAGGTAAAATCTTAAACGTAGAAAAAGCACGTTTCGACAAAATGTTGTCTTCCCAAGAAGTGGGCACATTAATTACTGCTTTAGGCTGCGGTATTGGTCGTGATGAATATAACCCTGATAAATTACGCTATCATCATATTATCATTATGACCGATGCTGATGTGGATGGTTCTCACATACGTACATTGCTTTTAACGTTTTTCTATCGTCAAATGCCTGAGCTGATTGAGCGTGGTTATGTTTACATTGCTCAGCCGCCACTTTACAAAGTGAAAAAAGGAAAACAAGAACGCTACATTAAAGATGCGGATGAAATGGAGCAATATGAATTAACCCTTGCGTTAGATGGCGCAGAATTACATATCAGTGCAAATGCACCAGCAATGAATGCCCTTGTATTTGAAAAATTGGTGGCAGAATATAACAGCGTACAAAAACTTATCGGTCGTTTAAACCGTCATTACCCAACTCCAGTGTTGCAAGGATTAATTTATCAGTCGCCAATTTCTGTTGAAATGATGAAAAACGAAAGTGCGGTTGAAAATTGGGGTAAATCTTTTGTTGAACAACTGACTGCAAAAGAAACAGAAGCGCATCAATATTCAGTGCGTACACAATTTAATGCGGAACGCCAAGTGTATGAAGCGGTGATTACTGTTCGCAAACACGGTATTGATACTGATTATTTCTTGAATTTTGATTTTGTTCACGGCAATGAATACGCGAAAATTGTTTCTCTTAATAAACAACTCAATGGTTTATTAGAAGAGGGTGCTTATGTTATTCGTGGCGAAAAAGTACAACCAGTACGTAGTTTTGAACAAGCCGTTGAATGGCTGGTGAAAGAATCTCGTAAAGGCCTTGAAGTACAACGTTATAAAGGGCTTGGTGAAATGAACGCAGATCAACTTTGGGAAACCACAATGGATCCAAATTCACGTCGTATGTTGAAAGTTTCTATTAAGGATGCTGTTGCAGCGGATCAACTCTTCACGACCTTAATGGGAGATGAAGTTGAGCCACGTCGTGAGTTCATTGAGCTGAATGCGTTAAGAGCAAATCTGGACGTGTAAATTTTCGTCTATTTATATTCATGACTGAAAGGGCATTTAGATGCCCTTTCTTTGTTTATCTTGTTATTTCATATAAGGATTACTATTGGTTTTTTGAACTTAAGTGAGTAAACTAAATGCACTCATTTTCTCAACGGAGAACCTTTATGAAACCTTATCTTATCGCCCCATCAATTCTTTCTGCCGATCTCGCTCGTCTTGGTAATGATGTACAAAACGTACTTAATGCAGGTGCGGATGTTATTCATTTTGATGTTATGGATAATCATTATGTACCTAATCTCACTTTTGGGCCTGCGGTATGTCAAGCTTTACGTGATTATGGCATTACCGAACCGATAGATGTGCATTTAATGGTAAAACCGATCGATCGCATTATTCCCGATTTTGCTAAAGCAGGTGCGAATTACATCACTTTTCACCCAGAATCTAGCGAACATATTGACCGCTCTTTGCAGCTTATTCGCGATTGTGGTTGTAAATCTGGATTAGTTTTTAATCCTGCGACGCCGTTGAGCTATTTAGATTACGTTTTGGATAAAGTGGATGTGGTTTTATTAATGTCAGTTAATCCCGGATTTGGCGGACAATCTTTTATTCCAGCAACATTGAAGAAATTACAACAGGCTCGTAAGATCATTGATGAAAGTGGTTATGACATTCGTCTTGAAGTAGATGGTGGCGTGAAGGTTGATAACATCGCAGAAATAGCCGCGGCAGGTGCTGATATGTTTGTGGCAGGTTCCGCAATTTTTGGTAAGCCAGATTATAAACAAGTTATTGACCAAATGCGTACACAGTTAGCAAGTGTTAGCGCATAACCGTTATTTTAATAAAATACGATCGTAATAGAACAGAGAAAAACAATGAACACACAATTTAAACTTATTGGCTTTGATTTAGATGGCACCTTGGTAAATAGCCTGCCTGATTTAGCGTTATCCGTAAATTCTGCTTTGGCTGAATTTGATTTACCGAAAGCGCCAGAAGAATTAGTTTTAACTTGGATCGGTAATGGCGCGCCTGTATTAATTGCTCGAGCGTTAGATTGGGCGAAAAAACAAACAGGAAAAGTGCTAACTGAAACAGAGGTTAAGCAAGTAACAGAACGTTTTAATTTTTATTATGGCGAGAATTTATGTAATGTCAGCCGCTTGTATCTAAATGTAAAAGAAACTTTAGAAATCCTGAAAGAAAAAGGCTATGTCCTAGCAGTTGTTACCAATAAACCCACAAGACATGTTCAGCCAGTATTGGCCGCATTTGGCATTGATCATTTATTTAGTGAAATGTTGGGCGGTCAATCCTTACCTGCCATTAAGCCACATCCAGCTCCACTTTATTATTTATGCGGAAAATTTGGTTTTGAACCACGCCAAGTGCTTTTCGTGGGCGATTCTAAAAATGATATTATCGCAGGTCACGCTGCGGGCTGTGCAGTTGTTGGTTTAACTTACGGCTACAATTACAATATCCCTATCCGTGAATCCAATCCAGATTGGGTGTTTGATGATTTTGCCCAGCTATTAAGTATTCTTTAAGTTTTCCATCTAATAAAAAGTGCGGTTAATTTTTACCGCACTTTTGTTATCTACTTAATTGATTTTAAAGAATGTTTGAAAATTCTTCTAACATTTCTTTTGGCCATACGCTTGATTGCACTTCACCGATATGTTTTTTACGAAGTAAAAGCATCGCTAAGCGAGATTGACCGATACCACCGCCGATAGTTAATGGCAATTTCCCGTTTAATAAATCTTGGTGCCAATCCATTTTTAAACGGTCTTCATCGCCTGTTAAGCCAACTTGTAAACGTAATGCACTTTCATCTACGCGGATACCCATTGAGGATAGTTCAAAGGCTTTGCCTAATTGGTCGTTCCATACCAAAATGTCGCCATTTAAGCCTTTGTAGCCATTTTCAGATTCTGTTGTCCAGTCATCATAGTCAGGCGCACGACCATCATGAGGTTTGCCATCTGAAAGTTTGCCACCAATCCCGATTAAGAATACTGCACCGTATTCTTTACAAATTGCGTTTTCACGCTCTTTACTGCTTAAATCTGGATAGCGTTTTACTAAATCTTCGCTATGCACAAAGGTAATCTGTTTTGGAAGAATGGAAGGAATATCAAAACGTGCTTCTACGGCTAATTCCGTTAAACGAATAGCACGATAAATAGCGTTTACCGTTTCTTTTAAGTATGCAAAATTACGACGACCTTCAGGAATCACTTTTTCCCAGTCCCATTGATCTACATAAACAGAGTGCGTTGGATCAAGAGAATCTTCATCGGGACGCAATGCTTTCATATGAACAAACAAGCCTTCGTCTTCTTTAAAGTTGAAACGAGCTAATGTATGGCGTTTCCATTTCGCAAGAGAATGCACAACTTCAAATACGGCATTTGGAATGCATTTCACATTAACCTGTACGGCTTTTTCAATGCCTGATAAGTTATCTTGCATTCCGTTACCCACTTGGCTCAAAATTGGGCCTTGCACTTCAATAATGCCAAGTTGCTCAATAAGATTTTGGGTAAAAGTGTTCTTCACAAAGCTGATTTCTTGTTGTTGTAAAATAAATGTCTTTTTCATTTTGATAACCTTTTTTAACGAGGAGTAATATTTTTGAGTATTATTCAGTAAATAATGATTTTATTTCAAGTATTTTATTTACTTTCTTTTCTTGGTTGAATATCATCTAATTCATTGTGAAAAAATTAAATAAAATCTAAAGGAGGAAGTTTTATGCACAACATTGATAGTTTAGATCAAAAAATATTACGTGTACTCACTAAAGATGCGAGAACACCATACGCAGAAATGGCTAAAAATTTTGGTGTTAGTCCAGGAACGATTCACGTTCGGGTCGAAAAAATGCGTCAATCGGGCATTATTAAAGGTACAAAAGTAATTATTGATGAACGTAAATTAGGCTATGATGTATGTTGTTTTATCGGCATTATTCTAAAAAGTGCAAAAGATTATGAAAAAGTGATCAAAAAGCTAGAAAGTTTTGATGAAGTAGTCGAGGCCTATTATACAACGGGCAATTACTCGATTTTCTTAAAGGTGATGACACACACAATTGCAGAATTACATTCCGTTTTGGCGACCAAGATTCAGTTAATTGATGAAATTCAATCCACTGAAACCTTGATTTCAATGCAAAATCCAATTTTGCGAGATATTAAACCTTAAGAACATAGAAAGTGCGGTGAAATTTTTATTCAAATTTATCTTGGTGTTTAAATTTCAATAAATCTCTCCGCTCTTTTTTATTTGGGCGACGATCAGGATGGGGCATTGAAAGGGAATTATTTTTTCTTGCCCACGCGATTTCTTCTCTTTTTTTCACGCTACTTTCGGTTTCTTGGTAGAGTAATTGTGCTTCTGGCGCACCTCGGCGTTGATCGCTTAAGGCGATAATTTTTATTTCTTTTTCTTCGTTTCCCTGGCGAAGTTTTAACATTGCACCCACTTCCACAATTTTACTTACTTTCGCACGTTGATTGTTGTAATGCACTTTACCACTTTCAATCATCGCTTTAGCAATGCTCCGTGTTTTGTAAAATCGGGCAGCCCACAACCATTTATCTAATCTGACTTCTTTTTCTGCCATTATTTTCTCCTTATTTTGATAAGACAAAATAGTACCACAAAGTATGCTAATGAACTGTTATTAAAAATTTTATTCTTTAATAGGATTTTTATTAAATGAAAAAAAATAAAAACAGGTTAATTTAAACATTTTTCAATAAAACAAATTTTATGTTAAAAAAACTTGAAAAATAGTCAAATTTTTGACAAGGTTGAGCGGTTTTCTTTTTTTAAGCTCAAGGAACAATTTATGCATAACGAAAACTTAAAAGAATTGACCGTTCGAGGAATTATTCTCGGTGCATTGATTACGGTAATTTTCACTGCATCCAATGTGTATCTCGGTCTAAAAGTGGGGGTGACATTTGCGTCATCTATTCCAGCGGCCGTCATTTCTATGGCAGTACTCAAATTTTTCAAAGATTCTAGCATTCTTGAAAATAATATGGTGCAAACTCAAGCATCTTCAGCAGGTACGCTTTCTTCTGTGATCTTCGTCTTGCCTGGTTTATTAATGATGGGCTACTGGCAAGATTTTCCATTCTGGCAAACGATGTTGATTTGTGCAGCTGGTGGTACATTGGGCGTGTTATTCACTATTCCATTACGCCGTGCAATGGTGGTAAATAGTAATTTACCTTATCCTGAAGGGGTAGCTGCTGCAGAAATTTTGAAAGCAGGTAATAATGCAGATGGCGATAGCGGCGTGAAAGATATTGCTTACGGTGGTGTTTTAGCAGGATTAGTTGCATTTTTAACTAATGGTTTACGCGTTATGGCTGATGGTGCAAGTGCTTGGATTCAAACAGGAAAAGCGGCGTTCCAATTACCAATGGGCTTTTCACTTGCCTTGCTTGGTGCAGGTTATTTAATTGGTATTGTCGGCGGTATCGCAATGTTAATCGGTGTTATTTTGACTTGGGGTGTGGCAGTGCCATATTTCACAATGTCAGAAGATATTGCCGCGGATGCAAGTTTAATTGATTCTGCGATGACTGTTTGGAAAACCAAAGTGCGTTATATTGGTGTGGGTACAATTGGTATTGCTGCGATTTGGACATTGCTGATTTTAATGAAACCAATGATTGAAGGAATGGTTCATTCTTTCCGTATGCTGAAAGGTGGGCAAGAGGCATCAGAACATCGTATTGATATTGACCTTTCTCCAAAAACAATGATTTATATCTTAATTGCGACGGTTGCGTTAATTGTTATTTCATTACATCACTTTATTGCGGCGGCACCAATTTCGCCTGAGCTTTCCATTTTATTAGTGGTAGTTTGTACTTTCTTAGCGGTATTTATCGGCTTCTTTGTGGCAGCAGCTTCTGGTTATATGGCAGGTTTAGTGGGTTCATCTTCAAGCCCAATTTCTGGTATCGGAATTATTTCTGTTATCGTGATTTCATTAGTATTGGTGTCAATCGGTAACGCCTCGGGCTTATTTGAAACTGTAGATGGTCAGAAATTTTTAACCGCACTTACATTGTTTACGGCATCTATCGTAATCACTACAGCTTGTATTTCTAATGATAATCTACAAGATTTAAAAACGGGTTTATTAGTTGAAGCAACACCTTGGCGACAACAAGTTGCATTAATTATCGGCTGCTTTGTCGGTGCACTTGTTATCGCACCAGTATTAGAAATCTTATATCATGCGTATGGTTTCAGCGGTGCGTTGCCACGTCCAGATATGGATCCTTCACAAGCCTTATCTGCACCACAAGCAACGTTAATGACCGCCATTTCTCAAGGTATTTTCACAAATAAATTGGAATGGACTTACATCTTAACTGGTGTGGGTTTAGGTGCTGTGTTAATTACGATTGATGCATTTTTGAAAAAAGTCAGCAACAAAGTCTTTAGCTTGCCAGTTATTGCTGTGGGGATTGGTATTTACTTACCACCATCAATTAATACGCCTGTGATTGTTGGTGCATTCCTAGCGTGGATTATGGCTCGCCATATTGCAAAACTTGGTAACAAAGAAGTGTCAGCTAAAGCAGAACGTTTCGGTACGCTTTTCTCTGCAGGTTTAATTGTAGGCGAAAGTTTAATGGGGGTAATTTTAGCATTCATTATTGCGGCTTCTGTTACCACTGGCGGTTCTGAAGCACCATTATCCTTAAATCTTGAAAATTGGGATACAATTGGCGAGTGGTTAGGTTTAATCGTATTTATCGTGGGCATTGTGATTTTTGCATCTCGCGTATTACGTGCGAAAAAATCTGATTAATCCTTAAATTTATTTTAGAATAGGTTATCTTCTGGATAACCTATTTTTCACTATGAAATCTTACTTAAAAACACTTATTTTTTTCCCTCTGATTTTACAGATAGTTGTCACCGCACTTTTGATTTGGTTCGATGATGACTCAAGTGGCGTTATCGTTCCTTTTTCTAGTTATGCTCTCACAGCATTTCTTCTTGCCACCATTCCCGCATTTTTAACCGCACTTTTAGCCGCAAAATTCCGTTACACACGTTATAACATTGCTTCGATTGTATTAGTTTCATCGATCATTTCATTTGTTTACTGCAATATGGCATCTTATTTTTATTTGTTATTACTCGGCGAACAAGACACTTCCTTTTGGGGCTGGTTGATCGAAGGGGGATTGTCCCTCGGGTTAATAAGCACATGCGGAATGGTTTTTTATGCTCTATTTGTAATGCCTTGGTTGCTGCCAAAAACAAGAGAATAATTTTATGCTGACGCTAAACGAACACTTACTTAACCAAGTATTGCTGATTGCTTACCAAGCAGGTAAGCATTTGCAACAGTTTTATCAAAAACAGGTTCATGTTGAATTGAAAGAAGACAACACGCCTGTGACGGAAGCGGATCTTTTTGTGAGCCAATTTTTAACCGAAAAATTGACCGCACTTTTCCCTAATATCCCCGTTCTTTCGGAAGAAAATTGTCATATTTCCTTTGAAGAACGTAAAAATTGGAAAGAATATTGGTTGATTGATCCTCTTGATGGCACACAACAATTTATTAATCGTACCGATCAATTTTCTGTGTTGATAACCTTAGTTCGTAAAAATAAACCCGTGTTAAGTGTTATTCATGCACCAATTTTATCGACAACTTATTATGCAATGCGTGATTTCGGTGCGTTTAAAAAACAACTGGATCAGGTAAAAAAACTCACTAAAAACACGACAAATTTTGATCGCCCTTTACGAATTGCGGTAGGTGCAACCACTTCACAAGAAAAAGTGCGGTCGATTTTGCCGAAGGATTTTACTTGTGAATTTGTTGTGGTTGGTTCAAGTAGCTTAAAAAGCGGTTTGGTGGCTGAAGGTGCAGTAGATTGTTATGTTCGTTTAGGACAAACAGGCGAATGGGATACCGCTGGCGCAGAAGTGTTGCTGAATGAAACTCACGGTGCCATTTTTGACTCTCATTTTGAGCCTTTAACCTATAACCAACGCGAAACATTGATTAATCCGCATTTTGTTATGGTGGGCGATCAATCGTTCGATTGGCGTTCTGTCTTTCAATTTAATTGATTGGTTCGATTGGTTTTTTTCTCTAGAATACGGCATTATTTTCGACATTACTCGGAAGCCGAATAAGGAATAATTATGCAAACTGATAATAATTGTATCGTCATTTTTGGCGCGTCTGGTGACTTAACTCATCGTAAACTCATTCCAGCCCTTTATAATCTCTACAAAATCGGGCGTTTGAGTGAAAACTTTTCCGTTCTTGGTGTTGCACGTTCTGACTTGAACGATGAAACTTTCCGCAAAAAAATGCGTGAGGCGTTAATTCATAATGAAGAAACAACACCTGACACTTTAGATGCTTTCTGCTCTCATCTTTATTACCAAGCAGTGAATACTTCGGATGCTCAAGATTACGGCAAACTTGTTCCACGTTTAGACGAACTTCACGATAAATATCAAACCTGTGGTAACACCCTTTACTATATGTCCACTCCGCCAAGTCTTTATGGCGTGATTCCTGAGTGTTTGGCTGCACATGGTTTAAATACGGAAGAATATGGCTGGAAACGTATTATCGTTGAAAAACCTTTTGGTTACGATGAAAAAACAGCGCAAGCATTAGACGTACAAATCCACCGTTTCTTTGAAGAACACCAAATTTATCGTATCGACCATTATTTAGGTAAAGAAACCGTTCAAAACTTGCTCGTATTACGTTTTTCAAATGGTTGGTTTGAACCGCTTTGGAACCGTAATTTCATTGATTATGTAGAAATTACTGGTGCAGAATCTATTGGCGTGGAAGAGCGCGGGGGCTATTATGATGGTTCTGGCGCAATGCGAGATATGTTCCAAAACCATTTATTACAAGTCCTTGCTATGGTTGCAATGGAGCCGCCAGCGATTATTAACGCGAATTCAATGCGTGATGAAGTGGCAAAAGTGATGCATAGTTTGCGTCCATTAACTTCGGAGGATATGGAGAATAACCTTGTTTTGGGTCAATACACTGCGGCTGAAATTAACGGCAAAATGGAAAAAGGCTATCTAGAAGAAAAAGGTGTGCCTGCAGATTCTCGTACTGAAACCTACATCTCATTGCGTTGTGAAATTGAAAACTGGCGTTGGGCTGGCGTGCCGTTCTATGTTCGTACGGGTAAACGCTTACCAGCTCGTGTGACTGAAATTGTGATCCATTTTAAAACTACGCCACATCCTGTATTCAGCCAAAATGCACCAGAGAATAAATTGATTATTCGTATTCAACCTGATGAAGCTATTTCAATGCGTTTTGGTTTGAAAAAACCAGGTGCAGGTTTTGAGGCGAAAGAAGTATCAATGGATTTCCGTTATGCAGATTTAGCAGGCACGCAAGTATTAACCGCTTATGAACGTTTATTGTTGGATGCGATGAAAGGCGATGCAACCTTGTTTGCTCGTACTGATGCTGTGCATGCTGCATGGAAATTTGTGCAACCGATTTTAGATTACAAAGCCAATGGTGGTCGTATTCACGAATATGAAGCTGGCACTTGGGGGCCTGTTGCAGCTGATAAATTAATCGCAAAACAAGGCAAAGTGTGGCGTAAACCAAGTGGATTGATGAAGAAAAAAGTTTAACTAATCTAATGTAGGGTGGGCTTTAGCCCACCGATCTTACTATCTAACATAATAAATTGTGGGCTAAAGCCTAACGGAAAATCAATGAACTATATCAGCTTCCCAACTGCTCAACATGCAGTCGATAAAATTGCACAAGAATTCGTGATTTATAGTCAATTAAATCATCCCGTACATATTTCCCTTTCTGGTGGTTCAACACCTAAGTTATTATTTAAAACCCTAGCCAAATCACCTTATGCGGAACAAATTAACTGGAAAAATCTGCATTTTTGGTGGGGAGATGATCGTATGGTTCCGCCATCTGATCCTGAAAGCAACTATGGCGAAGTGCAAAAACTCTTATTTGATCATATTCAAATTCCAACGGAAAACATCCACAGAATTCGTGGCGAAAATGAACCGCACTTTGAACTAAAACGCTTCGAAGAAGAATTAAGTGCGGTCATTCCAAACGGTGTTTTTGATTGGATCATTTTAGGCATGGGAACTGATGGTCATACCGCTTCTCTCTTCCCACATCAAACCAATTTTGATGATGAAAACCTAGCTGTCATTGCAAAACACCCTGAAAGCGGTCAAATTCGCATTTCTAAAACAGCCAAACTCATTGAACAAGCCAAACGCATTACCTATTTGGTCACTGGCGAAAGCAAAGCGGATATTTTAAAAGAAATTCAAACTACCCCAGCAGAAAACTTGCCTTATCCCGCTGCAAAAATTAAAGCAAAAAATGGGGTAACGGAGTGGTATTTGGATAAAGCAGCGGCACAGTTATTATAATCGGGTAAAAATGGATCGTACATTAATCGTTTTTGATATGGATACGCACTGTTTGGAAAGATATTATCATAATCCAAGCTGGCGTAATGCTTATGCGGATATTCAACGTATTTTAAAGAAACATGGTTTTATGAATATTCAAGGTACGGTGTATTTAAGTGATGTCGGCATTAAACAAGCCCATGGCACATTGGCATTGCAAGAGGTTGCCGCGCGCTTTGAATGGTTTGCTGCTTGTGCTTCCAACATTCAATTTTATGAATTAAAAGACGACTTCAACGCGCAATTTATTGTGGATGGAGTACAACGTGCGCGTGAAGCATTTCAACGTTCGCTTGATAGTTTACGTCAAGAATTATTACAAGCGGGTTTGCCTGCTAATAAGGTAGAAGAGATTGTAGGAAAACGCCAGTTTTCGTTGCAACAAATACAAGAAAACAGTGTATCACAAGATTAGTATGAGAAATTGTATAAAATTTAATGCATATTTCGACCGCACTTTTAGGTAGCAAGAAGATGGATTACTGATAGCACACGCTTCATAGCCTGTGTTTGTAGATAAAGGCACACGTTGGGAAATGTGCACTATCGTGGGAGAAAAGGCGTGACGGAATGGTATTTGGATAAAGCATCGGCAAAAAATCTTGATATTGAGATGTTATTGGTGAAAAGATACCAAGATATTTTTAAAGAAAACCAAGAAATAATCGATGCTTTACTAAGTAACTCCAATTTATCAAAAATTCATTTGGGATTTGTGCCTGATGATTTTAAGAAGAAAAAACATCGAATTTTAATTGTAGGGAGAGAAACTAGAGGTTGGGATTTAAAGTATCTAGAAAAATATGATCAGAACTCGGTTTATCAATTAATGGATTTGAGTAAATCTTGGGTTATTCGTAATCTAGAAAGGTCTGATTCAGTAAATAAAAAAGGAAAATGTTTCTTTAATTTCTTTAGAAAAGTATCTCAAGAAAACCCTAATGCAAGTATTTTATGGGCAAATATATTCTGTGTATCTTATAAAAAATCGAACCCTAGTAAAATAGATACTAAATCAGTATTTGCAAATATAAAGAAAATATCAGAATCTTTATTAAAAGCCCAAATTGAAATTTTACAACCTAATATCATCATATTTGCATCAGGGCTTGATACGCAAGCAATTCTTGCTAGAAGGGATTATTTTAAAAATGATCTAAAGCCATCGGGTAAAAGTGTTGTACCTGGTTTAGATAAAAAATATTTAGAACAGTTTCATCTTTTAGAGAATTATGGTGAGGACATTTTATGTTATAGAACTGTTCATCCATCTAGTAGAACAAAGAATTCTGTGATTGCGTTAAAAGAACTTCGAAAAATCTTGAAATCAAAGACAATGAATTAAATAAAAACAGGAGAAAACAATGTCAGTAAAAGGCGACATCGGTGTTATCGGCTTAGCCGTAATGGGGCAAAACCTCATTTTAAATATGAACGACCACGGGTTTAAAGTCGTGGCATATAACCGTACCACTTCAAAAGTGGATGAATTTTTACAAGGTGCGGCAAAAGGCACGAATATTATCGGTGCATACTCTTTAGAAGATTTAGCTGCTAAATTAGAAAAACCACGTAAAGTGATGTTAATGGTGCGCGCAGGTGATGTGGTGGATCAATTCATTGAAGCATTACTACCGCACCTGGAAGAAGGCGACATCATTATTGATGGCGGTAACTCAAACTACCCAGATACGAACCGTCGAGTGAAAGCCTTGGCGGAGAAAGGTATTCGCTTTATCGGTTCGGGTGTGTCTGGTGGCGAAGAAGGGGCGCGTCACGGGCCTTCAATTATGCCGGGCGGTAATCAAGAAGCGTGGCAGTATGTGAAACCAATTTTCCAAGCAATCTCAGCTAAAACAGAACAAGGCGAACCTTGTTGTGACTGGGTCGGCGGCGAAGGTGCTGGTCATTTTGTGAAAATGGTTCACAATGGTATTGAATATGGCGATATGCAGTTAATTTGCGAAGCATACCAATTCTTAAAAGAAGGTTTAGGCTTAAGCTATGAAGAAATGCAAGCCATCTTCGCAGAATGGAAAAATACTGAACTTGATAGCTATTTAATCGATATCACCACTGACATTCTTGGTTATAAAGATGCAAGTGGAGAACCTTTAGTCGAAAAAATCTTGGATACTGCGGGTCAAAAAGGGACAGGTAAATGGACAGGTATCAATGCGTTAGATTTTGGTATTCCATTAACTTTAATCACTGAATCCGTTTTTGCACGCTGCGTGTCTTCCTTTAAAGATCAACGTGTTGCGGCTAATCAATTATTCGGCAAAACTATTACACCAGTTGAAGGCGACAAAAAAGTATGGATTGAAGCGGTACGTAAAGCATTATTAGCGTCAAAAATTATTTCTTACGCACAAGGCTTTATGCTGATTCGTGAAGCCTCTGAACAATTTGGTTGGGATATTAACTATGGTGCAACTGCGTTGTTATGGCGTGAAGGTTGTATCATTCGTAGCCGTTTCTTAGGTAATATTCGCGATGCTTATGAAGCAAATCCAAATCTTGTTTTCTTAGGTTCAGATAGCTACTTCAAAGGCATTTTAGAAAACGCATTAAGTGACTGGCGTAAAGTGGTGGCAAAATCTATCGAAGTGGGTATCCCAATGCCTTGTATGGCGTCTGCGATTACTTTCTTAGATGGCTATACTTCAGCACGTTTACCAGCAAACTTATTGCAAGCACAACGCGACTACTTCGGTGCTCATACTTATGAACGCACAGATAAACCTCGTGGCGAGTTTTTCCACACCAACTGGACTGGTCGTGGCGGTAACACAGCATCAACTACTTATGATGTGTAGTTAAAAACATCAATAAGAATTACCGCACTTTAAACTGTTGCCATAAATTTGGATAGTTTATTAATTTGCTGAAATATTGGGCTCTACATAATGTAGAGCTCAATTATTTATACTAAGGGTATACTTTATTGATGGCAGCGATCGTAAAGCGGTTGTAATTGTTGAATGGTGTGTGTAATAAATAAAACGGGATCTATTTGATTTAACTCGGCTTTTTCAATACTTTTCCCAATGCACCAAAAATCCTCATCTGAACGTAAGATCAGATTTTTTTCAGAAATGACCTTCACTTGGCGAAAATCATCATATTCACTTTCATCCTCTCGCCAAATCTCAAAATCAGCAAATTGTTTGAAATCAAATTGATCAATCCACTGATTATATTGTTGCACATTAATTTGTGAGCGATCTGCACGATAGCAATGCCAATCTAAACACACTCTTAGTCGGCGACGATTTAATAGCACAGAAAAGATTGCGGCAGAATTTTGGTTAAACTCGTATTTAAAATAAGCGAAGAAATGAGCCCGCACTTGCCAACCATTGGTCCAGCTTTCAATATGCGGTTTCGCAAAAGGCGTACCGAGTTGTGCTGAAACAGATTGAATTATCGCTTTCCAATTATCCCAATGTAATTTGTAATCCGCTTTAATCGCTGGAATATCTTCTGGGCAGAATTTTTTCATTTGGGCGAATTGGTAGAAAGGAATGTTGAACAGTTCGCAAGATTCAGCCGTAAGCGAGAGCATAGTGTTTCCTTAAAAATCACTGTAATTTTTGACCGCACTTTGTGTGAAGAGCTGTTTGTCTTCCCAACGCAACATAGTCATTCGATTATTCCACACACAACCAGTATCTAAGGCATAAATACCTTTTGGAGTAGGCTCATCGACTAAACTTGCCCAATGTCCAAAGACAATGGGAATCTGTTTATAAAGTGGATTATCTAAATTAAACCAAGGCGTGAGCTCCGCTGGTGCATCTTTTAAAGGGGATTTACAGGCAAAATCAAAGCGATGATCCAAATAGCAAAAACGCATTCGAGTGAAAGCATTAATAATGTAGCGATGACGCGCTAAGCCCTGTAAATCAGGCGACCAACGATCAGGCTGCTCGGAATACATATTTTCAATAAGATAATGAAAATCGCCGTGCTGTAAAATTTGTTCAACTTCAGCCGCACAAGATTTCGCAGTTTCCAAATCCCAATCAGGCGAAATACCGGCATGTGCCATCAGGAAGTTTAACTCTTCACTATGGACAAGTAATGGCTGATGACGTAACCAATGAATCAGCTCATCAAAATCGGGCGCATTAAAAATGGCATCAACACGATCACGCGGTTTCACTTTTTTAATGTCCAGTGCGGTCGCAATTAAATGTAAATCGTGATTCCCTAGTACGGTTTGCGCTGCATCACCAAGTGATTTTACAAAACGAAGACATTCAAGTGATTTATCCCCACGCGCCACAAGATCCCCCACAAGATAAAGTTTATCTTGCGTAGGATTGAAATCTACACGTTCTAATAAAAGCTGTAATTCATCATAACAGCCTTGCAAATCACCGACGAAATAGGTTGCCATTTTTGACCGCTCTTTTATAAATAAATTTTGAGAATTTTAACACAGACTTTTATTGTTGATTTATTCTTTTTGTATAGTAGAATGCGAAAAATTTAGTTATTTCCATTTTTATTTAAATATGAGTGCTATTGAAAATATTGTCATTAGTATGGAAAATGCAACTGAACGTCGCAAACATATTACTAAGCAATTTGAATCAAAAAAACTTTCATTTAGTTTCTTTAATGCGTACACTTATCAATCAATCAATCAATCAATCAATCAATCAAACTCCATATTACATAATATAGAGGAATCTAGAATACTTACTAAAGGAGAAAAAGGCTGTTTAATTAGCCATTTCTTATTATGGAATAAGTGTGTGAATGAAAATTTGGAATATCTCAAAATTTTTGAAGATGATGTAATTCTTGGCGAGAATGCGGAAGTATTTTTGAACCAAAATGAATGGTTAAAAACACGTTTTGATTTTAATGATATTTTTATTATTCGTTTAGAAACTTTTTTACAGCCAGTTAAACTTGAGAAACAAACTAAAATTCCACCTTTTAATTCTAGGAACTTTGATATTTTAAAATCAACTCACTGGGGGACGGCTGGTTATATTATTTCTCAAGGTGCGGCTAAATATGTAATTGAATATTTAAAGAATATTCCTTCTGATGAAATTGTTGCAGTTGATCAACTTATTTTTAATAAATTAGTTGATGTTGATAATTATATTGTCTATCAACTGAATCCAGCAATTTGTATTCAAGAACTCCAAGCGAATCAAAGTAAAAGTGTATTAACAAGCGGATTGGAAAAAGAACGACAAAAACGTCCAAAAATCCGTAAGAAAAAGACATTGAAACAGCGTTTAACTCGGATAAAAGAAAATATTATACGAGCTTTAAATAGAAAAAAATGGAAAGAACAACAACGTATTAAAGAAATGCAAGGTAAAGAAATTGTTCGTTTTATGTAGAAAGCCAAGGTGTAACAAGGGTTACACCTTTATTATTTTTACTCTTCTGAATCTAAGATTTCATCTTTATTGATATCGGCTGGTGGATTATCCGCCAACCAGTTCGCTAAACGTGCATAATCTGCTATAGCCAAATTTTCTGCACGTGCATTTAAATCAATACCAAGTGCGGTCAGATTTTCAGGTGAAAATAGCGTTGAGAGTGCATTGCGTAATGTTTTACGACGTTGATTGAACGCTTGGGAGCAAACACGGTTCAACCAATATAAATCTTTTACAGGGTGCGGCAATTCCTTATGCGGAATTAAACGCACAACGGCTGAATCTACTTTCGGTGCAGGTTTAAATGCAGAAGGCGGTACTTCAAGCACAGGCATCACTTGGCAGAAATATTGCGCCATAATCGTTAAACGACCATAAGCTTTGCTATTTGGTGCGGCACATAGGCGTTTTACCACTTCTTTTTGCAGCATAAAGTGCATATCTTGAATCACATCATGATATTTAAACAAGTGGAACATCAATGGCGTAGAAATGTTGTAAGGTAAGTTACCAAACACACGTAATTTTTGCCCTTTTTCTGCTAAATTTTCTTTTGTGTAAAGCGCACCAAAATCAAATTGCATCGCATCCGTTTCAATAACGGTGAGCTTTTGATGTAAAAATGGATGGTGACGTAAACGTTCTGCAAGGTCTCGGTCAAGCTCTACCACTGTCAGATGATCGACAAGTTCACCAACAGGCTCTGTTAATGCACCAAGTCCAGGACCAATTTCCACTAAGAATTGATTAGGTTGTGGGTAAATCGCCGCCACGATACCTTGAATCACGGAAGTATCATGTAAAAAGTTTTGACCAAAGCGTTTACGCGCCGTATGACCTAAGTGTTTTTTTGAGTTCATAAAATAGTCTAGTAAATGATAAAGTTTGTGGTTGGCATCTTTAAATATCTAGCCACTCTGGTTTTATTTCTTTCGGAGAGATCTCATTAACATTATCGTGATAATAAAGAATATGGCATGTATTCTTAGAATTAGGGTGCCAATGCGTAAAATTTTCTTTATCTTGCGAGTAAAAACAAATCATAGGTTTATTTAACCCGGAAGCAATATGAATCGTTGATGTATCAACCGAAATAAGTAGGGCGCAGTTTCTAATCAACTCAATTGTATGATAGATCGTTGTGTGAGGCTTTGAATAAACAAATACATCATCAAATTGATTAGCGATTCTACTTAAATGCTTATGAGTATCTGGTGTTGAGAGTAAGACCAATGGATATTTATGATGACTTCTAATATATGCTAAGTAATCTATAATGTGAGTATCGTTAAATTTTCTATTTTTCCCCGCACCATAAAAGTTAATTGTAATAAAGTTATTTAACTGGTTATCAGTAATAAACTGAAGAATTTCTTTTTTAATTAAGTCATCTTGCGGAACGTCATAGCGATCATCACTTAGACTAATATTTGACTGAGCTAAAGCTTCTTTGTAAATTTCTGAAAAATGGCCCTCTTTAGTAATATTTACATTAAAAATATTATAATCTGCTTTTCTATAGCCGATATAATTACGGGCATTGAGTATTCTCAATAACAACAAGTCTCGGTTTCTAAGAATAATAGTTGGATCAATAACAACATCGTATCTTTCTTTTCGAATAAACAGTGCCGTCTTGATGTAGTCGAGAATGTTTCTTTTCTTTACAAGATAAATCTCATCAATGTTATGGTTTCTTTGAAACAGATAAGCGTTCTGTTTCGTGCAGATGACACCAATTTTTATCAACGGGTTAAATTTCTTTATCTCCCGAAAAACAAAAGAACTCACGATATAGTCGCCAATTTTTCCATCTTGTCGCAAAAATAAGAAACTCTTAAGATATTTTAAACTTTGAGGATTGTTTGCTCTTGATGATTTATCGAGCATCCATTTCCCAACTTTTAATCTTAGGGCTTTTAGCTTATTCATATCGATGCTCAATTTGATTTATTTCAGAATCAATGCTTAACCCTCTAAATACACAAGGTGGTTCAATTCCATAGGCATTAATTTTTGTTTTTTGAATCAATCCAGTTAAGTAGTCTGAAGGCATTCTTACGGGATAAGCATAATTAAGTAATTTTGAGGCTCCCAATTGTGTAATTAAATATGCTGTAGTGTAAATAATACATCTTTTAGAATTTTTGGAGGGGGCTCTATAATGAGCAAGTCGATAGCCTTCGTAAAGTTTTTTCTTAAAAGGATACGATTTAGCTTTACCATGATCTAAAAAGATTAAGTCATAGTTTTTTTTAACTTTATTTAATGCATCTTGAACAATTTCTTTAAGAAAATGTGAGATTATCGCATCATCTTCTAAAATAATTGCACTTTCAATTTTATTTTCTACAATATGCTCGTATGCTCGTATATGGCTGATTGCGCATCCAATTTCACCTAGTGTTAAAGGTTTTGGGGATAAATAATTTTTTGGGTAAAACTCATAATCAACGGAGTCTAATATTTCTTGCGGTAATGTTTTCCCATAAGTTGCATCAAAAAATTCAAATTCTAATCCAAGTCCTAAAAGTCGTTTTGAAATAATTGCTCTTCTTGATGAATTTTTTAAACTGATAACAATAATTTTTGGAAATTGCATTTGATCTAAACCTTTAGTTGTTATACAAGAATAGACTACGTTGGATCTCTTTGAGGTCAGTGTAACTTGTTATTATTAATGTGCAAAGTTATTTTTCTATTTCCTGCCATTTTATCTTTCTTCCTTTCGCTAAAACGGCTATAATCCGCCCGTTTTTCTTAACTTTTCCGCCTAAAGTGCGGATAAAAAATCGATTATTTTTAGAGGATACAATGGCGAAAGAAGATTGCATTGAGATGCAAGGCACAATTTTAGAGACTTTACCGAATACTATGTTCCGCGTGGAGTTGGAAAACGGTCACGTGGTTACTGCGCATATTTCTGGAAAAATGCGTAAAAACTATATCCGTATTTTGACTGGGGATAAAGTGACGGTAGAAATGACCCCTTATGATTTAAGTAAAGGTCGTATTATTTTCCGTAGTCGTTAATCACAGAAGATTTGAGATAGGCCGATATTGTTATAATATCGGTCTTCTTTTTTGCTCAAAAAGAACTCAAATTGGTTGCGGAACGTAAAAAAATCAGTATAATCCGCAACCCTTAGCCACATTGAATTTTTCGTTCCTTGCCTTTGCAGATTGGTGGCTGATCTACGTCAAAGGCTGATTAACCCGTAAGGAGCAGTAATGCGTCACTACGAAATCGTGTTTATGGTTCATCCGGACCAAAGCGAGCAAGTACCAGGTATGATCGAACGTTACACCGGTTCTGTAAAAGAAGCTGGTGGTCAAGTTCATCGCCTAGAAGATTGGGGTCGTCGCCAATTAGCGTACCCAATTAATAAATTACACAAAGCACACTATGTGCTTATGAATGTAGAAGCGCCTCAACAAGTCATCGACGAGCTAGAAACGACTTTCCGTTATAATGATGCTGTATTACGCAGTCTTGTTATCCATACTAAGCACGCCGTAACAGAAGCGTCCCCAATGAAAGCGGCTAAAGAAGAACGTAAACCTTTAGCTGAAGTTGAAAACAACGATTTTGAGGATGCTGAAGAGTAATTTGAAAATTGATAATCGTTTTTCGGTTATGGGAGTCGTTTCTCAGTTACCAAAGCGATTAAAAAGCCCTAGTGGAATTGAGCATTGTAAGTTTTTGTTAGAACATCGTTCTGATCAGATTGAAAGTGGTTTCACTCGTCAAGCGTGGTTAAAAATGCCAGTTCAAATTAGTGGTAATCAATTGATAGAAAAAACTCAAAGCATTACGGTCGGTAGTAAAATTTTGGTGGTGGGATTTATTACATCACATAAAACCCAAAGTGGGTTATGCCAATTAGTTTTACATGCCGAGCAAATCGAATTTATAGATTAGGAGACTAGCCAAATGGCACGTTATTTCCGTCGTCGTAAGTTCTGCCGTTTCACAGCGGAAAATGTTGTTGAAATCGATTATAAAGATATCGCTACATTAAAGAACTATATTTCAGAAAGCGGCAAAATTGTACCTAGCCGTATTACCGGTACTCGTGCGAAGTACCAACGTCAATTAGCTCGTGCAATCAAACGCGCTCGCTATTTAGCGTTACTTCCATACACTGACAATCATCAGTAATTAAGGAGATACGGTAATGCAAGTAATTCTTTTAGATAAAATTGTTCACTTAGGTCAAGTGGGCGATCAAGTAAATGTTAAATCAGGTTTTGCACGTAACTTCTTAATCCCACAAGGTAAAGCAGTTATGGCAACTAAAGCTAACATTGAACACTTTGAAGCACGTCGTGCAGAATTAGAAGCGACAGCGGCAGCAAATCTTGCAGCAGCTCAAGCTCGTGCAGCAGAAGTTACTGCATTAGGTTCTGTGACTATCGCATCTAAAGCAGGTGATGAAGGTCGTTTATTCGGCGCAATCACTACTCGTGATGTGGCAGAAGCAGTAACTGCAGCAGGCGTTAAAATTGCGAAAAGTGAAGTTCGTTTACCAAACGGTCCAATCCGTACTCTTGGTGATCACGATGTTCGTTTCCAACTTCACGGTGAAGTATTTGCAACATTAGATGTAATCGTTGTTGCAGAATAATTTATCCAATAGATAAAATAAAACCCAGTTTAAAACTGGGTTTTTTTATTTTTATCATATATAAATTTAGAATAGGGTAATAAAAAATATCCCTTATTTTAGTAAATTTGAGCCCTAAGTCATATAGAGCTCAAATTTTCTGTTGGGATAGATTTTTTACTCGTATAAGCGAATTACATCATTCCGCCCATTCCACCCATACCGCCCATTCCAGCAGCACCTAAATCGGCTTTATCATCTTTTGGAAGATCAGTTACCATACATTCAGTGGTAATCATTAAGCCTGCTACAGAAGCTGCGAATTGCAATGCAGAACGAGTGACTTTAGTTGGATCTAAGATACCCATTTCGATCATATCGCCGTACTGCTCTGTTCCTGCGTTATAACCAAAGTTTCCTTCGCCATTTTTTACCGCACTTGCCACAACTGAAGCTTCTTCGCCTGCGTTAGTGACGATTTGACGTAAAGGTGCTTCCATAGCACGTAATGCAAGTTTGATACCCACATTTTGTTCTTCGTTGTCACCTTTTAGGCTTGCTGCAACTTTCGCTGCTGCACGAACTAATGCAACGCCACCACCAGCAACGATACCTTCTTCAACCGCTGCACGAGTTGCATGTAGTGCATCATCTACACGGTCTTTTTTCTCTTTCATTTCAACTTCAGTTGCTGCACCTACTTTGATTACTGCCACACCGCCTGCTAATTTAGCCACGCGTTCTTGGAGCTTTTCTTTGTCGTAGTCAGAAGTTGATTCTTCGATTTGCTGACGAATTTGAGCCACACGACCTTTGATTTGTGCTTCATCGCCGATACCATCAATGATGGTTGTGTTATCTTTATTGATAACAACGCGTTTTGCTTGACCTAAATCTTCCAATGTTGCTTTTTCAAGCTCCATACCAATTTCTTCAGAAATCACAGTACCCGCTGTTAAAATTGCAATATCTTGTAACATCGCTTTACGACGATCACCAAAACCTGGTGCTTTCACGGCTGCAACTTTTACGATACCGCGCATCGTGTTCACCACTAAGGTTGCAAGTGCTTCGCCTTCCACATCTTCAGCGATGATTAATAATGGTTTACCTGCTTTTGCAACCCCTTCTAACACTGGAAGTAATTCACGAATGTTAGAGATTTTTTTATCTACAAGAAGAAGATATGGATTATCTAATTCAACCGTTGCTGTTTCTGGTTTGTTGATGAAATATGGAGAAAGGTAACCACGATCGAATTGCATCCCTTCAACCACATCTAATTCATCTTCAAGACCCGTACCATCTTCAACGGTAATCACGCCTTCTTTACCTACTTTTTCCATCGCTTGCGAGATTAATTGACCCACAATGCTGTCAGAGTTTGCAGAAATAGTCCCTACTTGTTCAATTTCTTTTGCTGTTTCACAAGGTTTAGATAAATTTTTAAGCTCAGAAACAACCGCACTTACTGCTTTATCGATACCACGTTTTAAATCCATTGGATTCATGCCTGCCGCTACTGCTTTCAAGCCTTCATTTACGATAGCTTGCGCAAGCACAGTTGCAGTGGTTGTACCATCGCCTGCAGCATCATTTGCTTTAGATGCTACTTCTTTTACCATTTGTGCGCCCATATTTTCGAATTTATCTTCTAATTCGATTTCACGAGCAACAGACACGCCGTCTTTAGTGATAGTTGGTGCGCCAAATGATTTGTCTAAAATTACATTACGACCTTTAGGGCCAAGGGTTACTTTTACTGCATCGGCTAATACATTCACGCCTTTAAGCATTTTTACGCGTGCGTCATTACCAAATTTTACGTCTTTTGCTGCCATTTTCTTTTTCCTTATTTAATAATTATTCTACAATTGCTAGGATGTCGTTCTCAGAAATGATTAACACTTCTTCACCATCGATTTTTTCGCTTTTCACACCGTAACCGTCGTTGAAAATTACGGTATCGCCAACTTTAACATCTAAAGGTTGAATGGTGCCATTTTCTAAAATACGACCTTTACCCACAGCTAATACTTTCGCACGGGTTGATTTAGTCGCTGCTGAACCGGTTAATACGATACCGCCAGCTGAACGGGTTTCGACTTCTTCACGTTTAATAATTACACGATCGTGTAAAGGACGAATATTCATGATTAATTTCCTTCTTAAGAATTTGTAAGTGCGGTTTCTATATAAGGAGGATTTTTTTTCTTTCAAGGGGCTTACAAAAAATTCTGACAAAATATTTTTCCTATTTTAGATTTTTTACGTAAAATTCGCTGACTTTCGTATAATAAATTAAGGAATGAAAATATGCACTTAACTTCCAGAGAACAAGAAAAACTGATGCTTTTCCTTGCGGGCGAACTTGCGGCAAAACGCAAAGCACGCGGCGTTAAATTAAACTATCCAGAAACTATTGCTTATATTGCTAGCCATTTACAAGAGGCAGCAAGAGACGGAATGAGTGTAGCGGAAGTCATGCAATATGGCGCAACACTTTTAACCGTTGATGATGTCATGGAAGGTGTGGCAGAAATGGTTCATGAAGTCCAGATTGAAGCTACTTTCCCAGATGGTACAAAACTTGTTACCGTGCATAATCCAATCAGATAACCGTAGGGTGGGCTTTAGCCCACCAAAATAAAAATATCAATGGTGGGCTAAAGCCCACCCTACAAGGAACAAAGATATGATCCCAGGCGAATACCAATTAGCCGAAGGCGATATTCTCGCTAATGTCGGCAGAAAAACCGTAAAAATCGAAGTAATAAATTCAGGAGACCGCCCAATTCAAGTTGGCTCACATTACCATTTTTTTGAAACCAATAATGCCCTTAAATTTGACCGCACTTTGGCGCGAGGAATGCGCTTAAATGTTCCATCTGGCAATGCGGTGCGTTTCGAACCAGGCGAAGCCAAAACGGTTGAGTTAGTAGCTTTTGGTGGTAACCAAATCATTTATGGTTTCCATAATCAAATTGATGGCAAATTATAAGGTGGGCAGAATGGCATTAACAATTTCAAGAGCACAATATGTAGCAACTTATGGCCCAACCGTTGGCGATAAAGTCCGTTTAGGCGATACCAATTTATGGGCAACCATTGAACAAGATTTATTGACCAAAGGTGATGAGTGTAAATTTGGTGGCGGTAAAAGCGTGCGTGATGGTATGGCTCAAAGCGGTACGGCAACTCGCGACAATCCGAATGTATTGGATTTTGTGATTACCAACGTGATGATCATTGATGCTAAATTAGGCATTATCAAAGCCGATATTGGTATTCGCGATGGTCGCATTGTCGGTATTGGACAAGCAGGTAACCCTGACACCATGGATAACGTCACACCAAACATGATTATCGGTGCAAGCACGGAAGTCCATAATGGTGCACATTTAATTGCAACCGCTGGTGGTATTGATACCCACATTCACTTTATTTGTCCGCAACAAGCACAACATGCGATTGAAAGTGGCGTTACCACGTTAATTGGCGGTGGGACTGGCCCTGCTGATGGTACGCACGCAACCACTTGTACCCCTGGCGCATGGTATATGGAACGTATGTTTCAAGCGGCAGAAGCCTTGCCTGTAAACGTCGGATTTTTTGGTAAAGGCAACTGCTCAACTCTAGATCCGCTACGCGAACAAATTGAAGCGGGTGCATTAGGTTTAAAAATCCATGAAGACTGGGGCGCAACGCCTGCCGTGATTGATTCTGCATTAAAAGTCGCAGATGAAATGGATATTCAAGTGGCCATTCACACAGACACGCTAAATGAAAGTGGCTTTTTGGAAGATACGATGAAAGCGATTGATGGACGTGTCATTCATACTTTCCATACGGAGGGTGCGGGTGGTGGTCATGCACCTGACATCATTAAAGCAGCGATGTATTCAAACGTATTACCTGCTTCAACTAACCCGACTCGTCCATTTACCAAAAACACCATTGATGAACATTTGGATATGTTGATGGTTTGCCATCACCTAGATAAACGCGTGCCAGAAGATGTGGCATTTGCTGATAGCCGTATCCGCCCTGAAACCATTGCAGCGGAAGATATTTTGCACGATATGGGCGTCTTCTCCATTATGAGTTCAGACTCTCAAGCAATGGGACGTATTGGAGAAGTCGTTATTCGTACATGGCAAACTGCAGATAAGATGAAAATGCAACGTGGTGAGCTAGGTAATGAAGGAAACGATAACTTCCGTATTAAACGATATATCGCGAAATACACCATCAACCCAGCAATTGCACATGGTATTGCGGAGCATATTGGCTCGTTAGAAGTGGGTAAAATCGCAGATATCGTGTTATGGAAACCGATGTTCTTTGGCGTAAAACCTGAAGTCGTCATTAAAAAAGGCTTTATTAGCTACGCCAAAATGGGCGACCCAAATGCTTCAATTCCAACGCCACAGCCAGTGTTCTACCGCCCAATGTATGGTGCACAAGGCTTAGCAACGGCACAAACAGCGGTATTCTTTGTTTCACAAGCCGCTGAAAAAGCCGATATTCGTGCGAAGTTCGGTTTACACAAAGAAACCATTGCTGTGAAAGGTTGCCGCAACGTGGGTAAAAAAGATCTGGTTCATAATGGTGTAACACCAAACATTACTGTTGATGCTGAACGTTATGAAGTTCGAGTGGACGGAGAGTTAATTACCTGTGAACCTGTGGATAGCGTACCATTGGGTCAGCGATATTTCCTATTCTAAAGGACTGTTTTCATAGACGAATTAGTGAAAGGGCGTGTACGATACGCACCTTACTTGATAAATAAGAAATCATTGTAGCTGTAGTTTTTCTTTCGAAGAGAAGAAAGTGGATTTATAGAGGAAAGATGAAAATAATTAACCCAATTCTCCCTATTATAGAAAATATCTTGGGAAATTTAACCGCACTTCAAGCAGAGGGCAAAATTACCACACAGCCCATTGAACGAATAGTATTGCAGTGGTATGAAAGCGAACGGAATATTTTGCGTAAAACTACAAATACGGGGCGTGAAGTAGCATTTCGTTTGCTCAAAGAGGGGCAACGCTTGAAACACGATGATGTGGTGTTTATTAGCGATGAATTAGTGATTGCGATTGAAATTTTACCGAGTGAAGTCATTGTGCTGTCGCCGAAAACCTTGCCTGAAATGGCTCGAGCTTGTTATGAAATCGGCAACAAACATTCGCCGCTGTTTTTAGATGGCGATGAAGTAATATTACCTTACGATAAGCCGATGTTTGAATGGCTGCAAGCCGCGGGATTTCATCCGCAAAAAGCAGAACGCCGTTTAAGCCAAGCGTTGAGAGCTAACTCTGCACAAGGTCACGGGCATTCGCACAGTCATTCGCATGATCATCATGGCTATCATCATCACGGAGATGGACATTGGCACAAACATTAAACCGCTCTTTAACGGATTTAGGTGCGTTGTTGCACTTGGTCGATCCCACCTTACCGATTGGCGGATTTAACCATTCCAATGGCTTGGAAACCTTCGTCCAGCAACGTGTGGTAGAAAGCAAAGCGACCCTAGAAGAATATGTGCAAACCCAGCTTTTACAAAACTGGATTTACAACGACGGGGCGTATCTTTCCCTTGCCTTCGATGCAATGAACGAGGGCAATTTTGACCGCTTGTGCGAACTGGATTGGCAACTTTCCGCCACCAAAGTGGCACGCGAAAGTCGTGAAGGGAGTTTCAAACTCGGCGTACGATTGCTGAAAATTTTTATTCGCTATGAAACACATACGTTGCTCACAGCTTACCAGCAAGCGATTGTAGAAAAACGCGTGCAGGGCTATTTCCCGATAGTGTTTGCAATGGTTGCTCAAGCCATGGGCTTAACCAAAGCCGACACACTCTATGCGTTCTACTACAACGCAGCAGTTGGTGTAATCACTAACGGCGTGAAGCTAATTCCTCTCAGCCAAATGGATGGGCAAGATATTCTGTTTGACTTGCGAGGATCGCTCGTGCAAGCGGTGGAATTAAGCCTTGACCCCGACGAAGAGTGGCTTGGTGCGGCAACGCTGGCGAATGATATTCGGGCTATGCAACACGAAGTGCTTTATACGCGACTTTATATGTCGTAAGTGCGGTTATTTTTTATTGAGATTTTACTTGTAGGGGCAAATCACATTTGCCCTTGAACATTCATTGATATATTGGGGCAAATGTAACTTGCCCCTACACCCATGAGCAACACAGTTGCTACGATGATAAACAAAAGGAACATTATGCGTAACTACATTAAAATCGGCGTGGCTGGCCCTGTTGGGGCGGGTAAAACGGCGTTAATTGAAAAACTCACTCGTGAAATAGCGTCAAAATATAGCGTAGCAGTCATTACTAACGATATTTACACCCAAGAAGATGCGGAATTTTTAACAAAAAACAGTTTGCTTCCACCTGAGCGAATTATGGGCGTGGAAACAGGCGGTTGCCCGCACACAGCAATTCGTGAAGATGCCTCGATGAATTTAGAAGCGGTTGATGAAATGGTGGCTCGTTTCCCTGATGTGGAAATTGTATTTATTGAATCGGGCGGCGATAACCTTTCAGCGACTTTTAGCCCTGATTTGGCTGACGTGACAATTTTCGTGATTGACGTGGCTCAAGGGGAAAAAATCCCTCGTAAAGGTGGGCCGGGTATCACTCGTTCAGATTTACTTGTGATCAACAAAACTGATCTTGCTCCATTCGTTGGTGCTGACTTAAGCGTCATGGAACGTGATGCTCGTCGTATGCGTAACGGTCAGCCGTTTATTTTTACCAACCTGATGAAAAAAGAAAATCTGGATGGCGTGATCGGTTGGATCGAAAAATATGCGTTGTTGAAGAATGTGGAAGAACCTGCATCTTTGGTTCGTTAATCAGGGGCAAATTACATTTGCCCAATTATTGGTGAAATATCGGGGCTAATGTAATTAGCCCTTACAAAATCTATGAACAGCAAATTATCCCTTTCCACCAAACTTTCCTCCAACGGCAAAACCCAGCTTGCCGAATACTTTGCGACGCCACCTTTTAAAGTGATAACGTTGCCAAGTTACGATGATGCGTGGGCGAATGGCTTGAATGCGATGCAAATGTCGTCCTCCCCTGGGGTGCTGGCGGGCGATCTGTTAGAGATTGATATTTCATTGGCAAAATTGACCGCACTTTCTTTAAATACGCAGGCATTTACTCGGGTGCAGGCGATGAATGAAGGCGACAGTGCGATGCAAACAACCCATATTTTGCTTGCGGAAAACAGTCGTTTATTCTATTTGCCGCATCCGTTGGTGTTACATAGAGATTCCGTTTTTAAGCAGCAAACCCATATTGAAATGGGCGAACAAAGCGAGCTGATTTACGGTGAAATCGTGGCGATTGGGCGGGTATTGAATGATGAGCATTTTGCTTTCCGTCAGTTTTCTTCCCATTTGAAGATTTATACTTTGAAAGACGATGGCAAAAAACGACCGCTTGTCAGTGATTGTATCCAGTGGCTGCCGTCTAAAATGAATCTTACCGCTTTGAGTCAGATGGAAAATTATTCCCATCAAGGTTCGCTGACTTATCTAAATTTGGCGAAAAATAATGCGGAAATCAAACAACAGGTGCAAGCCTTGCAGCAACAAAGTACGGAAGAAAAAGATCTACTGATAGGCGTATCACAACTCAATGAATATGGTTTAATGGTGCGGGTACTCGGGTGTCGTGCAGAGCAAATTCAGAAATTATTTGAGAAAATTGGTAGGCTATTGAAATCTGTGTAAGATTGATAGATAGAACATTTTTCCCTAAAAAAACTAATCCGAAAAATGAAAATATGTCTTGAGAGCATTTTTTGAAAATGTGATCTTCATCAAGTTTTTTCTTCTTGAAATTTCTATAATGACGATAAATTAACTAACCCAAAAAGGTAATTAAAATGACTCAATTTAGAAAAGAAGTAGATTTACTCGGCGAACGTGATGTGCCTGCAGAAGCATATTGGGGGATTCATACATTAAGAGCGGTAGAAAATTTCAATATTTCTAACGTAACCATTTCTGACGTGCCTGAGTTTGTGCGTGGTATGGTAATGGTAAAAAAAGCAACGGCTTTAGCCAATGGCGAATTAGGTGCAATTCCAAGTGATATTGCAAAAGCGATTGTAGCAGCTTGTGATGAAATCCTTACCACTGGAAAATGCTTAGATCAATTCCCATCAGATGTATATCAAGGTGGTGCAGGTACCTCAGTGAATATGAATACCAATGAAGTTGTGGCGAATTTGGCGTTAGAGTTATTAGGACATAAGAAAGGGGAATACCAATATTTAGATCCAATGGATCATGTTAACGCTAGCCAATCAACCAACGATGCGTATCCTACCGGTTTCCGTATTGCAGTGTATAACAGCATCTTAAAATTGATCGATAAAATTCAATATTTACACGACGGTTTTGACAATAAAGCAAAAGAATTTTCGCACATTCTTAAAATGGGACGTACCCAATTGCAAGATGCGGTGCCAATGACTGTTGGTCAAGAATTCAAAGCTTTCGCCGTATTACTTGAAGAAGAAGTGCGTAACTTAAAACGTACAGCAGGTTTATTACTTGAAGTAAACCTTGGTGCGACTGCAATCGGTACTGCTTTAAATACGCCACAAGGCTATACAGAATTAGTTGTAAAACATCTTGCTGAAGTGACTGGATTAGCTTGTGTACCAGCAGAAAACTTAATTGAAGCAACATCTGACTGTGGTGCTTATGTCATGGTTCACGGTGCATTAAAACGTACTGCAGTGAAACTTTCTAAAGTATGTAATGACTTACGTTTACTTTCTTCTGGCCCTCGTGCAGGTTTAAAAGAAATTAATCTTCCTGAATTACAAGCAGGTTCTTCTATTATGCCAGCAAAAGTAAATCCAGTTGTTCCAGAGGTGGTAAACCAAGTTTGCTTTAAAGTAATTGGTAACGATACCACTGTGACCTTCGCATCTGAAGCAGGCCAATTACAATTAAACGTAATGGAACCAGTGATTGGTCAAGCAATGTTCGAATCTATCGACATCTTAACCAATGCTTGTGTGAACTTGCGTGATAAATGCGTGGATGGCATCACTGTAAACAAAGAAATTTGTGAAAACTATGTATTTAATTCAATCGGTATCGTGACTTACTTAAATCCATTTATCGGTCACCACAACGGCGACTTAGTGGGTAAAATCTGTGCTCAAACAGGTAAAGGCGTACGTGAAGTTGTGTTAGAAAAAGGTTTATTAACAGAAGAACAATTAGATGACATTCTTTCTGTAGAAAACTTAATGAACCCAACTTACAAAGCGAAATTAAATAAATAATTTACGTAAAAATCTTAAAAAAATTTACCGCACTTTAATCTGTGCCTTAAAGCTGAATAAATAAACCAGCTAATTAGGATGCAGATTTTTTTATGATTAAAATGTTTTAAGTAAAACATAAAAGGACTAAATTCTGTGGATGATAGAATTTAGTCCTTAAACAAATTTATCTGATTTTTTAAGATTAGATCAGTTTCTTTCTATTCATCTAAAAAACTTCTCAGTGTTTCAGAACGGCTAGGATGACGTAATTTACGTAATGCTTTTGCTTCAATTTGACGAATACGTTCGCGTGTTACATCGAATTGTTTACCCACTTCTTCAAGTGTATGGTCGGTATTCATATCGATACCAAAACGCATACGTAATACTTTTGCTTCACGTGGTGTCAGACCTTCAAGCACTTCGTGAGTTGCAACTTTTAAACTTTGTGCTGTGGCAGAGTCAAGAGGAAGTTCTAAGGTTGAATCTTCAATAAAATCCCCTAAATGCGAATCATCGTCATCGCCAATAGGTGTTTCCATCGAAATTGGCTCTTTTGCAATTTTCAGTACTTTACGGATTTTATCTTCTGGCATTCCCATACGTTCTGCCAATTCTTCTGGTGTTGCTTCACGTCCCATTTCTTGTAATAACTGGCGAGAAATTCGATTAAGTTTATTGATCGTTTCAATCATATGCACAGGAATACGGATTGTACGCGCTTGATCCGCAATAGAGCGAGTGATTGCTTGACGAATCCACCAAGTTGCATAGGTAGAGAATTTGTAACCACGTCGATATTCAAATTTATCTACCGCTTTCATTAAACCGATATTCCCTTCTTGAATTAAATCTAAGAATTGTAAACCTCGATTTGTGTATTTTTTCGCGATAGAAATTACTAAACGTAAGTTAGCTTCAACCATTTCTTTTTTAGCTCGGCGTGCTTTTTGTTCGCCTCGTGCGACTGCATCGCAAATGTCACGCATTTGCGTAATGGTAAGTTTAGTATTTTCTTCTGTTATCGCTAGATTGTTTAAGGCTTCATAAATACGATCTTCATATTTAATTAAACGTTTAGCCCAAGGTTTGCTAGATTTTAACGCTTTTGTTACCCATTCACTGTTACTGCCATTAGTGGTAATAATTTTTTCAAAATCATCCTTTGGCATTCCTGCTATATCCACTAATATTTTTTGTAGCTGACGTTCTTCATAACGTACACGTTTCATCATTTCTTTCATTGATAGAACGAGTAAATCAAATTGTTTTGGCACTAAACGGAATTGTTTAAAAATTTCGCCAAGTAGTGCAATTTGATCTTGGGCGCGTTTTCCAGAGCGACCGTGTTTTTCAATAACAGCAAGGGTTTTAGAGTGCTGTTCTCTTAATTGCTGAAATTTTTCGCGAGCAACTTCAGGATCAATACTGTTATCAGAGTCGCTTGAATCTGATGTGGATTCTGATTCATTGTCTTCCACATCTGCATTACTCGATCCTTCTTCTTCATCATCTTCATTTTCATCTTCATCAGAAAAGTCTTCATCAAGTCCGTTGTGTTCTTCTATTTCGGCATTTGGATCAACAAAACCTGTAATTAAATCGGTCAAACGGAAATTACCTTTTTCTACATCATCATAGTTTTTTAGTAATCCATTTAATGCTTCAGGATAGGCTGCGATAGAGGTTTGAACTTCATCAATCCCCTCTTCAATACGTTTTGCAATGCTGATTTCATCTTCACGAGTAAGAAGATCAACTGTTCCCATTTCACGCATATACATACGGACAGGATCCGTTGTTCGACCGATTTCAGATTCTACATTAGAAAGAATTTGAGTTGCTTCTTCCACTGCATCTTCATCAGGGATGGTATCACTCAACATCATATCATCGCTTTCTGGTGCTTCATCTAACACAGGGATGCCTGCATCATTTTGCAACGTTTGTAGCAACTTGTCGTAATATTCAGGATCAATAGCATCTTCGGGCAATAAGTCATTGATTTCAGCAAAAGTTAAATACCCTTGTGTACGACCTAGCTCCATCAATTGCTCAATTTGTTCTGAATATTGTTCAGCCGTAGATTGTTGATTTTTTTCCATTTTTATACTCGTTTTGCTTGATGTGATTGAGAAGATAAGATTTTTTTATGAACCTGGGATTCTACCATTGTTATAGCGGATTCACTAACTGTTTTTTCTGCTGTTCTTTACCAGCTAAAAGATGTACAAGTACTGTTTTTTCTTCATTAGTGAGACCCTCAGTTCGTTCTTTGGCAATAAGCATTTCAATATCGCGCTCAATAGCTTGAATATTTAAGCGACGGTAATTTTGTGAAAATGCGTTGATTATATCGGATTCGTCTAATAAATGATCCCAAGTTGCCAGTATTTCAAGGGGATTACTGTAAGACGTATTGCGGAAGTATTCCAAAATTTGCCCCGTAGTAATGCCCTCTCGTTGGCGACAAAGTGCGGTCAATTTTTCCAGAATTTCAAACCCTGCTTCCGCACGTAATGCTTGCACGCCGCTTTCAGACATACGTTTTACTAATTCAGGATTTTGCAGAAGCAATGAAATGACCATTCGCATTGGTGTCTTCTTGATCTTATTATTAGCGACTTTTTGTTGTGTATTGGCTTGTTCTAATTGTTTTGGAATAAGATTTTCCAGCTGAGTTTGATCAAAAATCCCAAGTTTTTGAGCAAGCATATTGCGTAGCGATAAGCGAAGCATTTCTCCAGGAATTTGGCGAATTAACGGCGCAGCTAGCGCAACTAATTTTCCGCGCCCTTCTTTAGTAGAAAAATCAACCTGAGGACTTAAATGTGCAAACATAAACTCGCTTAAAGATTGCGCACTTTCGATGTATTCTTCAAATTTTTCTTTGCCGTATTGACGAATGTAAGTATCAGGATCTTCTCCTTCTGGCAAGAAAATAAATTTGAGTTGTCTGCCATCTTCTAAATAAGGCAACGCATTTTCTAACGCTCGCCACGCTGCATCACGTCCTGCACGGTCGCCATCGTAACAACAAACAACTTGTTCGGTCGAACGAAAAATAAGTTGAATTTGTTCTGATGTCGTGGACGTACCTAAAGAAGCGACCGCATAATCCACGCCAAATTGTGCTAATGCCACCACATCCATATAACCTTCAACAACCAGTAATTGTTTTGGTTCATCGTTGGCTTGTAAAGCTTCATACAAACCATAAAGCTCGTTACCTTTATGATAAGTAATGGTTTCTGGCGAATTCAGATATTTCGGTTTTTCATCCGTTAATACTCGTCCACCAAAAGCCACTGTACGACCACGTTTATCGCGAATCGGGAACATTATGCGATTGCGGAATTTATCGTAAATATTGCCACGATCATTGCGAGAAAGCATACCTAACTCAATGAGTTTTTGTTGTTCTTCACGATTAACGCCAAATTTACGCAGTACAGTATCCATTGCATTCGGCACAAACCCAATTTGAAAACGCTTAATAATTTCAGCTGAAAGCCCGCGTTGTTGTAAATATTCTTGTGCTTGCGTATTTAATGGTAATTGGTTTTGATAAAACTTGGCAATCTCTTGCATTAATTCATAGAGATTTCGTTTGGTTTGATAATTAGCTTGAGGTTTTCCGCTGTTATTAGCGCGTTTTTCGTAAGGTACTTCAAGCCCTGCCATAGCAGCAAGTTCTTCAATAGCTTCGACAAATTCAAGTTTGTCATAATCCATTAAAAAGGAAATGGCATTACCGTGTGCGCCACAGCCGAAGCAATGATAAAACTGTTTCTTTTGGCTAACTGTGAAGGATGGCGTTTTTTCGTGGTGAAAAGGGCAGCAGGCTTGATAATCGCGGCCAGCTTTTTTTAGTTTTACGCGCGTGTTAATCACATCGACAATATCGGATTTTGTTAGTAAATCATCAATAAAGGGGCGTGGAATAGGACCTTTCATTGTCGAGCCTCCGTGATCGTGGTGTGAAAGTGCGGTCGTTTTTGGCGTAGATTTTTGTTGTGCTTAAAGTAACAAAACCGTGAGTCCAAAGGATTCACGGTTTGTCTTAACTCGAGTCAGAAAATACTATAAATTAGTATAAACGGGTATTGCGCGCGTTTTCGCGAGCGTTGCGTTTTGCGTGACGTTTTGCAAGTGTTGCATTTTCACGTTTACGAATTGTAGTTGGTTTTTCGTAAAATTCGCGAGCACGTACTTCAGCTAAGATTCCCGCTTTTTCGCAAGAGCGTTTGAAACGACGTAAAGCTACGTCAAATGATTCGTTTTCACGTACTTTAATTACAGGCATAAGCCAATCACCTCAATGAGTTTAATTTAATTGCAATTTAAAATTTTATTTTTGCCAAAGCACCTGTGTGCAAATGACAGATTTAATAAAGGACGCAATTCTAATCTACTTTTAGGCAAAAAGTAAAGGATAGAATGCCAATTCACCTTAATATTTGTGGTTCAACTGGTTAAAACCGCTTAAACAGGGTAAAATCGCACAACATTTTAGGTAATAAATGAAGAAAATCAATGAAAATATTAGGCATTGAAACTTCCTGTGATGAAACGGGCGTGGCGATTTATGATGAAGAAAAAGGGTTAATTGCTAATCAACTTTATACTCAAATTGCTTTGCACGCTGATTATGGTGGCGTTGTACCCGAATTGGCATCGCGCGATCATATCCGTAAAACGGCGCCTCTTATTAAGGCAGCATTAGAAGAAGCCAATTTAACCGCGAGCGATATTGATGGTATTGCTTATACGAGTGGCCCAGGGCTTGTCGGTGCATTGCTTGTGGGCGCAACTATCGCACGTTCTCTAGCCTATGCTTGGAATGTGCCTGCGATTGGTGTTCATCATATGGAAGGGCATTTACTTGCGCCAATGCTTGATAAAAATTCACCGCACTTTCCTTTTGTTGCTTTGTTGGTATCGGGTGGTCATACTCAATTGGTACGTGTAGATGGCGTAGGAAAATATGAAGTGATTGGCGAATCCATTGATGATGCTGCAGGCGAAGCCTTTGATAAAACAGCAAAATTACTTGGACTAGATTATCCAGGTGGCGCAGCACTTTCTCGTTTAGCAGAAAAAGGTGCGCCAAATCGTTTCACATTTCCACGTCCAATGACAGATCGAGCAGGTCTTGATTTTAGTTTTTCTGGTTTAAAAACCTTTGCCGCGAATACGATTAATCAAGCGATTAAAAACGAGGGCGAACTAACAGAACAAACTAAATCGGATATTGCTTATGCTTTCCAAGATGCAGTGGTGGACACACTTGCCATTAAATGTAAGCGCGCATTGAAAGAAACTGGCTATAAACGTTTAGTGATTGCGGGCGGAGTAAGTGCAAATAAAAAACTCCGAGAAACGCTTGCGCACTTAATGCAAAATTTAGGTGGAGAAGTGTTTTATCCACAACCTCAATTTTGCACCGATAATGGCGCAATGATTGCTTACACAGGTTTTTTACGTTTAAAAAAAGGTCAGCATAGCGATCTGGCTATTGATGTTAAGCCTCGTTGGGCAATGACGGAATTGGAAGCGATTTAATGTTTATGTTTTATCGTGGGTAGGTATATCCACAGCTAATTATAGTAATAAACTTACCTTTTGGAGAACAATCACTTTATCCCAAAGGGATAATACTGAAATGAACCTAGGGTATACCTACCCTAGGTATGAAGGAAAAAAATGGCAAAACTCTACTTCTATTACTCCACAATGAACGCCGGAAAATCAACGACGTTGCTACAATCTTCCTATAACTATCGTGAACGTGATATGAACACATTAGTTTATACGGCTGCGATTGATGATCGTTTTGGCGTGGGGAAAGTCACATCGCGTATTGGTATTTCGCAAGATGCCTTTTTATTTCGCTCGGAAACCAATTTGTTTGATGAAATTAATGCGCACTTAAAAAAAGAAAAAGTGCATTGTGTGCTGGTGGATGAAGCTCAATTTCTTAGCAAGCAACAAGTTTACCAGTTGAGCGATGTTGTTGATAAACTCAAGATCCCTGTGCTCTGTTATGGCTTGCGTACAGATTTCCAAGCGGAACTTTTTGAAGGAAGTAAATATTTACTGGCTTGGGCAGATCAACTCGAAGAATTAAAAACAATTTGTTATTGTGGCCGTAAGGCTAACTTTGTTTTGCGTTTAAATGATCAGGGCGAGGTGATTAAAGAAGGCGCGCAAATTCAAATTGGGGGCAATGATTCTTACCTTTCTGTTTGCCGTTTACACTATAAAGAAAAGTGCGGACAGATTTAAATTAGTTTTTAAACACAACATTATAAGGACAATTTTATGCTAAAAAACAAAACTTTTGGGAGTGCGTTGATTATTGCAGGCACAACCATTGGTGCAGGTATGCTTGCTATGCCGCTTACATCAGCGGGCATGGGCTTTGGTTATACGGTGTTATTGCTCATAGGTTTATGGGCGTTATTGGTTTACAGCGGATTGTTGTTTGTAGAAGTGTATCAAACAGCGGATCAGTTGGATGATGGTGTCGCCACGCTCGCTGAAAAATATTTTGGGGTTTCAGGACGGATTTTAGCAACGTTGAGTTTGTTAGTTTTACTTTATGCACTTTCAGCCGCTTATATTACGGGTGGTGGCTCTTTACTTTCAGGCTTGCCAACGGCTTTTGGTATGGAAGCAATATCGCTTAAAACGGCGATTATTATTTTTACGGTGGTATTAGGTTCTTTTGTTGTTATGGGAACGAAAGGTGTGGATGGCTTAACTCGCATGTTATTTATTGGTAAGTTAATCGCCTTTGCTTTTGTGCTGTTTATGATGCTTCCAAAAGTAGCAACAGATAATTTAATGGCATTGCCTTTGGATTATGCTTTTGTGGTTTCTGCGGCACCAATATTTTTTACTTCTTTCGGTTTCCACGTTATTATGGCGAGTGTGAATAGCTACTTAGGTGGAAGTGTTGATAAATTTCGTCGTGCCATTTTGATTGGTACTGCGATTCCATTAGCTGCTTACCTTGTATGGCAGTTAGCAACCCACGGTGTATTAAGTCAAAGCGAGTTTGTGCGTATTTTACAAGCTGATCCAACGCTAAATGGCTTGGTAAATGCAACACGTGAAATCACAGGTTCGCATTTTATGGGAGAGGTTGTGCGTGCGTTTTCATCACTTGCACTGATTACTTCTTTCTTAGGCGTAATGCTGGGTGTATTTGAAGGCTTGGGGGATTTATTCAAGCGTTATCATTTGCCAAATAATCGCTTTGTTTTAACCATTGCCGCATTTTTACCGCCACTTGTGTTTGCATTGTTTTATCCTGAAGGATTTATTACAGCATTAAGTTACGCAGGTTTATTGTGTGCGTTCTATTGCTTAATTTTACCAATTGGTTTGGCGTGGCGTACACGTATTGAAAATCCAACATTGCCATATCGAGTCGCTGGCGGTAATTTTGCTTTGGTATTTGCGTTATTGATTGGTGTCGTGATTATGGTCATTCCATTTTTAATTCAATGGGGATATTTACCAGCCGTAGCGGGATAATATTTGATTTTTCCCTAGAGAAAACACTTTTCTCCCTCTGTTTGCAGGGGAGCTGCCGAAGGTTGAGGGGATATATAGAAAGCCCCCTTCCGCCCTTCGGGCACCTTCCCCACAAGTAGGGGAAGGCAAGTTATTTTCTACAACTTATCGGAATGATGAATCATCACAAAGCGTTCCCAAAGCTGTTCTTCGGTTTCTTGATGTTCAGGATCGGGCTTAATGCAGTTAGTGATTGGGCAAACTTTTTGACAGGTTGGCGTGTCGTAATGACCGACACATTCCGTGCAAAGTACAGGATCGATCACATAAATTTCATCGCCAATTGAAATGGCTTCGTTCGGGCATTCTGGTAAGCACATATCGCAGTTGGTACATTTGCTAGTGATGAGTAATGCCATTGTGATCCTTAATAGAAGTTGAAAGCGGCGAATTATAGCTGACAAAAACTTGATTGACAAAAACTAAACAAAATTTATGAAAAAACTTACTTCCATTCTTTCTCTTATTATCCTTGTTGTATTAGCAATTTGGCAATATTTTACTGATCCAACCAAAGCTAAACATCAATCGTCTTCTCCCGTAATCGAACAGGCTAAGCAAACAAAAGCACCTGAACCTAAATTAGAGCCTCAATTTGAGACAAAGCGGACAGATATTGAAAAAAGTGCGGTAAAAAATCCAGATGTTTTTGCAAACTATGATGTGATTATGCGCAATGATCATATTGGGCAAAATGCAAAGGCACCGGTCGATTATTATATGTTGGCATTATCTTGGTCGCCTGGATTTTGTGATATTCAGCGTGAAAAATATGGCGATCAGTTGCCTGCATCCTCCCAATATCAATGTGGAAATAACCGCACTTTTGGTTGGGTTGTACATGGGCTATGGCCACAAAATGCAAATGCTCGCACTGTTTCAGATCATCCTCGTTTTTGCAAAGGCGATTTACCCGCCTTGCCAAAAGGTTTATTAGCACAATATTTGGCGATTTCTCCGGGCGAGAAATTATTGCAAGGCGAATGGGAAAAACACGGTAGTTGCGCCTTTGATTTTGCCCAGCAATATTTTGCTAAGGAGCAGGAATTATTTAACGCATTAAAATTACCGAATCAAAAATTAAGTAGAGATGAACTTTTTGGTTGGATGAAGCAACATAATCCACAATTAAAAAATGCGTATTTGAGGGCTAGTCGAAATGAATTATTTATTTGTTATGATAAAAAATGGCAGGTAATGAATTGCCAAAGCAAATAAGAATTTCTTTGATCTAAATCGTTACAACCTAGCACGAAGTAGGTATAATACGAAAAGTTTTCAATTTTAATTTTAACTTAACAAGAGGATAGATTATGTCAGTAATCAAAATGACCGATTTAGATTTAGCCGGTAAACGTGTATTTATCCGTGCAGATCTTAATGTGCCAGTAAAAGATGGCAAAGTGACCTCAGATGCGCGTATTCGTGCGACCATTCCTACTTTAAAATTAGCCTTAGAAAAAGGCGCGAAAGTGATGGTAACTTCTCACTTAGGTCGTCCAACTGAAGGAGAATTCAAACCAGAAGATTCTTTACAACCAGTTGTTGATTACTTAAAAAACGCAGGCTTTAATGTGCGTTTAGAACAAGATTATTTAAATGGTGTGGATGTTAAAGATGGCGAAATCGTTGTTTTAGAAAACGTACGCATAAACAAAGGCGAAAAGAAAAATGATCCAGAATTAGGTAAAAAATATGCCGCACTTTGCGATGTATTTGTAATGGATGCTTTTGGTACAGCTCACCGTGCGCAAGCTTCAACTTATGGCGTTGCAGAATTTGCGCCAATCGCTTGTGCAGGCCCATTATTAGCGGCTGAGTTAGATGCATTAGGTAAAGCATTAAAAGAACCTGCTCGTCCAATGGTCGCGATCGTAGGCGGTTCTAAAGTTTCAACTAAATTAGAAGTATTAAATTCTCTTTCAAAAATCGCTGACCAAATTATTGTGGGCGGTGGCATTGCGAATACTTTCATTGCGGCAGCTGGTCACAATGTGGGTAAATCTTTATATGAAGCTGATTTAATTCCAGTTGCGAAAGAATTAGCCGCAAATACAGATATTCCAGTTCCAGTTGATGTGCGTGTAGGTTTAGAGTTCTCTGAAACGGCAGCAGCAACAGAAAAAGCGGTAAATGAAGTGAAAGATGATGAATCTATTTTTGATATTGGCGATAAATCAGCAGAACAATTGGCTGAAATTATCAAAAATGCAAAAACCGTTTTATGGAATGGCCCAGTTGGCGTGTTTGAGTTCCCTCACTTCCGTAAAGGGACTGAAATCATTTCTCACGCCATTGCAAACAGCGATGCATTCTCTATTGCTGGTGGCGGCGATACCTTAGCGGCTATCGATTTATTTGGTATTGCTGATAAGATTTCTTACATTTCAACGGGTGGTGGTGCGTTCTTAGAATTTGTAGAAGGCAAAGTATTACCTGCAGTAGAAATTCTTGAAAAACGTGCGAAAAACTAACCGCACTTTTCCTCTATAACATATTGATGGTGGCATCAAAAATGCCATCATCAATACAAATTCTTCAAATTGTGGGCTTATCCCGCTAAACATAAAAAGGAAACACAAGTATGGCTAAATTATTAGATATCGTGAAACCCGGTGTTGTAACAGGCGAAGATGTGCAAAAAGTTTTTGCTTATGCTAAAGAGCATAACTTTGCTATTCCTGCCGTAAACTGTGTGGGTTCTGACTCCGTTAATGCCGTGTTAGAAACTGCTGCACGCGTAAAAGCACCAGTGATTATCCAATTTTCAAATGGTGGCGCAGCGTTCTACGCAGGTAAAGGTATCAAACCAACGAGTGGTACTCGTCCAGATGTTTTAGGGGCGATTGCTGGAGCGAAACAGGTTCATACTTTAGCGAAAGAATACGGTGTGCCTGTTATTCTTCATACTGATCACGCAGCGAAAAAATTATTACCTTGGATCGACGGTTTATTAGATGCAGGCGAAAAACATTTTGCCGAAACGGGTCGTCCACTTTTCTCTTCACATATGATCGATTTATCTGAAGAGTCAATGGAAGAAAATATGGCAATTTGCCGTGAATATCTTGCTCGTATGGATAAAATGGGGATGACCCTTGAAATCGAAATCGGTATTACTGGTGGCGAAGAAGACGGCGTTGATAACTCTGATGTAGATGAATCACGTTTATATACACAACCTTCTGATGTACTTTATGTTTATGACCAATTACACCCAGTAAGCCCTAACTTTACCGTTGCTGCGGCATTCGGTAACGTACACGGTGTTTACAAACCAGGTAACGTGAAATTAAAGCCATCTATTTTAGGTGCATCACAAGAGTTCGTTGCGAAAGAACGCAATCTTCCTGCGAAACCAATTAACTTCGTCTTCCACGGTGGTTCTGGTTCTAGCCGCGAAGAAATCCGCGAAGCAATTGGCTACGGTGCAATCAAAATGAATATTGATACGGATACTCAATGGGCATCTTGGAATGGTATTTTGAATTTCTATAAAGCAAATGAAGCATATCTTCAAGGTCAATTAGGTAACCCTGAAGGCCCTGATGCGCCAAACAAAAAATATTACGATCCACGTGTTTGGTTACGTAGAATGGAAGAATCTATGTCTAAACGCTTAGAGCAATCTTTCGAAGACTTAAATTGTGTTGATGTTTTATAATCCACAAAAATAACATAAAATACGACCGCACTTTCAAGTGCGGTTTTTTTATTTTAGTGGAGAAATTATGGAAAAGATTTTAGTTATTCGTAACGATAAACTTGGCGATTTTGTTCAAGCATTCCCAGCTTTTGCAATGTTGAAAGCCTCAAATCCAGAGCTAAAATTAACCGCACTTGTGCCGAGTTACACTGCACCTCTAGCGGAAGTTTGTCCGTTTATTGATCATATTATTATTGATAGTAAAAAAAATGATAAAACGGATTTCAAACGTCTTGTGCAGGAAATCAAAGCGCAGCAGTTTGATGGAATAATTAGTTTCTTTTCCAATACCCATAATGGAAAACTCGCTTGGAAAAGTGGGATTAAATATCGCCTTGCACCTGCGACTAAATGGGTTCAAATTCTTTATAATCATCGTCTAACACAACGCCGTTCTCGTTCTGAAAAATCAGAAGCTGAATACAATCAAGATTTAGTTCGGGCTTTTTTGCAAAAGCATAATATGCCAGTTGTTGAACCTAAACCGCCTTATTTAATCTTTGAGAAAAGTGCGGTGGAAAATCAGCGCGTTTTTTTACAAGAGAATTTAGGGCTTTCCGCAAATAAAAAATGGATCTTTGTGCATAGCGGTTCTGGTGGTTCAGCTACGAATCTTTCTTTAGCGCAATATGCGGATTTAATTAAAGGCTTATTGGCTGAGTTTGATTGCAATATTGTGCTGACTGCAGGGCCTGGCGAAAGTGAAAAAGCCTATGAATTAGCAAATCTTGTGAATGATTCACGCGTAGTCATTTACGATAAGAATAAAGGTTTAGTGGATTTTGCTCATTCTTTAGCTTGTGCGGATTTATTTATTGCAGGATCTACTGGGCCATTGCATTTGAGCAGTGCGTTTAATATTCCGACTATCGGATTTTATCCAAATAGTCGTTCTTCTCAGCCGAGACGCTGGAAACCCATTAATGATGTAGATAAGCATCTTGCATTTTGCCCACCTGCGGGAAAAGAGACTCAAATGAATTTAGAGTTAATTTCAATAGACAATGCGTTAGCTGAAATATCACTTTTCATACGGAATATGTGGCAAACGAGCAATAATATTTAAGAAGAATTGAACAACGCTGCCTATGCTGGTGGCGAAAAGGGCAGTGCCCAAGCCAACGACACCACCAAGTAAAAAACCAAGTAAACAAACCGAGATTTCAAGGCTTGAGCGTACCACGTTGATGCTTAAATGAAAACGTTGGCAAATACCAACCATTAATCCGTCTCGAGGGCCTGCACCTAAGTGACAAGTGAGATATAACGCAGTTCCAAAACCATAGAGTAATATACCGATCAGACAGAAGATCATTCGTGAAAAAAGTGCGGTTGGCGGCGTCAGTATTTTTGTTGTGATCCCTAGAAATAGAGCAATAACGATAATATTTAATAATGTCCCAAGCCCAAGGCGTAATTTGAGAGGTTTCCATACCAACATTACTGCGCAACTAATTAAAAAAGATGACCAGCCAATATCAAAATTTGTCTGTATTGCTATACCTTGTGAAAGTACAGTCCAAGGTGTCGATCCTAAACCTGATAATACAATAAGCCCATCTCCAATACCTAAAATAGAAAGAGCAAAAAGTAAGATTGAAATGGTTTTATATTGCGCGGTCCATAATGATGTGGCAGCCCAAGATGTGTGGGGTATAACGCGTACTTTTTTCTTCATATTTATTACCTTTTATATTCCGTTTTATCATAAAAGGAAAGATGCAAAAACAGAAATAATTTTGTCAGTTCATTTATATCAAAAACATATTATTTATTTTGAGTAACCGTTTGCATAATGTTTATTTTCTAAAACTGTGATCTTCCTCACGTTTTCAAAATTGTCTATTTTGTTACCATTGCGTACAATACAAAACCATTTTCAAAGGGGGCGTTATGTTAGCTTCACTTCAAGATATTCTCGATACGGTTAAAGCCAATAATCTAACTTATCATCAAAAATTAATGACATTAGGGAATATTGCCGAGCGTTTATTTGATCCTCGCAATTTGCTTGGTTATACCGATGAAGAATGGGGCTTTTTACAGAATCAGATGATCTGTGATTTATGTGAAGGCTACGCGATTTATCGTCCTCGTTATATCCTGCCTGATTACAATGTGTATATCCAAAAGGGCTGCGAGTTTTTAGAGTTACCGCCTCCAAAAGATCTTGATGAGGCACTTGATGGATTATTGATTCTTTACTCCCACGTGCCATCCATTACGACTTATCCTGTTTATATTGGGCGTCTTGATGTGTTGCTCGAACCGTTCATTACTGATGAAGAAAAAGATTACATAAAAATTAAACGTTTCTTAAATCATATTGATAAAACTGTGCCTGACTCATTCTGTCATGCCAATATTGGGCCTTATGATACGAAAGCAGGTCGCTTGATTTTACGCGCCGTGATTGAGCTTGAAGCACCAACACCGAATATGACTATTCGTTATGACAAATCTAAAACGAGCCGTGAATTTGCTGAACTTGCAGCAAAAGCCTGTTTGTTGGTTTCTAAACCATCTTTTGCAAACGATGCTTACTATATTTCCGATCTAGGCGAAGAATACGGCGTAGCAAGTTGCTATAACGCACTGCCTGAATGTGGCGGTGCCTACACCTTAACGCGTTTACGTCTAGGGACAATTGCTCGCGCCTGTAAAAGTGCGGATGAAATGGTAAACGAATTATTACCACGTGTGGCGAAATGTGCTCTTTCAACCATGGATAAACGACACAAATTTGTAGTAGAAGAAAGTAATTTCTTTAACAGTTCATTCCTCGAAAAAGAGGGCTTTATCAAACGCACTAATTTTACAGGAATGTTTGCGATTGTGGGGTTGGCTGATGCCACAAATCACTTATTGCAATGTGAAGGCTTAAATGAAACCTTTGGTAAGAGCGTTCGTGGCGATGAAATTGCCACTGCGATTATGGATAAATTGAAAAAAATCACTGATGCGCACGAAGGAGTTTATGCCGAACGTACTGGCAATCGTTATTTATTACACGCACAAGTGGGTGCAAGTAACCACGAAGAAGACAAACGCAACGCACCGGCTCACCGTATTCGTGTAGGTGAAGAACCAACGTTACTTGCACATTTGAAACAATCTGCACCTTTCCATAAATATTTCCCATCTGGTACAGGGGATTTATTCGCTTTTGATCAAACTTATGTAGATCACTGCGATGCAGTGGTGGATATTATTGATGGTGCATTTTCCTTAGGCTATCGCTACATTACCACCTATTTGAAAAACACGGATTTAATTCGTGTTACAGGTTATCTAGTGAAGAAAAGCGAAGTTGAAAAATACCGTAAAGGCGAAGTCGCATTACGCGATACAACTTGGTATGGCTCGGGTACGGATGAATGTGCCAATGTGTTTGATCGCCAATTACGCAATGAAAAAGATGTGATCGCTGAAAAATAATTAGAAAAATGACCGCACTTTCTGAGATTTTTGTGCCGTTACATCGGATTATTCCTTTTTCAAATGTAGAGGGACAAGGCAATCGTTCGAGTATTTTTCTGCAAGGTTGCAAGCTAAATTGCTTGTATTGCCATAATCCGGAAACTATACCTCGTTATACGGAAAATGCGAAATTGGTTAGTTTACAGTATTTGTATGAACAGGTTATGGAGGCAGTTCCATTTATTCGCGGTGTAACGGTTTCTGGTGGAGAACCCACTATTCATCACAAAAAACTTGTGCCACTCTTTAAGGCTTTACGTTCGCAAGGATTGACTTGTTATTTGGATAGTAGTGGCTTTTTTGAGTTTGATCGTGTTTGTTCGTTAATTGATGTCACTGACAAATTTTTATTTGATCTCAAAGGCGAGGGCATTGGCTTGCAAACACTTTGTTTCGATCGGAAAAATCAAGCAGGTATTGTACCACAGCAAGTGATACTAGAACGTTTGCATATAAAAAACGATAAACTGGAGCGGAATTTGCAAAATTTAGCTGCCTTGTTGCCATTAAATAAAGTGGAAGAAGTGCGGTTGGTTTTTTTAAAGCATTTTTTTGATGCGGAACATTTGGTGGGCAAAGTTGCTCAACTACTACGAAATTATCCTGATGTGGCATTAAAAATTATCCGCATGCATAGCAAAGGTGTACGTGATGAAGCTGGCTTATCAGCGCATATCCCAAGTGTGGAAGAAACTAATGCGCTATCTGCTTATGCGCGTCAATGTGGAATTAACAAGGTTTTGACTATTTTATAGACGTTTACAAAAAGTGCGGTGAAAATTCGCCGACTTTTCATAAGAAAACAAGTAGAATAAGCCGAATTTTATTAACTTAACTAATCTAGGGGAATCAAATGAGTGTGTTAAGCAGCATTTTGGGAATGGTCGTATTAATCGCTATTGCCGTGTTACTTTCTAATAATCGTAAAGCGATTAGTATTCGAACCGTAGTAGGGGCGTTAGCAATCCAAGTAGGATTTGCCGCCCTTATTTTATATGTGCCAGCAGGTAAACAAGCATTGGGTGCCGCTGCGGATATGGTATCCAATGTTATTGCCTATGGTAATGACGGGATTAATTTCGTTTTCGGCGGATTAGCGGATCCAAGTAAACCATCTGGTTTCATTTTTGCAGTGAAAGTATTACCGATTATCGTATTCTTCTCTGGCTTAATTTCTGTGCTTTACTATCTCGGCATTATGCAAGTCGTGATTAAAGTATTAGGTGGTGCATTACAAAAAGCATTGGGTACGTCAAAAGCGGAATCAATGTCAGCGGCGGCGAATATCTTCGTCGGTCAAACTGAAGCACCATTAGTTGTTCGCCCTTACATTAAAAATATGACCCAATCTGAATTATTTGCCATTATGGTGGGTGGTACAGCGTCTATCGCGGGTTCAGTAATGGCAGGTTACGCAGGAATGGGCGTGCCATTGACATACTTAATCGCTGCATCATTTATGGCGGCACCAGCAGGTTTATTATTTGCGAAATTAATGTTCCCACAAACCGAACAATTCACAGATAAACAACCAGAAGACAATGATTCAGAAAAACCAACTAACGTACTTGAAGCAATGGCGGGCGGTGCGAGTGCAGGTATGCAACTTGCATTAAACGTAAGTGCAATGTTAATCGCATTCGTTGGTTTAATTGCATTAATTAACGGTATTTTAAGTGGCGTAGGCGGATGGTTCGGTTATGGCGACTTAACCTTACAATCTATCTTTGGTTTAATTTTCAAACCATTAGCATACTTAATCGGTGTAACTGATGGTGCTGAAGCAGGTATCGCAGGACAAATGATCGGTATGAAATTAGCGGTTAATGAATTTGTGGGTTATCTTGAATTTGCAAAATATTTACAACCAGATTCTGCAATTGTATTAACTGAAAAAACCAAAGCGATTATTACTTTTGCGCTTTGTGGTTTTGCTAACTTCAGCTCAATTGCAATCTTAATTGGTGGTTTAGGTGGTATGGCACCAAGTCGTCGTAGTGATGTTGCTCGTTTAGGTATTAAAGCCGTTATCGCTGGTACTCTCGCTAACTTAATGAGTGCAACTATTGCTGGTTTATTTATCGGCTTAGGTGCTGCAGCACTTTAATTTATCTTAATCAATTAAAAAGTGCGGTAAAAAATGACCGCACTTTATTCATTATTAAAAATAAGGAAAAATTATGACTCCACATATTAACGCGCCTGAAGGTGCATTTGCTGATGTTGTTTTAATGCCTGGCGATCCACTTCGTGCAAAATACATTGCAGAAACTTTTTTACAAGATGTTGTTGAAGTAACGAATGTTCGTAATATGCTTGGTTTTACTGGAACTTATAAAGGTCGTAAAATTTCTATTATGGGGCACGGAATGGGGATTCCATCTTGCTCTATTTATGCAAAAGAATTAATCACTGAATATGGCGTGAAAAAAATTATCCGTGTAGGTTCTTGTGGCTCTGTTCGTATGGACGTGAAAGTGCGCGATGTGATTATCGGTTTAGGTGCATGTACTGATTCAAAAGTAAACCGTATTCGTTTCAAAGATAACGACTTTGCAGCTATTGCTGACTTCGATATGGCGCAAGCTGCTGTTCAAGCTGCAAAAGCAAAAGGCAAAGCCGTTCGTGTAGGTAATTTATTCTCGGCGGATTTATTCTATACACCCGATGTTGAAATGTTCGATGTAATGGAAAAATACGGAATCTTAGGCGTGGAAATGGAAGCGGCTGGAATTTATGGTGTGGCTGCAGAATATGGTGCAAAAGCATTAACGATTTGTACCGTGTCTGACCATATTCGTACTCACGAACAAACCACGGCAGAAGAACGTCAATTAACATTCAATGATATGATTGAAATTGCGTTAGATTCAGTATTAATTGGTGATGCGCAATAATATCTTCTATCGAATTTAAGAAGTGCTTGAAAAACAACCGCACTTTTAATATAATCCGCGCCCATTATGAGCCGTTCGTGGCTCATATTTTTGTGTGGTGCAATATGTTGCATTGAAAATTATCGGGGAGCTATTTAATAGCGTTATTACCCAATTAGAGGAAAACTAAAATGGCAAAAAAAGTCCAAGCCTATGTTAAGTTGCAAGTTGCAGCTGGTATGGCTAACCCATCACCACCAGTTGGTCCTGCATTAGGTCAGCAAGGTGTGAACATTATGGAATTCTGTAAAGCATTCAACGCTCGTACTGAGAGCTTAGAAAAAGGTTTACCAATTCCAGTTGTTATCACTGTATATGCAGACCGTTCATTCACTTTCGTCACTAAAACTCCACCAGCAGCAGTATTATTGAAAAAAGCTGCAGGTATCAAATCTGGTTCTGGTAAACCGAACAAAGATAAAGTGGGTAAAGTAACTTTAGATCAAGTTCGTCAAATCGCTGAAACTAAAGCAGCAGATATGACTGGTGCGACTATCGAAACCAAAATGAAATCAATTGCTGGTACTGCTCGCTCTATGGGCTTAGTGGTGGAGGAATAATACGATGGCTAAATTGACTAAAAAAATGAAAGCAATCAAAGCTGGCGTAGATTCTACTAAAGCATATGAAATCAACGAAGCGATCGCGGTATTAAAACAATTCGCAACAGCTAAATTCGTTGAAAGTGTTGATGTTGCAGTAAACTTAGGTATCGATCCTCGTAAATCTGACCAAAACGTTCGTGGTGCAACTGTATTACCACACGGTACTGGTCGTGAAGTACGCGTAGCTGTGTTCACTCAAGGTGCTAACGCAGATGCAGCTAAAGAAGCGGGTGCTGATTTAGTAGGTATGGAAGATTTAGCAGAGCAAATCAAAAAAGGCGAAATGAATTTTGATGTTGTTATCGCTTCTCCTGATGCAATGCGTGTTGTTGGTCAATTAGGTCAAGTATTAGGCCCACGTGGTTTAATGCCAAACCCTAAAGTTGGTACTGTAACACCAAACGTTGCTGAAGCAGTTAAAAATGCTAAATCTGGTCAGATCCGTTATCGTAATGATAAAAACGGTATCATCCACACCACTATCGGTAAAGCAAACTTCTCTGAAGTTCAATTAAAAGAAAATCTTCAAGCATTATTGGTTGCTTTAAATAAAGCAAAACCAACTACTGCTAAAGGTATTTTCATCAAGAAAGTAAGCATCTCTACCACTATGGGTGCAGGTGTTGCTGTTGATCAAGCTTCTTTATAATTTAAAGAATTGATAGATTTTAAACCGCACTTTTTGAAAGTGCGGTTTTTTTTCATAAAATTTCTATATAAGTTTTAAACTTGACGAGAAAGCTGCATTCATTTAAAATTTACCGCCTTAAAATTAGCAAAGATTTAGATTGATTTTTAATCAATCTTGACTTTTATTGCTTAATTTAACCGTGTTTTTGATAGAAAGCACATCTACACAATGACAAATTCACCGTTATTTGTCGTTGTTTTGCTCAAGTTGTCGTTCTATGTAATTTGAGTTGTCACCCCACTATAGAAGTAAGGTTCAGAGTGCGGTCATTTTAACGGTCATTCACGTCACAGTTAGTTTGTGGCTAGGTCACTGAACAGTTAGCAGAGGAAAACCAATGGGTTACTCCTATTCTGAAAAAAAACGAATTCGTAAAGATTTCGGTAAACGTCCGCAAGTTTTAAATGTTCCTTATTTATTAACCATTCAGTTGGATTCTTTTGATAAATTTATTCAAAAAGATCCTGAAGGTCAGCAAGGTTTAGAAGCGGCATTCCGTTCTGTATTCCCTATTGTAAGCAATAATGGCTATACAGAATTACAATATGTAGATTATCGTTTAGAAGAGCCAGAGTTTGATGTACGTGAGTGCCAAATTCGTGGCTCAACTTATGCAGCAGGCTTACGTGTAAAATTACGTTTAGTGAGCTACGATAAAGAATCTTCTTCACGCGCAGTTAAAGATATTAAAGAAAATGAAGTTTATATGGGGGAAATCCCATTAATGACTGATAACGGTACTTTTGTAATTAATGGTACCGAGCGTGTTATCGTTTCACAATTACACCGTAGTCCAGGTGTATTCTTTGATTCTGACAAAGGTAAAACCCATTCTTCAGGTAAAGTGCTTTATAACGCACGCATCATTCCTTATCGTGGTTCTTGGTTAGATTTTGAATTCGATCCAAAAGATAACTTATTTGCGCGTATTGACCGTCGCCGTAAATTACCGGCAACAATCATTCTTCGTGCATTAGGCTACACCACTGAAGAAATCTTAAACTTATTCTTTGATAAAATTACCTTTGAAATCTCTGGCGATAAATTGTTAATGACTTTAGTGCCAGAACGTTTACGTGGTGAAACGGCTTCTTTTGATATTGAAGCAAATGGCAAAGTGTATGTTGAACGTGGTCGTCGCATCACTGCTCGTCACATTAAAGCATTAGAAAAAGATAATATCTCACAAGTGGTTGTGCCTTCTGAATATATTTTAGGTAAAGTTGCGTCGAAAGATTATGTTGATTTAGAGTCTGGCGAAATTATTTGTCCTGCAAATGGTGAGATTTCTTTAGAGACTCTTGCAAAATTAGCACAAGCTGGTTACACCACGATCGAAACTTTATTTACTAATGATTTAGATTACGGTCCATATATTTCTGAAACGCTACGTGTCGATCCAACTTATGACAAAACCAGTGCGCTTTACGAAATTTATCGTATGATGCGTCCGGGCGAGCCACCAACACCAGAATCTTCAGAAGCGTTATTCAATAATTTATTCTTCTCTGCAGAACGTTATGATTTATCTACAGTAGGTCGTATGAAGTTCAACCGTTCTTTAGCTTTTCCAGAAGGGGAAGGTGCGGGTATTTTAAGCAATGAAGATATTATTGCGGTAATGCGTAAATTGATCGACATCCGTAATGGTCGTGGCGAAGTAGACGATATTGACCATTTGGGTAACCGTCGTATCCGTAGCGTGGGCGAAATGGCTGAAAACCAATTCCGTATCGGTTTAGTGCGTGTTGAAAGAGCGGTGAAAGAACGCTTATCTTTAGGTGATTTAGATGCAATCACACCGCAAGACTTAATTAACCCGAAACCGATTTCTGCGGCAGTAAAAGAATTCTTTGGTTCTTCACAGCTTTCGCAATTTATGGATCAAAACAACCCATTGTCAGAAGTGACACACAAACGTCGTATTTCTGCATTAGGTCCGGGCGGTTTAACGCGTGAGCGTGCAGGCTTTGAAGTGCGTGACGTACATAATACTCACTATGGTCGTTTATGTCCGATTGAAACCCCTGAAGGTCCAAACATCGGTTTGATCAACTCACTTTCTGCTTTTGCACGTACTAATGATTATGGTTTCTTAGAAACACCATATCGTAAAGTGGTTGATGGTCAAGTTACTGAAGAAATTGAATACTTATCTGCAATTGATGAAGCAAACTACATCATTGCACAGGCAAACTCAAACTTAGACGAAAATAACCGTTTTACTGATGCTTTCGTTACTGCTCGTGGTGAACGTGGTGAATCTGGTTTATATAAACCCGAAGATATTCACTATATGGATGTTTCGACACAACAAGTGGTATCTGTTGCGGCTGCATTAATTCCATTCCTTGAGCATGACGATGCGAACCGTGCGTTGATGGGTGCGAACATGCAACGTCAAGCAGTTCCAACATTACGTGCTGACAAACCATTAGTTGGTACAGGTATGGAAAAACCAATTGCACTTGACTCAGGTGTTGCGGTTGTTGCAAAACGTGGAGGTACAGTTCAGTACGTCGATGCGTCTCGTATTGTTATTAAAGTAAATGAAGATGAAACCATTGCAGGTGAAGCTGGTATTGATATTTATAACTTAATCAAATATACCCGTTCTAACCAAAATACTTGTATTAACCAAATTCCTTGTGTGAATTTAGGCGATCCAATTAATCGTGGTGAAGTATTAGCAGACGGTCCTTCAACTGATTTAGGGGAACTTGCATTAGGTCAAAATATTCGCGTAGCGTTCATGCCTTGGAACGGCTATAACTTTGAAGACTCAATGTTAGTTTCTGAACGTGTTGTTCAACAAGACCGTTTTACTACAATTCACATTCAAGAGTTATCTTGTGTTGCGCGTGATACTAAATTAGGTTCAGAAGAAATTACGGCAGATATTCCAAATGTAGGGGAGTCTGCATTAAGTAAACTTGATGAATCTGGTATCGTTTATGTCGGCGCTGAAGTTAAAGGTGGCGACATCTTAGTAGGTAAAGTAACCCCTAAAGGCGAAACTCAATTAACCCCAGAAGAAAAATTGTTACGTGCAATCTTTGGGGAAAAAGCTTCCGATGTGAAAGATTCTTCATTACGCGTGCCAAATGGTACATCAGGTACGGTTATTGATGTTCAAGTCTTCACTCGTGACGGCGTAGAAAAAGATAAACGTGCATTAGAAATCGAAGAAATGCAACTTCGTGAAGCGAAAAAAGATTTAACTGAAGAGTTAGAGATTTTAGAAGCTGGTTTATTTGCTCGTGTGCGTAATCTTCTTATTTCTAGTGGTGCTGATGCAGCGCAATTAGATAAATTAGATCGCACTAAATGGTTAGAACAAACCATTGCAGATGAAGAAAAACAAAACCAATTAGAACAGCTTGCTGAGCAATACGAAGAACTTCGTAAAGAGTTTGAACATAAACTTGAAGTGAAACGTAAGAAAATCATTAAAGGCGATGATCTTGCACCGGGCGTATTAAAAGTTGTGAAAGTTTACCTTGCAGTGAAACGTCAAATCCAGCCGGGAGATAAAATGGCGGGTCGTCACGGTAACAAAGGTGTTATCTCGAAAATTAACCCAGTTGAAGATATGCCATACGATGAAAATGGTCAGCCAGTTGAAATCGTATTAAACCCACTGGGCGTACCGTCTCGTATGAACATCGGTCAGATCCTTGAAACTCACTTAGGTTTAGCGGCAAAAGGTATTGGTGATCAAATCAATACAATGCTTAAACAAAAACAAGAAGTGGAAAAATTACGTAGCTATATCCAAAAAGCATACGATTTATTAGGTAATGGTTCACAAAAAGTGGATTTAAGCACTTTTACTGATGAAGAAGTATTGCGTTTAGCGGGAAATTTACGTAAAGGCTTACCAGTTGCAACGCCAGTGTTCGATGGTGCAGACGAAGCGGAAATCAAAGAACTATTAAAACTTGGTGGATTACCAACTTCAGGTCAAATTACCCTTTACGATGGTCGTACTGGCGAGAAATTTGAACGTCCAGTAACCGTAGGTTATATGTACATGCTCAAATTGAACCACTTAGTTGATGATAAAATGCACGCTCGTTCAACAGGTTCTTATAGCCTTGTTACACAACAGCCATTGGGTGGTAAAGCACAATTTGGTGGTCAGCGTTTCGGTGAGATGGAGGTATGGGCACTTGAAGCATATGGTGCAGCCTACACCTTACAAGAAATGCTAACTGTGAAATCCGATGATGTGAATGGTCGTACGAAGATGTATAAAAATATCGTAAGTGGCAATCAACATATGGACCCAGGCACACCGGAATCTTTCAACGTAATTATGAAAGAAATCCGCTCACTTGGTTTAAATATTGAGTTAGACGAAGAGTAATTTCATTCTTGCCTTCCCCCGTAAACAGGGGGAGCGAAGAGAAAGAATGACGAAACAATAAATCGCCGAAGTGCGGTCAAAATTCTCCGAAATTTTTAACCGCACTTTAAACCTTTAACTCCGACAGGAGAACATTTGTGAAAGACTTAGTTAAGTTTTTAAAAGCACAATCAAAAACCAGTGAAGATTTTGATGTGATTAAAATTGGGTTAGCTTCCCCAGATATGATCCGTTCTTGGTCATTTGGTGAAGTGAAGAAACCTGAAACCATTAACTACCGTACGTTCAAACCTGAACGTGATGGTCTTTTCTGTGCGCGTATCTTCGGGCCTGTAAAAGATTACGAATGTTTATGTGGTAAATATAAACGTTTAAAACACCGTGGTGTGATTTGTGAAAAATGTGGTGTTGAAGTCACTCAAACTAAAGTTCGTCGTGAACGTATGGGTCATATTGAACTTGCATCGCCAGTTGCACATATTTGGTTCTTAAAATCATTGCCGTCTCGTATCGGTTTACTTTTAGATATGCCATTGCGCGATATCGAACGTGTACTTTATTTTGAAATGTACATCGTGACCGAACCAGGTATGACGGACTTAGAGCGCGGTCAATTATTAACAGAAGAACAATACCTTGACGCTGAAGATCGTTGGCAAGATGAATTTGAAGCGAAAATGGGTGCCGAAGCGATTCAAGATCTCTTAAAAGGTATGGATCTTGAAGCTGAATGTGAAAAATTACGTGAAGAATTACAAGAAACTAACTCTGAAACTAAACGTAAAAAAATCACTAAACGCTTAAAATTATTAGAAGCATTTGTTCAATCTGGTAATAAACCAGAATGGATGGTTATGACTGTATTGCCAGTTCTTCCACCAGATTTACGCCCATTAGTACCACTTGATGGTGGTCGTTTTGCGACTTCAGATCTGAACGATTTATATCGTCGTGTAATCAACCGTAACAATCGTTTAAAACGTTTATTAGATTTAATTGCGCCAGATATTATTGTGCGCAACGAAAAACGTATGTTACAAGAATCTGTTGATGCCTTATTAGATAATGGTCGTCGCGGTCGTGCAATTACGGGTTCTAACCGTCGTCCATTAAAATCATTAGCGGATATGATCAAAGGTAAACAAGGTCGTTTCCGTCAAAACTTATTAGGTAAACGTGTTGATTACTCTGGTCGTTCTGTAATCACTGTTGGTCCATACTTGCACTTACACCAATGTGGTTTACCTAAGAAAATGGCATTGGAATTATTCCGTCCGTTTATCTACGCGAAATTAGAAAGCCGTGGTTATGCTACGACAATCAAAGCGGCTAAGAAAATGGTTGAGCGTGAAGATGCGATCGTTTGGGATATTCTTGCAGAAGTTATTCGTGAACATCCGATTCTATTGAACCGTGCGCCAACACTTCACCGTTTGGGTATCCAAGCGTTTGAACCGATCTTAATCGAAGGTAAAGCGATTCAATTACACCCACTCGTTTGTGCTGCGTTCAACGCAGACTTCGATGGTGACCAAATGGCGGTACACGTTCCATTAACCCTTGAAGCGCAATTAGAAGCTCGTGCGTTGATGATGTCCACCAATAACGTGCTTTCTCCAGCAAATGGTGATCCTATTATCGTTCCATCACAAGACGTGGTATTAGGTCTTTACTATATGACCCGCGAAAAAGTGAACGGTAAAGGCGAAGGTATGTTATTGCAAGATCCTCGTGAAGCTGAAAAAGCATATCGTACAGGCGAAGCAGAATTACATTCTCGCGTGAAAGTGCGTATTACTGAATATGTGAAAAATGAAGCGGGCGAATTTGATGCGAAAACCACGCTGACTGATACAACTATCGGTCGTGCAATCTTATGGATGATCGCGCCGAAAGGCATGCCTTATTCATTGTTCAACCAAACATTAGGTAAAAAAGCCATTTCTAAACTGATTAACGAAGCATATCGTCGTTTAGGTTTAAAAGAAGCGGTAATGTTTGCTGACCAAATTATGTATACCGGTTTTGCGTATGCGGCACGTTCTGGGTCATCAGTTGGTATTGATGATATGGAAATTCCAGCGAAGAAATACGAAATTATTTCTGCAGCGGAAGAAGAAGTAGCTGAGATCCAAGAACAATTCCAATCAGGTCTTGTGACGGCAGGCGAACGCTATAATAAAGTAATCGATATTTGGGCTGCCGCGAATGAGCGCGTAGCGAAAGCGATGATGGAAAACTTATCTCAAGAAGAAGTCATCAATCGTGAAGGTAATCCTGAAAAACAAGCGTCCTTTAACAGTATCTTTATGATGGCTGATTCTGGTGCGCGTGGTTCTGCAGCTCAGATTCGTCAGTTAGCAGGTATGCGTGGTTTGATGGCTCGTCCAGATGGCTCGATCATTGAAACCCCAATTACAGCAAACTTCCGTGAAGGTTTGAACGTATTACAGTACTTTATTTCAACCCACGGTGCTCGTAAAGGTTTGGCGGATACGGCATTAAAAACAGCGAACTCAGGTTACTTAACTCGTCGTTTAGTTGATGTGGCACAAGACTTAGTGATTGTAGAAGATGACTGTGGTACGCACGAAGGCTTAGTCATGACCCCATTAATTGAAGGTGGAGATGAAAAAGTGCCACTTCGTGAATTAGTATTAGGTCGTGTTGCTGCAGAAGATATTTTAAAACCAGGTACAGAAGAAGTATTAATTCCGCGTAACACCTTATTAGATGAAAAACTCTGTGATGTGTTGGATGCAAACTCTGTAGATAGCGTAAAAGTACGTTCTGTTGTAACTTGTGATACTGATTTTGGTGTATGTGCGAAATGTTATGGTCGTGATCTTGCGCGTGGTCATTTAATCAACCAAGGCGAAGCGGTGGGCGTTATTGCCGCTCAATCTATCGGTGAGCCAGGTACACAGCTAACAATGCGTACGTTCCATATTGGTGGTGCGGCATCTGCGGCAGCGAAAGAATCTAGTGTGCAAGTTAAAAACACTGGTACAGTGCATTTAATGAATGCAAAATTCGTGACTAACGATGAAAGCAAACTAATATTAACTTCTCGTAACACGGAATTAACTATTACTGATGCATTTGGTCGTACTAAAGAACATTATAAAGTGCCTTATGGTGCGGTATTAAGCAAAGGTGACGGTCAAGAAGTCACTGCAGGCGAAACTATCGCAAATTGGGATCCACATACAATGCCAGTTGTCTCTGAAGTATCTGGTTTTGTGAAATTTGTAGATATTATTGATGGTTTAACTGTGACGCGTCAAACAGATGAATTAACAGGTTTATCATCAATCGTGGTTCAAGATGTGGGTGAACGTGCAACTGCGGGTAAAGATTTACGTCCAACTATTAAATTAGTTGATGCAAATGGCAACGATATTTTCTTACCTGAAACTGATGTTCTTGCACAATACTTCTTACCTGGTAAAGCAATCGTAAGTTTAGACGATGGCGCAGCAGTGAAAGTAGGGGAACCATTAGCACGTATTCCACAAGAATCTGTGGGTACTAAAGATATTACCGGTGGTCTACCACGCGTTGCGGATTTATTTGAAGCACGTAAACCAAAAGAACCCGCTATCTTGGCTGAAATTTCTGGTATCGTGTCTTTCGGTAAAGAAACTAAAGGTAAACGCCGTTTATTAATTACTCCTACAGAAGGCGAAACTTACGAAGAAATGATTCCAAAATGGCGTCAGCTCAACGTATTTGAAGGCGAAATGGTACAACGTGGCGACGTAATTTCTGATGGTGCTGAAACACCACATGACATTTTACGTTTACGTGGCGTGCGTGCAGTAACTGAATACATCGTGAACGAAGTGCAAGATGTTTACCGCTTACAAGGGGTAAAAATCAACGATAAACATATCGAAGTTATCGTTCGTCAAATGTTACGTAAAGCGGTAATTACTAAAGCTTACGACTCAGAATTCCTTGAAGGGGAACAAGTCGAAGTGGCTCGCGTGAAAATTGTTAATCGCCAACGCGAAGCAGAAGGCAAACTACCAGTTGAATTTGAACGTGAATTATTGGGTATCACCAAAGCGTCTCTTGCGACTGAATCCTTCATCTCTGCCGCATCGTTCCAAGAAACTACTCGTGTTCTTACCGAAGCAGCAGTGGCAGGTAAACGTGATGAATTACGTGGCTTGAAAGAGAACGTAATCGTAGGTCGATTAATTCCTGCGGGTACAGGTTTTGCGTATCATCAAAATCGTCACAAACATTGTTTAGTAGATGATGTCGTAGCGAAATTATCTGAAGAAGATGAAGCCGCTATCGCTGATGAATTTGTCATGACTGCAGATGATGCTAGTGCGAACTTAGCTGAAATGCTTAACATGGCAGATGATGCGGAATAATTAATTCCCTGTATAAGAAAACCCGAATGAAAGTTCGGGTTTTTTATTTTTATGAAAATGGGTAGAGGTTTTATGCCAGAACAACAAGTATGTTTCTCTATAGAAATTTCACAAAAATTTGAGACTTTTAGAAACGTCTGTTGTTGATAGTTATGTTACACTTTGCTCATATTTTTCAAAATAAGGATCATACTATGAATACAACAAAGCCTTTTCCTCTTCCAACAGGATATTTCGGTATTCCTCTTGGTTTGGCAGCCTTATCTTTAGCTTGGTTTCATTTAGAAAACTTATTTCCTGCTGCGCGAATGGTAAGTGATGTTCTTGGCATTGTAGCAAGTGCGGTCTGGATTTTATTTATTTTAATGTATGCGTATAAACTTCGTTATTACTTTGAGGAAGTTCGTGCAGAGTATCATAGCCCAGTTCGTTTTTCCTTTATTGCATTGATTCCTATTACAACTATGTTGGTAGGCGATATTCTTTATCGTTGGAATCCTTTAATTGCTGAAGTTTTAATTTGGATTGGAACGATTGGTCAATTACTTTTCTCAACATTACGTGTCAGTGAATTATGGCAAGGTGGTGTATTTGAGCAAAAATCTACTCGACCTCCGTTTTATTTGCCTGCGGTAGCTGCTAATTTTACCAGTGCAAGTTCATTAGCATTACTTGGCTACAACGATTTAGGCTACTTATTCTTTGGCGCAGGAATGATTGCTTGGATTATTTTTGAACCTGTATTATTACAACATTTACGTATTTCATCTCTTGAGCCACAATTTAGAGCCACCATAGGGATTGTTTTAGCGCCTTCGTTTGTATGTGTATCCGCTTATTTGTCACTCAATCATGGCGAAGTGGATACTTTAGTTAAAATCCTTTGGGGATATGGATTTTTGCAATTATTTTTCTTATTGCGATTATTCCCTTGGATTGTGGAAAAAGGACTTAGCATTGGCTTATGGGGATTCTCATTCGGATTAGCGTCTATGGCAAACAGTGCTACCGCTTTCTATCATGGCAATGTTTTACAAGGTGTGTCTATTTTTGCCTTTGTTTTCTCAAATGTAATGATTGGCTTATTAGTTCTAATGACAATTATTAAATTAGCTAAAGGGCAATTTTTCCTAAAATAAGAAATTTAAATTAACTAAGGCAGGGATTACCTGCCTTAATTATATATTCCATCTATTTGTCTTTTTCTATTTCAATTACTTCTACACAATCAAGCGTACCCGCTTTAATTCGCCATTTCACATTAAATTCATACAAACTCATTCCATAAATACGATTACTCGGTTTACCTTGTTGATAGGCTGGACGCGGATCTTGCTCTAGCACTTGGCGAATAAAACGACTTAAGTGCGGTCGTTTTTCTTCTCGTTTTTTTACCGCACTTTTGACTTGCTCGGTAAATTCAACAGTCAGTTTTACTGGTGGTTTTTCTTGGGCAAAGCTCGATTGCGCATTTGGCTCACTATCCGCATAGGCAATATAGGGTTTGATATCGAAAATGGGCGTGCCATCCACTAAATCCACCGCACCTAAATGGAGAAAAACGTTACCGTTGATGCATTCTACTTGATGTAATTTAACTTTGGATAAACCAAGAGGATTTGGGCGGTGTGTTGCACGCGAAGCAAACACGCCAACGCGTTGATTACCGCCTAACCGTGGAGGGCGTACGGTGGGTTGCCATTTTCCTTGTTGGATTTGGTCGAACTGAAAAATTAACCAAAGGTGGCTGAATTGTTCTAATCCTCTCACGGCTTCAGGCGAATTATAAGGCGGTAAGAGCTCTACAATGCCTACTCCGTCTTCAACTAAATTAGGTTGGCGTGGTACGGAGAATTTTTCTTTATAAGGCGTGTGGATAATGGCGATAGGCGATAAGGTTAAATCATTCATAAATTGGGTGTCTTAGTGTAGAATACGCGGCTTATTGTAATCAAAAGTGCGGTCAAAAAAAATGACAAATGAAAAATTGAAAATGTGGTGGGAAACGGCTCGACCAAAAACTTTGCCCTTAGCGTTGGCATCGATTTTCACGGGTTCGGCATTAGGTTATTGGGCGAATCCACAAGGTTTTAATGGGCTTGTAATGGCGCTTTGTTTACTCACGACAATTTTATTGCAGGTGCTTTCTAATTTTGCCAATGATTATGGGGATCATCAAAAAGGTTCAGATACTGAAGAACGTATTGGGCCATTACGTGGCATTCAAAAAGGCGCAATTTCAGCAAAAGAACTGAAATGGGGATTAATTCTAATGGTGATGGCAAGTTTTCTTTCAGGAAGTTTCTTGATTGGAATCGCTTATGAAAACCTCTCAGATTTATTCGCTTTCGCTGGGCTTGGAATTTTAGCTATTGTTGCTGCCATTACTTACACAGTTGGGGTAAAACCTTATGGCTATATGGGCTTGGGCGATATTTCTGTGTTGGTATTTTTTGGTTTGCTTGGTGTTGGCGGTACTTATTATTTGCAAACTCACAGTATTGCTAGCCACATTATTTTGCCTGCTATTGGTTCTGGCTTATTGGCAAGTGCGGTATTAAATATCAATAATTTACGCGATATTGAACAGGATGCGAAAGCTAGCAAAAATACCTTAGCCGTTCGTTTAGGTGCATATAAGGGGCGAGTTTACCACTGTATTTTATTAAGTGTGGCAGCCTTATGTTATTTAGCATTTGCGGTGGCAACGGCCATTTCTTGGACAAATTATTTATTTGTATTGGCAATGCCGTTGTTGGCTAAACATGCGATCTTTGTTTATCGCAGTCAGCAGCCAAGTGAATTGCGTCCAATGTTGGCTCAAATGTCTATGATTTCTTTATTAATCAATATCTTGTTTAGTTTAGGCTTGCTTATCGGCTAAATCGGCATATACTAAAGCAAACAACATTTCAACAATTGATAGGGGAAAGTTATGTTTATTGATACTTCAGAACTTTGCGATCTTTATGCAGAACAAGTGGATGTCGTGGAGCCAATTTTTTCAAGCTTTGGTGGCGTAAGTCATTTTTACGGTAAAGTCACTACGGTAAAATGCTTTGAAAGTAATGGATTAATTGCTGAAGTATTAGAAGAAAACGGCGAAGGTCGAGTGCTTGTCATTGATGGCGGTGGTGCGGTACGCCGTGGTTTGATTGATGCAGAATTGGCTCAACTTGCCGTTGATAATGGTTGGGAAGGCATTATTGTATATGGTGCAGTACGCCAAATTCAGCAATTAGAAAACCTCGATATTGGTATTCATGCCCTTGCGCCAATTCCAGTCAGTGCAGATGAAAGCAGTGCTGGCGAGAGTGATATTCCAGTGAATTTTGGTGGCGTAACCTTTTTCCCAGAAGATTATATTTACGCAGATCTGACAGGAATTATACTTTCGCAAGAGCCTCTAGATTTAGAAGATTAATTTCTACTTGATTAACATCTTAGTATTTTATTTAAGCTTTCCTATTCTAAACGGCGTATCATACTAAAAAATTAAATTGTAACTATATGATATATAAAACCCCGTTCAATTTGAACGGGATTAAAAGTGCGGTAAATTTTTAATGTGTTTTATGGCTTGTGCTATACAAAATTTTGTCCGTATAAGCTAAAGCAATTGCCGACACTAAAAAGCCCAAGTGCAACAATAATTGCCACATCATCGTTTTTTCTGGCATATTGCTTGCATTCACAAAAGTTTGCAACATATGGATAGATGAAATGCCGATAATAGACATAGAAAGTTTAACTTTCAGCACAGTCGCATTTACATGGCTCATCCATTCAGGTTGATCAGGATGATTACGCGTACGCAATTTAGATACAAAGATTTCATAACCGCCGATGGTTACCATCACAAGCAAGTTGGCGATCATCACGACATCAATCAAATTCAACACACCTAACATAATTGTGTTGGAATCCATATCATTTACATTAATCACTAACTCCCATAATCCTTTGATAAATTTATAAGAGTAGATTGCAAGGGTGACAATCAAGCCTAAATAAATCGGCACTTGCAACCAGCGACTAGCAAAAATTATTTTCGCGATAATATTCGATTGTTCGTTATATTTCGCATAAGGATCAACAGGTTTGTTTTCTTTCATAAGATTTTATTCCTAAATTAAACAGTGGGTTAAATAAACAAAAAAACCGCAAGAAAATAGCAGTTTTTTTGAAAATAGCAATAAGGAAATTGAGTTATTCTAATTTATTTGAAACTGTAAATAGACTCTCTTAACACACAAGTTGGTTCTAAAACCAAAGTGCGGTAATTTTCATTAGGATTTTTAATTCGTTGCAATAGTGTTTCAACAGCGAGTTTGCCAAGTTCAGCTTTCGGTTGGCAAATGGTGGAAAGGGGAGGTGAGAGATAACGAGCCAATTCAATGTCATCATAGCCCATAATTGAAAGATCTTGCGGAATACGTAAGCCTTGTTGTTGAATAGCTTGATATGCACCAACAGCAATGGTGTCACTACAACAAAAAACTGCTGTTGGACGTGAAGATTGAGTAAGTAAAGATTGTATGCCAAGTACACCGCCTTCAAAGTCAAAATGACTTTCGACAATCCAATGAGGATTTAACGCAATTTTTGCTTCCGAGAGCGCATTTTTATAACCTTGCAAACGATTTTGTGCGACAGACTTTTTGAGATTCCCCGTAATAATGCCAATTTTACGATGTCCTGCATCAATTAATGCTTTTGTCGCCAAATAGCCACCAAGTGCTGAATTTTCGAGTATTTTATCTGCATTTAACTCAGTAAACCACCAGTCCATCACAACGAGTGGCAGCGAAATGGCTAACTCTATATCAGCCTGAAAACGGCTATCACCACACATCAAAAGCAAACCATCCACTTGTTTGTGCATTAGAGTTTGCAGATTTTGTTGTAGGCGTTTGGCATCTCCACCCGTTGTAGCAATAATAAGATTATATTGATTTTTCTGACAATATTGCTCCACGCCAGCCATCACTTCCGCAAAGAAGGGATTATTTGTTGCGGTGACAAGTAGTCCGATAGTTTTGGTTTCGCGCACCTTAAGGCTTCGTGCAACAGCTGAAGGGGTGTAATTCAGTTCAGCGACAATACGCATCACTTTCTCACGAATTTCATCGCTAACAAAACGCGATCCATTAATGACATGTGAAACTGTGGAAGTCGAAACTTGCGCCAGTCGTGCAATATCTTTCATTGTCGCCATAAAAACACCCTAAAAATTCACCGCACTTTAAGCGTGTTCAAGAAATTCCAAAGTTTCTTGACGCGTTGGAATAGAGGATTGAGCCCCTTTTTTCGTCACACTAATCGCAGCGGCAGCTTGCCCAAAACGAATGGCTTCATCAAAGGCTTTTTCTTCCAATAAAGCCGTAACAAAACCGCCATTAAATGTATCACCAGCTGCGGTAGTATCTATTGCTTGCACACAAAAGCCCTTAATGATGCGGCTTTTACCTTTTCGACTGACAAACACACCTTTCGCGCCAAGGGTAATCATTACGGTTTGAATGCCTTTATCGTGAAAAACACTCGCAGCTTTCACCGCACTTTGCTCGTCGTCGGTTACCGCTATCCCCGTCAGGATTTCAGCTTCAGTTTCATTTGGTGTAATAATATCAATCAAACTCAATAATTCGTCCGATAAAATCTGCGCTGGAGCAGGATTTAGCACAACCTTAACACCATTTTTCTTAGCGATTTGAGCAGCCAGCTCCACACCAGAAAGTGGGGTTTCTAATTGCATTAACAAGCAATCCGATTGTGCAATTTGTGCCTCACTTTGACGAACAACCATCTCACCCAAATGTGCATTTGCACCGCTAGCCAGCACAATACTGTTCTCGCCCGATTGGGCAACTTGAATAAATGCCATTCCCGTCATTTCCTGTGAAACGGTATTAATATGGGTTGTATCAATTCCTTCTTGCGCAAACGCATTTTTCATTGTTTCGCCGATAACATCAGAGCCAACACAGCCAATAAACTCTACATTTGCCCCTAACCGAGCAGCAGCTACCGCCTGATTTCCACCTTTTCCACCATAGACAAGCTGGTAATTATCACCAGTTAATGTTTCGCCAGGCTTAGAAAAATAAGGAACAGAAATCACATGATCAGCATTAATACTACCGAGAACCGTGAGGGTTTTTCTCATTATTTTATCCTGTATTGTTATATTTTTTCTTTCTACACAATGGGACAAATATAATTTGCCCCATAATATGATATAACGAGCTTATTTAGTAGATAGATTATTCACTTATTACTTTCAAATCTACTGGAATTTTCGCTTCAACTTTTTCGCCTTTTAAGATTTTATCAGCGGTAACAACACCTAATGAACCAATAAGCTCGGGTTGTTGTGCGATAGTTGCCGCCATTTTGCCACTTTTTACCGCTTTAACACCATCATCGGTACCATCAAAACCTACGATAAGGACTTTTTTATTTGCTGCTTTCACCGCACGCAATGCACCTAATGCCATTTCATCATTTTGCGCAAAAATTGCTTGAACATCACCTTTAGATGCCAACAAATTTTCCGTTACATTCAAACCTTTTGTTCGATCAAAATCTGCTGGCTGACTGGCAAGCACATTGAATTTATGAGCATCAATAGCTTGTTTGAAACCCTCACCTCGTTCGCGTGCCGCAGATGTTCCTGCAATACCTTCAAGTTGAATCACCTTGGCATTATCGCCTAATTTCTGTGCGATAAAATCACCTGCCATTTTACCACCTGCGATATTGTCAGATGCAATATGGCTCACTACGTTTCCTTTAGCTGCGCCACGATCTAATGTAATTACTGGAATATGCTTACGGTTTGCAATCGCCACTGCGTTGCCAACAGCTTCAGAATCAGTTGGATTGATCAATAATATTTTTGCACCACGCACAGTTAAATCTTCGACATTAGCTAATTCTTTAGCAGGGTCATTTTGTGAATCAAGCACGACTAACTTATAACCTAATTCATCCGCTTTTTTCTGTGCGCCATCTTTTAACGTTACAAAAAATGGGTTATCTAATGTAGATACTGCCAAAGCGATTGTGTCTTGTGCAGAAGCAGAGCTAGAAACAGCCAAACCTAATAATACAGCAGAAGTAAGTGCGGTTAGTTTTTTCATAGTTTCTCCTTAAAGTGAGTTACAGTTTTTTTGTACCAAGATAGTTATCGGCTAAAACAGCAACCAAAATAACCAACGCTTTTGCTATCATTTGATAGTAAGATGAAATATCTAATAAATTTAATGCATTGTTTAAAAATCCGATGATTAATGCACCGATGAGAGTTCCCATTACACGACCTTTCCCCCCCATCAAACTGGTTCCACCGACTACCACGGCGGCAATTGCATCTAATTCATAAGATACGCCAGCAGTGGGTTGAGCGGAAGATAAACGTGAAGTTACAATTAAACCCGCCAGCGCAGAAAGAAATCCACTCACCGCAAAAACAAATACTTTGATTTTATTGACGTTAATACCAGAAAGTTGGGTCGCTGCCTCATTTCCACCTAAAGCATAAATATAGCGACCGATTGGTGTGTGTTTTAAAATATACCAAGCAACCGCAAACACGATACTCATAATCCAAATTGGTACTGGGATACCTAAAACATAGCCTGTACCAATGCTAGCAAATAGATCAGCATTATCCGAAAAACCTGTCGTAATAGGGCGACCATCTGTATAAACCATTGTTATACCACGCAGTAAGGTCATGGTAACCAAGGTAGCAATAAAAGCCTGAACTTTTCCCTTTGCTACAATTACACCACTTATGCCACCAAGAAGTGTTCCAATCAATAAAACCACAGGAATGACTAAAAAAATAGGCAATTCGATACTCACCATTGAAGCGGCGATTGCACCTGTCAATGCCAATACAGATCCAACAGAAAGATCTATACCTGCAATTAAAATAACGAAAGTCATACCCACTGCAATAATCGCATTAACCGAAGTTTGGCGTAAAATATTCAAAATATTATCTACGCTAAAAAAATCAGGATTAATCATTGATACAATCGCAATAAGAATAATCAACGCAATAAAAGAACGCTGTTCAATCAAAAATCTTCCTATTTGAAAATTAGATATTTCATTTTTCATCATACTTACCTACTCTTATTTACCAATAGCTGCTGCTAATAACTTTTCTTGTGTTGCCTCTTCACGAGAAAATTCTGCACTAATTTTACCTTCACGCATTACCAACACTCGATCGCTCATACCAAGCACTTCTGGCATATCAGATGAGATCATTAAAATACTCAAGCCCTCTTTCTTAAATTCGTTAATCAACTGATAAATTTCTTTCTTCGCGCCAACATCTACGCCACGAGTTGGTTCATCTAAAATCAACACATTTGGGCGAGTCATTAATCCACGAGCAATTGCCACTTTTTGTTGATTTCCACCAGATAGCAAACCTACTTGTTGATCACGATTAGGTGTTTTAATGTTAAACATCAGAATAAAGTCATCTACTGCCATTTTTTCCGCTTGATGACGAATACTGCCTTTTTGTGAAAAATGATCGAGCGATGTGAGCGACATATTTTCTTTTACTGACATGCCTAAAACCAAGCCATCACCTTTACGATCTTCAGAAATATATACAATACCATTATCCAAACCATCTTGCGGACTGAGATTCTCAATCTCTTGATTTTTTAACCGCACTTTTCCCGCCGTTTTTGGCAAAGCACCGTAAAGTAGCTTGCCGAGTTCCGTTCTACCCGCGCCCATTAAGCCCGAGACACCAACAATTTCACCAGCATGCAATTTGAAGGAAACATCATCAATGCCGCTTCCGCTCACATGTTTCACATCCAATACACATTCGCCTTTTTCTTGTGATAAATGCGGATATTGTTCATCAAGACGACGACCAACCATCATTTCAATTAAATCATCTTCTGTAATTTCTGCCACAATGCGTTCACCGATAAATTGACCATCGCGTAAAACCGTCACATCATCACAAATTTGGAAAATTTCTTTTAAACGATGAGAGATATAAACAATGCCACGATTTTCTGCTTTGAGTTCACGAATCACATTGAATAGGGCTTCGGTTTCCGTATCTGTGAGCGCATCGGTTGGTTCATCCATAATGATAACTTTGGATTCAAAACTTAAGGCTTTGGCTATCTCCACCATTTGTTGCTCACCAATAGAAAGTTCAGCGCAAAGCTGTTTACTGCTGTGAGTTACCCCCAAACGCGCAAGTAGCTTGTCTGCTTCTTGGTGCATTTTCTGCCAGTTAATCGCTCCCCACGAGGTTTTAAATTCACGACCAAGGAAAATGTTTTCTGCAATCGTGAGATTACCGACCAAATTCAGTTCTTGGTGAATAATACTAATGCCAGCTTCCTGTGAGGCTTTAGGTCCATTGAAATTAACTGATCGATTAAGATACTCAATTGTGCCTGCATCTTTAGAATAAATACCAGTAAGCACCTTCATCAAAGTCGATTTACCCGCCCCATTTTCCCCCATCAATGCCATTACGCGTCCAGCGTAAACAGATAAACAGGCATTATTCAAGGCTTTCACACCTGGAAATGACTTATCAACACCACTAATTTTGAGTAAAGTTTCCATAATTTCACCCTGATTAAAATGGCACGCCAGAATATAAAATCACATTGGCATAAGGTGAACATTCGCCAGTACGAACAATAGCTTTACTTTCGAGGGTGAATTTTTTAAAAGTTTCGTGTGATACAAATTCCACTTGTATTTGATTACCCTGATGGCTTTCAAGTTGTTGAAGTTGTGTTAAAAGTGCGGTCAATATTTCTGGATTTTTTTCTTTAATTTCTTCTGCAATAACAACGCGTTCAACATACATTTCATTCGTTACTACATTCAACGTTTGTAGAAAACTTGGCACTCCCGCAGTTAATGCGAGATCGATACGTTCCACACTTAATGGAATTGGAAGTCCCGCATCGCAAATCGTCAAACTTTCTGTGTGACCAACAGAAGCGATACAACGAGAAAGTTGTGCATTTAATAACATTGTTTTTTTCATATATTTCCTCTTTCCATTCTTGTCGAAACGTTTCGATAGGACAAATATAGATAACAAAAATAGAAAAACAACTAAGAAATTTCAAATTTGGGATATTGATCACAAAATTTCTAGATAGGATAAAAAATTCTCCGACCAAATTTACATTCAATCGGAGAATAAATTATTGAAGATTTTCTTGATTTAAGACATTCAATCTAGCCAAATCCAGCTGATTATTCAATAAGTCCACATCGGGCATTGTTTTATTGGCTTTTGCGGAAAGGGTTTTAAATCGTTCTACTTTGCCAACTAAACCTTGTTGGCCAACAAGTGCGGTGACGGTGCTGTTGTATTGGTTGCTGACAGTGGAAAGCGTATTGCCGAGTTTACTTAAACGTTCTGCCACCAAGCAAATTTGGTTATAGATTTCGCCCGCTTTTTCAGCAATTTCTTTGGCTTCAGCATTACCACGTTCGATACGCCAGAGGTTTGCCACGGTGCGTAAAATCGGCATTAGCGTAGTGTGAGAGACCATAATTACATTGCGTTCATAACCGTAATTAAATAAGGCAGGATCAGCTTTTAAAGCCTCAATATACGCAGGTTCCACCGCAATAAACATAAGAACAAAATTCGGGCTACGCATGCCAATCAGATTGCTGTAATCTTTTTTATGCAGATCGTTAATATGGGTTTTTAATGCAGAAATATGTTCTTTCAGTAAACGCTCTCGTTCAAAATCATCCTCAGAATTCACCGCACTTTCGTAAGCCACGAGCGACATTTTGCTGTCGATAATTAAGTGTTTTTCATCAGGTAAATTCAACACAAAATCAGGGTAATTTCGTCCACCTTGTTCATCTTTAAAATGCGCTTGAGCGCGGTAATGTACATTTTCTTCAAGTCCTGCCAGTTGCAATGCTCGTTCTAATTGCACTTCGCCCCAGTTGCCTAACGTTTTCTTTTCGCCTTTCAGCGCAGAGGTTAAATTACTCGCCTCTTGCGACATATTCAGACCAATTTCCAGCACTTTTTTAATTTCCGCTTCCAAGCCTGCATTGCCTTTCACGGATTCGGAGTGAATTTCATTGACGCGTTTTTGGAAACCTTCAATTTGCTCACGGAAAGGCTTGAGCAAGGTTTCCAATGCCGTTTGATTTGATTGACTAAATGATCGACTTTTTTCATCCAAAATCCGATTGGCTAGATTTTGAAATTCCACGCCCAACTGCTGTTTGGATTGTTCAAAGTTCTGTTGTTGTGCGGAAAAATATTTTTCTTTCTCTGTTAAGGTTGTTTGTAACCCCGTTAATTCTTGAGAAAGTGCGGTCAATTTTTCAGTCAAATTTTGTTGTTCTTGCGTGAGATGATGTATTTGTTCATCACGTTCAGTTAAACGATATTGCAGTCCTTGATTTTCAGTCTGTACTTTAATTGTTTGTTGTTCAAACTGGTTTTTAATGCAACTAAGTTCATCAAATTTACTGGCAAGCTGATTATAATCTTGAGTCGTTTTCAATAATTCTTGATGAAGATGTGTATATTTTTGCTGGCGTAGAATAAGTAATAAAATCAATATAATAACAACAGCTAACAAGCTGAAAAGTAACAAATTTTCTGACATATTTCTCTCTTAATGGAAAACACAAATTGTAGCGAAAAATATTATTTTAATTCTTGCTTTAAAGTGCGGTAAAGTTTTTAACTGATTTAGAATTTATGTCCATACAAAAATTAATTATTTTAGTCAATTTTGATGGCAATGCTTTAGAAAAACATTGTTGTATTTTAACGGTATTTATCTAAAAACTTGTAATACTGCACACCAATCTTTGTCGCAAGATCTTTGATAATTCGACCACCATAAACAGAAGGGACTTTCAGTCCTTCAAAAATAGATAAACGTTCATCGTCACCCAAAATCGCCTCAGCTACAATTCGCCCTGCAAGACCAGTCAAAGCAACACCGTGACCAGAATAACCATGAGCAAAATAAATATGCGGAGAAATACGACCAAAATGTGGCGTTGAGTTTAAGGTCATATCAATCGGGCCAGCCCAGCCATAATCGATTTTTACATTTTCAAGTTGCGGAAATACACACAACATATTTTTCCGCATAATCGCGACCATATCTTTTTCTGAGCTAGAATCACTACCAAAAAGCAAGCGATTGTCAGCACTTAAACGATAATAGTCTAATAATAAATTGTTATCACACACCGACATGCCATTATTAATGACAGAATCAGCAACCGCTTGGCTTAACGGCTCTGTGGCGATAATAAAACTTTCCACAGGTAATATTTTACGATTAATTCCGTGATGAATAGATTTCGGGAGCGCATCAATATAAGCATTGGTGGCTAAAATAACGTCTTGAGAAATAACCGCACTTTTAGCTGTTTTAACCTCAACGCAACCATTTTTCTCAACCATATCCACGACAGGAGATTGTTCAAAAATTTGAACACCCAGATCGACACAAGCTTTCGCTAAACCTAAACAATAATTAAGTGGATGCAAATGCCCTGAATTACTATCAAATAAGCCGCCCACATAAATATCACTGCCTAAGTGCTGTTTTAATTTAGCCTTATCCCAAAGTTGCATATTCTGATAGCCAAAATTTTTATGACTTTCTTTTTCCATTTCGATTAAGTCATCCATTCGGCGTTCATTTAATGCCAATGTGGCATAGCCTTTTTTCCAATCGCATTGAATGCCATATTTTTCAATACGTTCATCAATAATATCAATGGCCTCTAATGACATATTCCAAAGTTTATGCGCTTTATCTTCGCCAACTTGTTTAACGTATTCATCAATGCCTTCTTCAAAGCCATTAATTGCCTGCCCACCACTACGACCAGAAGCGCCAAAGCCTACTCTAGCACCCTCTAATACAATGACTTTTTTCCCTTTTTCAGCCAGTTCTAATGCCGCAGATAAACCAAAAAATCCCGCACCGATCACACATACATCAGTATGTTCAATTTGAGTAAGTGGGGGAAATTGAAAATCTTGGTTGCGAGAATCGAAATAATAAGAGCGAACGTGTTCTTGATAGGCAAAATTAAGCATAAAAAATCCCTTAGGAAACAACTGGCAAAATCTTACCCCTAAAGGGAAATATGTCAAACCTTTTAGAAAAAAATGCTATACTGCGCGCGCACAAAAATTGTGCGTTGAATAATGAATCATAACCCTTGGAGGTCAATAAATTGAAAAAATTCTTTGCTCACTCACTCAAAAATCTTTTCCTTTCCACCACCGCACTTTTCGCGGTTTCAGCCTTTGCCAACAACAAACTTTACGTCTATAACTGGACAGACTATGTCCCTTCTGATTTAGTCGCACAGTTCTCTAAAGAAACTGGCATCGAGGTAATTTATTCTACCTTTGAAAGCAACGAAGAAATGTACGCGAAACTCAAACTTACTCAAAATACTGGCTCTGGCTATGATTTGGTGTTTCCATCAAGTTACTACGTAAATAAAATGATTAAGGAAAAGATGCTTCAAACGATTGATCAAAGTAAATTGACCAATATTCATCAAATTCCTAAACATTTATTACATAAAGAATTCGACCCAGAAAATAAATATTCATTACCCTATGTTTACGGCTTAACAGGTATTGAAGTTAATGCAGATGAAATTGATCCTAAAACCATCACGAGCTGGGCGGATTTATGGAAACCTGAATTTAAAGGTAAAGTTCTTATGACCAGTGATGCGCGTGAAGTGTTCCACGTAGCATTATTACTTGATGGTAAATCGCCAAATACCACCAATGAAGAAGACATCAAAACAGCTTATGAACGTTTAGAAAAACTGTTACCAAATGTAGTGACCTTTAACTCTGATTCGCCAGAAGTCCCTTACGTACAAGGCGAAGCTACAATTGGGATGATTTGGAATGGTTCAGCTTACTTAGCTCAGAAAGAAAATCCATCTTTGCAATTTGTTTATCCAAAAGAAGGGGCTATTTTCTGGATGGATAACTACGCTATTCCAAGTTCGGCAAAAAACGTGGAAGGGGCGCATAAGTTCATCGACTTTTTACTTCGCCCTGAAAATGCAAAAATTGTTATTGAACGTATGGGCTTTTCTATGCCAAATAATGGGGCGAAAACACTGCTAAGTGCGGAAGTGGCTAATGATCCAAAATTATTCCCACCAGCGGAAGAAGTAGAAAAAGGAATTATGCAAGGCGATGTAGGAGAAGCTGTTGATATTTATGAAAAATATTGGAGTAAATTAAAAACTAATTAGTTTCTCTATGCTGAAAACAAAAAGTGCGGTAAAAATTTACCGCACTTTTATATGTAAAATTTTTATCTTTAAAGAATAAAACGACTCAAATCTTCATTTTCAACCACTTCGCCAAGTGCATCTGCGACATAAGTCGCATCAATATTGACCGTTTGACCATTCATATCACTTGCACTGAAAGAAATTTTATCCATTAAACGTTCCATTACCGTATGCAAACGGCGCGCACCGATATTTTCCGTTTTTTCATTTACTCGGAATGCAGCCTCAGCAATTTTCTTCACTGCGTCGGTTGTGAATTCAATATTCACGCCTTCTGTTGCCATTAGTGCTTTGTATTGCTCGGTTAAAGAGGCATGTGGCTCCGTTAAAATACGCTCAAAATCCGCCGCACTTAATGCGGTAAGTTCAACACGAATCGGCAAACGCCCCTGCAACTCTGGAATCAAATCTGAAGGACGGGCAACTTGGAATGCACCAGATGCAATAAATAAGATGTGATCGGTTTTTACCATTCCGTGTTTGGTGCTAACTGTCGAACCCTCCACTAACGGAAGTAAATCACGTTGCACGCCTTCACGCGATACATCAGCCCCACTGTATTCGCCTTTCTTACAAATTTTGTCGATTTCATCGATGAAGACGATACCGTTTTGTTCTACAGCATCAATGGCTTTTTGTTTAAGTTCTTCAGGGTTAATTAATTTCGCTGCTTCATCATCAATCAACGCTTTTAACGCATCTTTAATTTTCATTTTGCGTTTTTTCGTTTTATCTGAACCTAAATTTTGGAACAATGATTGCAGCTGGTTTGTCATTTCTTCCATGCCTGGAGGAGCCATAATTTCAACGCCCATAGACACTCCCGCCGATACATCAATTTCGATTTCTTTATCATCTAATTGACCTTCACGTAATTTTTTACGGAATGTTTGGCGTGTGCTATTGTTATCATTGCTTTCAACTTCGCCCCATTGATTTTTTGCTGGAGGAAGTAAAGCATCCAAAATACGTTCTTCGGCTGCATCTTCAGCTCTTGCTCTGTTCTTCGCAATTTCTTGTTGGCGAACAAGCTTCATCGCACTATCCGTTAAATCACGAATAATGGAATCCACCTCTTTCCCCACGTAACCCACTTCGGTAAATTTCGTTGCTTCTACTTTGATAAATGGTGCATTAGCTAATTTTGCCAAACGGCGCGCAATTTCAGTTTTACCCACACCAGTTGGGCCAATCATCAGGATATTTTTTGGGGTTACTTCGTGACGCAGAGGTTCTTGAAGCTGCATACGACGCCAGCGATTACGCAGAGCAATCGCCACTGCACGCTTTGCATCGGCTTGACCAATAATATGTTGATCTAATTCAGAAACTATTTCACGAGGAGTCATTTCAGACATAGCTTTTTCCTTAATTCGGTAATTCTTCAATAGTGAAATTGGTATTTGTGAACACGCAAATATCACCAGCAATTCTTAAAGATTTTTCAACAATTTCATGTGCAGAAAGTTCAGTATTTTCCACTAACGCACGTGCTGCAGACAACGCATAGTTACCACCCGATCCGATTGCTAAAATTTGATCTTCTTCTGGTTGAACTACATCGCCAATACCCGTGATGATTAAACTTTCTTTTTCATCCGCCACAATTAACATCGCTTCTAACTTACGAAGTGCGCGATCTGTACGCCAATCTTTCGCTAATTCCACCGCACTTTTTAGCAAATGCCCTTGATGCATTTCCAGTTTACGTTCAAATAATTCAAAAAGTGTAAATGCATCTGCCGTTCCACCCGCAAAACCAGCAAGCACTTTGCCATTATATAAACGGCGTACTTTACGGGCATTACCTTTCATTACGGTATTGCCTAAAGAAACTTGTCCATCACCGCCTACGACGACTTGCCCTTTGCGACGTACGCTTACAATCGTTGTCATTGTTCTGTCCTTTATAAAGTGAAAAGTTGTTCGTTATATGGCGACAAATTGATTAAATTCAAGAGGGAAATTTATATTGTAGATTTATTCTTCACTCATAAATAAAAAATGTGAAGTGGATCATACTTTGAAACAGCAAACGATTGCTAATTATTGAATATAAGCTAAAAAAATGTATGATGTGAGCGGTTTTTAAATCAACGTTTGTGAGGAAAGGCAATGAAAAACGTCATGAAATTATCTGTAATCGCACTTTTAACTGCAGCTGCAGTTCCAGCGATGGCAGGCAAAACAGAACCTTATACTCAATCTGGCACTAATGCTCGTGAAATGTTACAAGAGCAAGCAATTCATTGGATTAGTGTTGATCAAATCAAACAAAGTTTAGAAGGTAAAGCACCAATTAATGTAAGCTTTGATATTGATGATACCGTGCTTTTCAGTAGCCCTTGCTTTTACCACGGACAACAAAAATTCTCACCAGGTAAACACGATTATTTGAAAAACCAAGATTTCTGGAATGAAGTAAATGCAGGTTGCGATAAATATTCTATTCCTAAACAAATTGCCATAGATTTAATTAATATGCACCAAGCACGTGGCGACCAAGTTTACTTTTTCACTGGCCGTACTGCTGGCAAAGTGGATGGTGTAACACCAATTTTAGAAAAAACGTTCAATATTAAGAATATGCACCCAGTTGAATTTATGGGCAGCCGTGAACGTACAACAAAATATAACAAAACGCCTGCAATCATTTCACATAAAGTGAGTATTCACTATGGCGACAGCGATGATGATGTACTAGCAGCTAAAGAAGCAGGTGTTCGTGGTATTCGTTTAATGCGTGCCGCAAACTCTACTTATCAACCAATGCCAACTTTAGGCGGCTATGGCGAAGAAGTGTTAATCAATTCAAGCTATTAATTGACCGCAAGTTGGGATTTATCTTCCCCCAAAAAGTTAGATTGATTTAGTTCAAGGACTGAGTTCTGTCATTCACAGGGCTCAGCCCTTTTAGTTTCCCTGAATGTGATCATGGTTGTAATAATGAATATACTCATGAGTTGTTTTTTCAGTTGTTTGAACGTCTCAAATCGTTTGTCGTAATAACATTCAGTTTTTAATCGTCCAAAGAAGTTTTCCATCGCATTGTTATCTAAATAATTTCCTTTCCTTGACATATTCTGCTGAATGCTATTCTCTCGTAAAATCGCCTGATAACCGACCATTTGATACAGCCAACCTTGGTCGGAATGTAAAATTGGGTTTTGCGTCTTCAAGTCTTTTTTGTTGGTTGAGTTCTTGCAACTTTTTTAGAATTGCGTTCTCCGCACGTAGTAAATTTTCCAATTCTAGTTCTTCCCCTCATGTTTTCGGTTTAGGTGGCATCTTAGGGTATTTCGGTTTCATGATTGGACGACTTTTAGGTTTGAGGATTAAGCCGTTTATACCTTGTTTTTCAAAGGCTTGCAGCCATTGATTAACAACGCCTGAATTGGTAATGCCAAAATGTAAATATGCGGCTTCTGCAGAAAATTGCCCATTTTTAACCGCTTGTATTATGTTAAGTTTAAATTCAGGTAAGTAATTTTGCTTCTTACTAAGTACGGATAATCTATTGATTTAACTATGATTAATTGGTTAATCCAACGTTTTAGTGTTATTTAGGCAAGTTGAAAATACCTGCGGGTAAGTGAACGATTTTTACCATTTTGAAGATCAAATTCGATGACTTGTTGTTTGAAAAGAGTGTTGTATTTGGTCATAAAAAATCTACACCTTAGTTGGTTATTTAGTCAATTTTTGGGGTGTAGATCATAAAATGCGTTTTTTACTACTAACTTTTTTAGGTTAATCAAGCGTCTTCCTATTTTAATAAGGAATTATCGAGTGCCAAATCTTCATTTTTATTTACCCCTATACCACGTGCGATAACATTTTTGGCAATTTCGTGTGCATCTTCTAAGGAATGTTCCGTATAGCTTCCGCATTGATAGATATTTAATTCGGGAATACTAGCTTGATCCTGTACACCTAAAACATCTTGCATTGAAGCTAACCAAGCCTCAGACACTTGCTGTTCATTTGGTGTGCCAATCAAAGACATATAAAATCCCGTGCGACATCCCATCGGAGAAATATCAATAATTTCTATGCTATCGCCATTTAAGTGATCACGCATAAATCCAGCAAATAAATGTTCAAGTGTATGAATACCTCTTGGGGAAAGAATTTCTTTGTTTGGAATACAAAAACGTAAATCAAAAACAGTAATATTATCGCCTTTTGGCGTGCGCATCGTTTTTGCAATGCGTACTGCAGGTGCGTTCATTTTTGTGTGATCCACTTTAAAACTATCAAGTAATGGCATAAATTTTCCTTGTAAATCAGTTGGTTAAGAAATAATTTGAATAAATATTTCTTTTTTACAAATTTTAATGAACTTTATAGTAAGGTTCATTGTCTTATAGAACAAGCAACTTGCAGTTGTTTTAATAAAATTGGTTCCTTAGGTTATTGCCCCACATTTATTGTGGGGTTTCTTTTATACAAAAATTTTTATTTTGAAAATTTTTAAAAAACTTTGAACTTTCTTATAAAGGCTTAGTCTTATAGTGCAAGCAACTTGCAGTTGTTTTAATAAAATTGGTTCCTTAGGTTATTTTCCCCACATTTATTGTGGGGTTTTTTCTTGTGCATTTTATAGTAAGAATGGCGTACTAAAAAATAATAACGCAACATAACGAACCATTTTTCCCAAAAAGATAAAGAGGCTACTCGCTACAAAATTTAATCTTAACCAACCAGCTATGGCACAAAATAAATCGCCAATGACAGGTAGCCAGCTCAAAAGTAAAGCAATCGCCCCATAACGCCGTAGCTGATTTATTGCCCATAAAGTGCGGTAATTTTTGGGATCGAATTTTGGTATCCATCGCCCAATCCCGTAAGTAGTTAAACTCCCCAATCCATTGCCAAGCGTGGCGAAAAAAACGAGTGCCAATATATCTGTACTAAATAAAGATCCCAACACTAATTTAGGTACAGCAAGCGCAACAAATATAACTTCTGAATTACCTGGTAATACTGTTGCACTCAAAAACGCGCTGATAAACATAAGGCATAAGCTATTAGCCTGCCAAAAATCAGCACTAAAAAATGAAAAAATATCCATTATCTTGGCGAAATAATTTCTCGCGTGCGAACATCAAACACATCCATCCCCGCATTTAACCCCGCTTGCACGCCTAAATCCGCATCTTCAAATACGATACAACGACTTGGATTTGCTTGAATTAATTCAGCACAGCGTAAAAAGGTTTCTGGATGTGGTTTATGTTCTTTTACATCATCTGCACTGACAATGGCACTAAAGTAAGGCGCAATAGCCAGTGTATCCATCAACATATCAATAATTTTACGGTGTGAGCCAGAACCTAGAGCCATTGGCTTTTTCTGATGAAAATATTTAACAATCTCGAAGGTTGGTAATAACTTTGATTGAGTTGGTATAAGTTGATAAGACAACTCACGTTTTGCAGCAAGCACATCCTCAATTCTATCTAATGGCATATTCGCCGCTTTCATCATTTCCCCTGCAATAGTTTTAACCGTCGCCCCGCCTAAGTTATACATAATTTGGCAATCAAATTCATAGCCAAATCGCTCTCCCACCATCGTCCAAGCCTGTGCATGCACGGGCATTGTATCAATTAAAGTTCCATCCATATCAAAAATCAATCCTTCATATGGATTGAACATTTTGTAATCTAACATTTTTACATCCTTACAAGTTTTTTACCATTTTGCTACAAAACTGTGATCTATGCACTGTTTTATTTTAGTAAAGTGCGGTAAATTAATGAACAAATTTTGAACTAACAAAAACAAATGCGGTTATTTAAGCAATTAGAACGTTGGAAAATTCGCAAGCAAATAAATCAATCTATTATTGATGTGATATTTCGTTTACGAGCTCGTTTAGCCAATTACTGGCAAGCGGATGTGAATACGCCTCAAGTGGATTTTATGCTGCTACACATTGCTTGCAGTTTAGGTCGGATAGAACGGGGAGGTTGCGTTTCTCCGCTTTATTCAGAAATGCTAGAAGAAATTCAAAGTGCGGTCATTTTTCCACAAGTTTTAGCTATTCATCAAGATTTACTCAAATTAATGCCATTTTCCATTCCTGAAGCAGAACAAACTTATTTTTTAGTGAACATTCATTCTTTGGTTCTTGAACAGAAGCAATTGAAGTCTTTGAAATGAATTATGCGGATGCTTATTCAATTTATGGTATAAAAATGGATATTGATTTAGTAAATAATCCATCAAGTTACTAAAAACATTAAGGAAATCTACCGCACTTTTAAGTAAAATAGCGCAATTTCCCAAAGAGATAATAAATATGAAAGCCAAATTAGTCAGTTTACTTGCGCAGGCAAATATAAAAATAAGTGATCAACAAATTCAGCAGTTGATTGATCTGGTCAATTTACTCAATAAATGGAATAAAGCTTATAATTTGACGTCAGTTCGTGATCCACAAGAAATGTTAGTCAAACATATTTTAGATAGTCTTGTAGTAAGTCCTTATTTACAAGGTGATCGTTTTATTGATGTTGGTACAGGGCCTGGTTTGCCTGGTTTACCTTTGGCCATTATTAATCCTTCCAAACAATTTGTCCTCCTTGATAGTTTAGGTAAGCGTATTAGTTTTATTCGAAATGCTATACGTGAGCTTAGACTAACTAATGTAATCCCTGTTTTAAGTCGAGTAGAAGAATATCAACCTGAAGATAAATTTGATGGTGTATTAAGTCGTGCTTTTGCTTCACTAAAAGATATGACAGATTGGTGTCATCATTTACCAAAAGAAAATGGATATTTTTATGCATTAAAAGGGATTTATCAGGAAGATGAAATTAATGAATTGAATGAAAAATATACTATTCAAAAAGTGATTGAATTATCTGTTCCAGAGCTTATAGGCGAACGACATTTAATCGTTTTACGTTAAATAGTTACAATTTAGTAAAAAATTTCTAAAAGTGTGATTTAGTTAACGTTTTTCAGTGCTTTTTAAGTTGAATCTAATTTCATCAAATGTATAATTAGAGCGTTTTAAGGTTTTAAAAATGTCGAGAATTGTACAACAAGCGAAAGTTCAGTATCAAAAAGCTATTTTTATTGAAATAGTCATTATGCTGCTATTGGCTTGTTTTTTTGCTTTATGGCAAATGAAAAGTGCGTTTGATTTTTTATTCGGATTTCTTTCGGCATTAATTCCTTTCGGTGTTTTTGTGTATGTGGTTTTTTATAGAAAACAACATTTAGCCACAAAACTGACCGCACTTTATAAAGGAGAAGCAATAAAATTTGTTCTAACCATTGTTTTTATTAGTATTTCATTTAAATACTTTTCGGTTACAAATTTTATTATTTTTTTTAGTGGTTTTTTTATTGCATTAATGTTGAATAATTTAGTTCCATTTTTGCTTCGCCGAATTTGATTTTTATACTTGTACTAAGGGTTTATTATGTCTGGACAAACAACATCGGAATACATTAGCCACCATTTATCCTTTCTCAAAACAGGGGATGGATTTTGGAATGTTCATATAGATACGTTGTTCTTTTCTATTCTTGCTGCGGTTATTTTCCTATTTGTTTTTTCTCGAGTAGGAAAAAAAGCAACAACTGGCGTTCCAGGAAAAATGCAATGCTTAGTTGAAATTGTTGTGGAATGGGTTAATGGAATCGTGAAAGAAAATTTTCATGGTCCACGTAACGTAGTTGCGCCACTTGCATTAACAATTTTCTGTTGGGTATTCATCATGAATGCTATCGACTTAATTCCTGTTGATTTCTTACCTCAATTTGCAGGTTTGTTCGGTATTCATTATCTTCGTGCAGTGCCGACAGCAGATATTAGCGCAACTTTGGGTATGTCCATTTGTGTTTTCTTTTTAATTCTTTTCTACACAATAAAATCTAAAGGATTCAAAGGTTTAGTTAAAGAATATACGCTTCATCCATTCAATCATTGGGCGTTTATTCCTGTTAACTTTATTCTTGAAACGGTGACTTTATTGGCTAAACCAATTTCACTCGCATTCCGTTTGTTTGGTAACATGTATGCAGGGGAATTGATCTTTATTCTTATCGCTGTGATGTATTCCGCTAATATGGCCATTGCAGCATTAGGGATTCCGTTACATCTTGCTTGGGCTATTTTCCATATTTTGGTTATTACCTTGCAGGCTTTCATCTTTATGATGTTGACGGTTGTTTATTTAAGTATTGCTTATAATAAAGCAGATCATTAATCATTTTTTATTAACTGGCTCTAGGGCTAAAACTTAACTTCTATTGGAGAAAATTATGGAAACTGTAATTACAGCTACAATCATCGGTGCATCAATTCTTCTTGCATTTGCTGCATTAGGTACTGCAATTGGCTTTGCTATTCTAGGTGGTAAATTCTTAGAATCATCAGCTCGCCAACCAGAATTAGCATCTAGCTTACAAACTAAAATGTTTATCGTGGCTGGTCTTTTAGATGCGATTGCAATGATTGCTGTTGGTATTTCATTACTTTTCATTTTCGCAAACCCATTCATCGGTTTATTACACTAATCACCTTATTTGCTTATCAACGTAAAACAAGCATAGTAAGGAGGACGTTGTGAATTTAAATGCAACATTGATTGGTCAACTTATCGCATTCGCACTTTTCGTGTGGTTTTGCATGAAGTTTGTTTGGCCACCAATTATTAATGCGATTGAAACACGTCAAAGCCAAATTGCGAACGCTTTAGCGTCAGCTGAAGCAGCTAAAAAAGAGCAAGCAGATACGAAAAATCTTGTTGAACAAGAACTTTCAGCTGCAAAAGTACAAGCTCAAGACATTTTAGATGCTGCGAATAAACGTCGCAATGAAGTATTAGACGAAGTGAAGGTAGAAGCCGAAGAACTAAAAGCAAAAATTATTGCTCAAGGTTATGCAGAAGTAGAAGCAGAACGTAAACGTGTTCAAGAAGAATTGCGTCTTAAAGTGGCTTCATTGGCAGTGGCTGGTGCTGAGAAAATTGTGGGTCGTTCTATTGATGAAGCGGCAAACAATGACATTATTGATAAATTAGTTGCAGAGTTATAAGAGGCTTAGCTTATGTCAGAATTAACTACAATAGCTCGCCCTTATGCAAAAGCTGCATTCGACTTTGCCATTGAACAAAGTGCGGTCGAAAAATGGACTGAAATGTTAGGTTTTGCTGCAGCCGTAGCTGAAGATGAAACGGTAAAAGCTTACTTAAGTAGTTCTCTTTCTGCACAGAAATTAGCTGATACAGTAATTTCTATTTGTGGCGAACAATTGGATCAATATGGGCAAAATCTTATTCGGTTAATGGCTGAAAATAAGCGTTTGAGTGCTATTCCTGCGGTGTTTGAAGAATTTAAACATCACGTAGAGGAACACCAAGCTATTGCAGAAGTTGAAGTAACATCTGCGCAACCATTGAATGCAACACAAATCGAAAAAATTGCAGCTGCAATGGAAAAAAGATTAGCTCGCAAAGTGAAATTAAATTGCAACGTGGATAACGCACTTATTGCTGGTGTGATTGTTCGTACTGAAGACTTTGTGATTGACGGAAGTAGCCGTGGGCAACTTACTCGTCTCGCAAACGAGTTGCAATTATAAGAGGAATACAAGATGCAACTAAATTCAACTGAAATTAGTGAATTGATTAAAAAACGCATCGCTCAATTCGACGTGGTCAGTGAAGCGCGTAATACAGGGACAATTGTTTCTGTAAGCGATGGTATTATTCGCATCCACGGTTTAAGCGATGTGATGCAAGGTGAAATGATCGCCTTACCAGGTAATCGTTATGCGATGGCACTTAACCTTGAACGCGATTCTGTTGGTGCTGTAGTTATGGGACCTTACGCAGATTTAGCGGAAGGTATGGAAGTTCAATGTACAGGTCGTATTCTTGAAGTACCAGTTGGTCGTGGTTTATTAGGTCGTGTAGTTAATACGCTTGGTCAGCCAATCGATGGTAAAGGCGAAATTGAAAATGATGGTTTCTCACCAGTAGAAGTGATTGCGCCAGGTGTTATCGATCGTCGTTCTGTTGATCAACCTGTTCAAACTGGTTATAAAGCTGTCGATTCTATGGTACCGATTGGTCGTGGTCAGCGTGAGTTAATCATCGGTGACCGTCAAACGGGTAAAACTGCGTTAGCAATTGACGCTATTATTAATCAACGTAATTCAGGTATTAAATGTATCTATGTTGCGATTGGTCAAAAAGCCTCTACTATTGCAAACGTCGTGCGTAAATTAGAAGAACATGGTGCGCTTGCAAATACTATCGTGGTAGCTGCATCTGCATCTGAATCAGCAGCGTTACAATATTTAGCCCCTTATGCTGGTTGTGCGATGGGGGAATATTTCCGTGATCGCGGCGAAGATGCGTTAATTGTTTATGATGATTTATCAAAACAAGCCGTAGCTTATCGTCAAATTTCATTATTATTACGTCGTCCACCAGGTCGTGAAGCCTATCCAGGTGATGTGTTCTATTTACATTCTCGTTTACTAGAACGTGCTTCTCGTGTAAATGAAGATTATGTAGAAAAATTCACTAAAGGTGAAGTGAAAGGAAAAACAGGTTCTTTAACCGCACTTCCTATTATTGAAACCCAAGCTGGTGACGTATCTGCGTTTGTTCCAACCAACGTAATTTCTATTACCGATGGTCAGATCTTCTTAGAATCTAACTTGTTTAACTCAGGTATTCGTCCTGCGGTAAACCCAGGTATTTCGGTATCTCGTGTTGGTGGTTCAGCGCAAACTAAAGTTATTAAGAAATTAGCGGGTGGTATTCGTACCGCGCTAGCTCAATATCGTGAATTAGCAGCGTTTGCACAGTTTGCATCAGATCTAGATGATGCGACTCGTAAGCAACTTTCTCACGGTGAAAAAGTAACTGAATTATTAAAACAAAAACAATTCGCACCATTATCTGTTGCAGAACAAGCGGTTGTATTGTTTGCTGTTGAATTTGGTTATTTGGATGACGTGGAATTATCAAAAATTGCAAGTTTTGAGACCGCACTTTTAGATTATTCTAACCGTAATCACGCTGAATTTATGCAAGAGCTTAATAAAACCGGTAACTATAATGATGAAATCAAAGATACGTTAAAAAGTATTTTAGATGGTTTTAAAGCGAATAGTGCTTGGTAGTAACGGAGAGATAAGATGGCAGGTGCAAAAGAGATAAAAACCAAAATTGCCAGTGTACAAAGTACACAAAAAATCACTAAGGCAATGGAAATGGTGGCAACCTCGAAAATGCGTAAAACGCAGGATCGTATGGCTGCATCTCGTCCGTATTCTGAAACTATCCGTAATGTTATTAGTCATGTGTCTAAGGCAAGTATCGGTTATAAACATCCGTTCTTAGTTGAGCGCGAAGTGAAGAAAATCGGTATCTTGGTTATTTCAACAGATCGTGGGATGTGTGGTGGGTTAAATGTTAATTTATTCAAAACCACACTTAACCAAATAAAAAATTGGAAAGAACAAAATATTTCTACAGATTTGGGCTTAATAGGTTCAAAAGGGATTAGTTTTTTCCGTTCCTTTGGATTTAATATCAAAGGTCAGCTTTCTGGTTTAGGCGATACGCCCGTTCTAGAAGAGTTAATTGGTGTGGCAAATACAATGTTTGATGCTTATCGTAATGGTGAAATTGATGCAATTTATATTGCATACAATAAATTTGTTAATACGATGTCGCAAAAACCTGTTGTGCAACAGTTAGTTCCTTTACCAGAATCTAAAGACGATCATTTAAATGAAAGACAACAGACTTGGGATTATCTTTATGAGCCAGAACCAAAGGCACTTTTAGATAGCCTTTTAGTTCGTTATTTAGAGTCCCAAATTTATCAAGCGGTTGTAGATAATTTAGCTTCAGAACAAGCGGCTCGAATGGTAGCAATGAAAGCAGCAACGGATAATGCAGGTAATTTAATTAATGATCTGCGGTTGGTGTACAACAAAGCTCGTCAAGCAAGTATCACAAATGAATTGAATGAAATCGTAGCCGGTGCGGCGGCGATTTAAGAAAAGAGGAACGGTAATGTCAGCAGGAAAAATTGTACAAATCATCGGTGCGGTGATTGACGTTGAATTTCCACAAGATGCAGTGCCAAAAGTTTACGATGCATTAAAAGTTGAATCAGGTTTAACACTTGAGGTGCAACAACAATTAGGTGGCGGAGTAGTTCGTTGTATTGCATTGGGTACATCTGATGGTTTAAAACGTGGCTTAAAAGTAGAAAACACAAATAACCCAATTCAAGTACCAGTAGGCACAAAAACACTTGGTCGTATTATGAATGTGTTGGGCGAACCAATTGACGAACAAGGAGCAATTGGTGAAGAAGAGCGTTGGGCTATCCACCGTTCGGCACCGAGCTATGAAGAACAATCAAACAGTACGGAATTATTAGAAACTGGTATCAAAGTGATCGACTTAATTTGTCCATTCGCAAAAGGTGGTAAAGTTGGTTTATTCGGCGGTGCAGGTGTAGGTAAAACCGTAAATATGATGGAGTTGATTCGTAATATTGCGATTGAGCATTCAGGTTACTCTGTATTTGCGGGTGTAGGCGAACGTACTCGTGAAGGTAATGACTTCTATCATGAAATGAAAGATTCTAACGTATTAGATAAAGTATCTTTGGTTTATGGTCAAATGAACGAGCCACCAGGTAACCGTTTACGTGTTGCATTGACTGGTTTAACTATGGCTGAAAAATTCCGTGATGAAGGTCGAGATGTATTATTCTTTGTGGATAATATCTATCGTTATACCCTTGCTGGTACGGAAGTATCTGCGTTATTAGGTCGTATGCCATCCGCAGTAGGTTACCAACCGACATTGGCAGAAGAAATGGGTGTGTTACAAGAACGTATCACTTCAACCAAAACAGGTTCTATCACTTCTGTGCAAGCGGTGTACGTACCAGCGGATGACTTAACTGACCCATCTCCAGCAACAACTTTCGCACATTTAGACTCAACTGTTGTATTAAGTCGTCAAATTGCGTCATTAGGTATTTATCCTGCAGTGGATCCATTAGATTCAACTTCACGTCAGTTAGACCCGCTTGTTGTTGGTCAAGAACATTATGATGTTGCTCGTGGTGTACAAGGTATTTTACAACGTTATAAAGAATTGAAAGATATTATCGCAATTCTTGGTATGGATGAATTATCTGAAGAAGATAAATTAGTGGTAGCACGTGCACGTAAAATTGAACGTTTCTTATCACAACCATTCTTTGTTGCAGAAGTCTTCACAGGTTCACCAGGTAAATACGTGACATTAAAAGACACCATCCGTGGCTTCAAAGGTATCTTAGAGGGCGAATATGACCATATTCCTGAACAAGCGTTCTATATGGTTGGTTCAATCGATGAAGTGTTAGAAAAAGCCAAAAATATGTAATCACTTCAAGTCATTTGAAGGAGAACAAAATGGCGACATTTAATTTAACAATAGTAAGCGCAGAGCAGAAAATCTTTGAAGGTGAAGTAAAACAAATTCAGGTAACTGGTGTGGAAGGGGAGCTTGGTATTTTGCCAGGACATACGCCATTGCTAACAGCAATTAAGCCTGGGATTGTTAAATTTACTCTTAAAGATGGGAATGAAGAAGTTATCTATGTTTCTGGTGGTTTTTTAGAAGTTCAACCAAATATTGTGACAGTATTAGCAGATATTGCTATTCGAGGTAGTGAATTAGATGCAGATCGTATTCACGAAGCAAAACGTAAAGCAGAAGAAAATATAGTATCTCGCGGATCTGATGCAGATCATGACTTACTTGTTGCAAAACTTTCTAAAGAGTTAGCAAAACTTCGAGCTTATGAACTCACTGAAAAACTATTGAAAACAAGACGATAATTGAAAGTATAATATAGATGAAGTGAACTTCATTTAGTTTAAGGGCTAAGTTCTATAATTTTAGAACTTAGCCTTTTTGTTGTATAAGATTAATGATAAGTTTTGTCTGAAATTTTTATCTAAATTAATTAGGACAATATTTACTCTTTTTTAGATAAAAAGTGCGGTAAATTTTTAGTTTGTTTTTAACCTACAACAAAGGGTAAATAACCCGCACGAATCGCAAATGGAATGGATGTAATGATCACGCCTAATACCAATACGATAATTAAAGTCAGATTTCCTCCCCACACTTTATATGGCAAATTGCGGTGAATACGACGAGCTTTCCAAACAAGGCTAACTGGCAATACTACGGCGTAGAATGCAAACATTTGACCTGCGTAGCCTAGTGCTAAAATAAAACCTTCTGGGTAAAATAATGCAAAAACAAGTGGTGGAATAAAAGTCAGTAAACCAAGTGAAATTCTGCCTGCTGTAACGTTAAATGAACGTTTTAGTAAATCTTCAATACATTCTAACAATCCTAATCCCACACCTAAGAAAGAAGTGATAAGTGCTAATGTAGAAAATAATTTTACCGCACTTGCGATCACATTGCTTCCAGTGATGGCGAAGGTTGCTTTTACTAAGCCATTTAAAGTCGCATCTTCTTTTAAGATTTGTAAAAATTCATTTTGTGTAAGCAAGCCGTGCGTGGATAGTTGCCATAGAATATAAGCACAAAGTGTTATGGCAGAGCCGACCAAAATAGAGAAGCGCAATGCTTTTACATTGCCATCTAAGTATTTATTTAAACTTGGAATGGAACCGTGGAAACCAAACGCCGTGAAAAATACAGGGCTTGCAGAGATAATTAAAGCCTTATCAATTGGCGTCGCCATTAAGTTATCAAATTTGATTTCTGGCAACATTAAGCTTAACACCACAGCAAAGGCAGCAAGCATAACGAAAAATAACACGCGATTAATTTTATCTACGCTATGTGTGCCGATGACAATAAATGAACCGAAAATCACGGTAAATAATAAGACGCTAACTTTATCGCCAAAACTTTTTGGTAATAAATCTTTTAGTAGTGAACCACCACCGCTGATATAAGCGGCAATTAATGCATATAAGAAAATAATTAGCACGGCTGTGGCAATAATGCGTCCTGCTTTACCAAAATATTGTTCTGCAAGTGTGCCGATACCTGCATCACTTTCCGCAGTTTGATAGAGCTCAACGAATAAAAGTGCGCTAAAAGTTAATAATGCCCAAAGCCCCAATAACAAGATTAAAGTAAAGCCGAAGCCAATGCCAGCGGAAGTGAGTGGCATAGCCAACATTCCCGCGCCAATCATCGTACCAGCAACAAGAAGTGTGCTGCCTACAGTTTTGTTCATTTTTGTTTCCTTATGATGTAATAAAAAATTTACGATAATTGTATTGTATAATTTACAGTCTGTAAATAAAATTTATAAATTGTGAATTTTTTACTATCTTCCTTGCTATATTGTTGCTTAAGAAGAAGGAATAAAATGATATTTCCTAAATTTTGTTGTTTATCAATACATTTAATTACCACAGTTTCACTGTATTTTACGATGATATTGAATTGCCCAAACAAATCTTCTAATTGCTCACTTAATATTGCCTGACAATTTTCTTATTTATTTCCTCCTTCTGGATGTAATCCAATCCCTTGATGGCGTTCTTGTAGTTTTGCGATAATTTCGTACCACTGAAGATCTTGATTGTGTAATAATACGGTTAAGTGATAGACCAAATCTGTAGCTTCAGAAATGACTTCTGCTTTATCTTGTGCGACCGCAGCCAAGGCAGTTTCCACACCTTCTTCCCCCACTTTTTGGGCGATTTTTTTGGTACCTTTTGCGTGTAATGTTGCAGTATAAGAATTAGAAGGATCTGCATTTTTCTTTTCTTTTAAATGTTGTTCTAATTTTATAAACCACGCCCAATTTGCAAATTGTTGCTTCTTGTTCTCTGATTGTGGAGAGGTAAATTGATGGAAGCAGCTGTATTCACCTGTGTGGCAAGTTGCCCCAATGGGATCAACTAAAATGAGCAAAGTGTCGTTATCGCAATCTAAGCTCATTTCTTCCACATTTAAAAAATTGCCCGAGATTTCTCCTTTTGTCCATAATCGTTGTTTGGTACGAGAGAAGAAAGTTACTTTACGTTCTTTGATGGTTTTTGTAAGGGCTTCTTCATTCATATAGCCAAGCATTAGTACCTCACGAGTACTTATATTTTGAATAATAACAGGAAGAAGACCATTAACTTTTTGCCAGTCTATTTTAGTAATATTCATTATTCACTCCGAATCTCGATGGCTGATTTCACAAGGTAGGATTTCAACTCGCCAATTTCAATAATCTGTTTATGGAATACGCTGGCAGCTAATGCCCCATCTACTTTTGCTTCAATAAAAGCATCACGAAAATGTACCATTTTACCCGCACCGCCAGATGCAATTAGAGGTACTCTACATACTCCTCGCACCAGCTTGAGCTGGGCTAAATCGTACCCGTTTCGTAAACCATCTTGATTCATCATATTTAGCACGATTTCTCCTGCACCGCATTGTTGTACTTCTTTTACCCAATCTAACAACTGCCAATGAGTTTGTCGGGTACGTGTTTCATCGCCTGTATATTGGTTTACCCAATACTTACCTGTTTCCTGTTCAAACCAACTATCAATACCTACTACAATCGCTTGTACGCCAAAGCGATCTGCTAAGCGAGAAATGAGCGTTGGATCAGCGAGAGCAGGGGAATTAATCGAAATTTTATCCGCCCCAAATGCAAACAATTTTTCCGCATCTTCAATGGTTTTAATCCCACCTGCTACGCAAAACGGAATATCAATTACCTGAGCGATTCGTTCTACCCAACTTTTATCCACAGTACGACCGTCTGATGAAGCCGTAATATCATAAAATACCAATTCATCAGCTCCTTCTTGCGCATAGCGTTGAGCAAGTGGCACAATATCGCCAATAATTTCGTGGTTACGGAATTGTACCCCTTTTACCACCTGTCCATCACGTACATCCAAACAAGGAATTATCCGTTTTGCCAACATTTGATTGCCTCCGAAAGCGTAAATTTTCCTTCTAATAAAGCTCGACCTACAATTACACCTGACACACCTGTGCCTTTTAGAGCCTCAATATCAGCCAGTGAACCAATCCCTCCAGAAGATTGAAACTGAATAGGTGGATATTTCTCACAAATTTCTTGATAAAGTCCAATATTTGAACCTGTCAAGGTGCCATCGCGTGAAATATCGGTACATAAAACTTGTTGTAAGCCAACCGTTTGGAAATCTTCGATCAACGTTTCTAATAGTACACCACTTTCTTCCTGCCAACCGCTAATCGCAACGATTTTCTGACCGCTTGCATTAATATTCACGTCTAATGCTAGAACAAATTTTTCCGCACCATATTTGATGAACCAGTTTTTTACCATTGAACGATGAGTTACGGCGGTTGAACCAATCACCACGCGATTCGCACCCACAGCCAATAAATCTGCCACATCTTGCTCTGTACGAATGCCTCCTCCCACTTGTACTTTACATTGTGTTGCTTCAACGATTTTTCCAATAAGTGCGGTTTGTCTTGATTGGGGATTTTTCGCTCCCGTTAAATCGACTAGATGTAGTTGTTTTGCTCCTTGACGTACATAATTATCAAATTGCTTAATTGGATTGTCAGAATAGGTGGTTTGCTTGGCATAATCGCCTTGGTGTAACCGCACAACTTGACCATTGATAAGATCAAGAGCAGGGATAATAATAGATTGTTTCATTGTGTTTGATCCTGTATGACTATATGATCTAGTGATTAAAACGGTACTTTTTCCACAAAATTTTTTAGCAACAACGCACCATTTTTACCCGAACGTTCGGGATGAAATTGTACACCGTAAAAATTCTCTTTCGCTATCGCAGCAGAAAAATTCACACCATAATTGCTTATTGCCACCGAATGTTCATTCGGGCTAACTGCATAACTATGCACAAAATAGAAGTGACTATTTTGCACAATACCATCAAATAACGGACAGTTTTTTACAAATTGCACGCGATTCCATCCCATTTGAGGTAACGGTAAACCCGTATCGGGAATTCGATTAGTTTTTCCGCTTATTAGGTTTAAGGTCGGCACATTACCCTCTTCGGAAAATTCGGTCATTAACTGCATACCCAAACAAATTCCTAGCACTGGTTGTGTTAGATTTTGAATGGTTTCGATCAATTGACGTTCTTGTAAATTATACATTGCTGCATTTGCAGTGCCTACGCCAGGTAAAATCAGCTTATCGGCAGATTTGATTTTATTGAGATCAAAAGTGATCTCGGTATTGTAACCTAATCGGTCAAAGGCGAATTTTACAGAAGAAAGGTTGGCACAACCTGTGTCTATAATCGTGATGTTTGTCATTTTTTTATCCTTTTACAATCGGTCGAATTTTGCAAAAATACGACAAAAATTAACCGCTCTTTCAACTATAAAACTCCTTTTGAACTTGGCATTTCATTTCCTTCAATCCGAATCGCCTGTCTTAATGTTCTCCCAAAGGCTTTAAATAAGCTCTCTATTTTATGATGATCGTTATTACCCGTGACATTTAAATGAAGCGTGGCAAGCATTGAAAATGCCAAAGATTGAAAGAAATGTTCAGTGAGTTCCGTACTAAAATCGCCCACTTTATCGCGTTTAAAGCAGGCATTGAATTTGATCCAAGGTCTGCCCGATAAATCTAAAGCACATTCTGCTTTACATTCGTCCATTGGAAGCACAAAGCCGAAACGGGCAATACCACGTTTGTCACCAATGGCTTGTTTCAGTGCTTGTCCAAGGGCGAGAGCGGTGTCCTCCACCGTGTGATGTTCGTCAATCCATAAATCGCCTTTACACTGCACGTTCATTCTAAACCCACCGTGTGTGGCGATTTGATCGAGCATATGGTCAAAAAAACCAACGCCGGTTTTGATTTCATTTACACCAGCTTCATCTAGCCAAACCTGCACTTTAATATCGGTCTCTTTAGTTTGACGAATTACTTCTGCAAAACGTGGCGGACGTTTGCCACAATTTGTGACCGTTTCCCCCAACAATTTTTCTGCAATCAGATCCCAATTCATTTTCTGTGGATCGTATTGAATAGCTCGAATACCTAGATTTTCTGCTAATTGCATATCGGTCTCTCGGTCACCAATGACAAAAGAGCGGTCAATATCGAATAAATTTTTACGAATATAGTGATCAAGCAACTTAATTTTTGGTTTGCGACATAGACAATTTTCTTCGGGCTTATGCGGGCAAATGAGTACTTCATCAAAGGTAATGCCCTGAGATTCAAATAATGCCATCATTACATTGTGGGGCTTATCAAAATTTGTTTGAGGAAAAGCGTCCGTACCAAGCCCATCTTGATTAGAAACTATCACAAAACGGTATTTCGCTTTCAGTCTGAGGAGTGCGGGAATCACTTTCGGTTCTAATTTTAGTTTCTCTAAACTGTCAATTTGGAAATCAGTTTTTGGTTCATCAATTAATGTGCCGTCTCGGTCGATAAAAAGAGTAGGTTGCATATTTTTCTCCGTGTATGTTATATGAATGGTATGAGGTTTATCATTTGCTTTATACAAACAGTATAAAACTAAATAATCTCGAATCGCTCTGTGACTTAAATCGGAGGTGGTTCATTTTACCTCCTTAATTGCTTCAACAACTTTCTCACACTCATTCCTTGTTCCCACAGTAATGCGAATACAATTTTGTAAATGCAATGTCTTATTCTGGTCTCTTAAAATAATTCCTTGTTCCCACAATGCCTTAAACACAGCTTGTCCGTTTTGACATTTGATCAACAGATAATTAGCTTCACTTTCATACACTTTTTCCACTTGATGTAAAACTAAAAGAGCTTTAGCAAGCCATTGACGATTGGAAAGAAGTTCTTGTGTGAGAGCTTGAACAGTGGCGATGTTCGCAGGTCTTAACGCTTGTTCCGCAAGATCAGCACTCGGCACAGGGATAGGATATGGAGCGATTACCTTACTTAGGATGTCAATTAGCTCAGGGTTTGCTAACACAAAACCACAACGCAATCCAGCTAAAGCAAAGGCTTTAGAGAGCGTGCGGATAATTGCTAAGTGCGGGTAATTTTTAAGCAAATTAATAACGCTTGCTTCAGGACAGAACTCAATATAGGCTTCGTCCACCACCACAATCGCTTTGCCTGCCGTGATTTGCAAAAGATCGAGTATATCTGATTGCTTGAGCAAATTACCTGTCGGATTATTTGGGCTGCATACAAAGACTACTTTTACATCATTAAGATGATTTTTGATTTCTGGCAAATTAAGCTGAAAATCGTCAGTTAAAGGCACGGTCTTACTTAGCACACCTGCCGTTTCAGCGCTCACTGCATACATTCCGTAAGTCGGAGGACAGAATAAAATGGCATCTTGTTTGGGTTCGCAAAAAGTGTGGATTATCAATTCAATGCCTTCATCACCGCCACGAGTAACGAGTACATTTTCAGTTGAAACGCCCGCATAATTCGCATAAGCCTGTACCACTCTTTGAGGCTGAGGTTCGGGGTAGCGGTTTAAATCCTTACCCGAAAGCTGAAATTTAGGCGAGGTTGGATATTCATTTGCATTCAGCCAAATCGTACCATTGCCGCCGAGTTTTCGAGCGGATTGATATGGCGTTAAGGCTTGTATATTTTGTCGGGATAAAGTTGTGATTGTCATTATTGTTTTCTTCCATTGTAAAATGTGCGAATTGTAATCATTCATACATATTTCGTATTGTTGTATGAAAATTTGACTGCTTACGTGTCGTGCTTAGATCTACAATTAATATCTTAGATATTGAGTTTCGCCAATCTTACACTTACTGCCATTTTATGTGCTGCCAATTGCTCAGCTTCTGCCATCACTTCCACCGTTTCAGCAAGGTTTTTAAAACCTTTTGGTGTGAGTTCTTGTACTGTCATTCGCTTACTAAAATCAGCTAATCCTAGACTAGAATAAGTTTTGGTGTAACCATAAGTAGGCAAAACGTGGTTTGTGCCACTGGCATAATCGCCCATACTTTCAGGCGAATATGCACCTAAGAAAATTGAGCCTGCGTTATCTAAATATGGTAATAATTTACGGGCGTTTTTTGTTTGCACAATTAAATGTTCAGGGGCATATTCATTGCTAATTTCTACCGTTTGTTCAAGGCTTTCTGCTATAAAAATACGGCTGTGGTTTAACGCTTTTCGAGCGGTTTCAGCACGAGGTAATAGAGCAAGTTGGCGTTCAATCGCAAGTGCGGTCTCTTTTGCCAGAGTTTCACAGGTCGCCACCAAAATCACTTGGCTATCTGCCCCATGTTCCGCTTGAGAGAGTAAATCGCTTGCCACAAATTCAGGATCTGCCGATTCATCTGCAATTACTAACACTTCTGAAGGTCCCGCTGGCATATCAATCGCCGTACTATTTTGTGCTACCTGACGTTTTGCTTCTGTCACAAATGCGTTTCCAGGTCCGAAAATTTTATCTACTTTCGCCACGCTTTCCGTGCCTTGAGCCATCGCAAAAACTGCTTGAGCACCACCTATAGAGTAGATAGTTTCCACACCGCAAAGATGAGCAGTGTAGAGAATTTCATCTGAGATCGGTGGCGGTGAACAAAGCACGATTTTTTTACAACCTGCAATTTTAGCAGGAATAGCTAACATCAATACGGTGGAAAACAGCGGTGCTGAACCACCCGGAATATAAAGCCCTACACAAGAAATTGGACGAGTCACAACTTGGCAACGCACGCCTTCTTGGATCTCTAGGTCAATTTCCTGATTTTGCTGTGCTTTGTGAAAGGCTTCAATGTTCGTTTTGGCTTGCTCAATCGCATTGCGAAGTTTTACAGAAATCCGACTACTTGCCGCTTGAATTTCATCTGCCGAAACAATGAGTTTATCTAACTTCACGCCATCAAATTTTTCACAGAGTTCAAATAACGCCCGATCGCCATTGTATGCCACATTTTCACGAATGGCATTAACTGCCTGCTGAATGTTTTTCCCATTTTGTTGGACTGGACGCATAATGACTTTGCGTTTTTCAGTTTCTGATAAATGATTCCAAATAATTGTTTGCATTGTTTATTTTCCTTTGTATCCGTAAAATGGATGATAACCCACCATTTTGAGATATTGATTATTTAAATGGTGAGTCAAAGCTCGCACTACATTTACTCCATCATCTTCTCAATTGGTAACACTAAAATTGAACTAGCTCCTGCCTCTTTTAACTGCTCCATTGTTTCCCAAAATAAATTTTCTTGGCTCACTACGTGCATTGCTACCCGAGTTGTATCACTGGCTAATGGTAAAATGGTCGGATTTTCAACGCCAGGTAAAAGCGCAGTGATTTTTTCAAGTTTTTCTTTCGGAGCGTGGAGCATAATATATTTACTTTCTGCTGCCTGCTGCACACCTTGAATACGAGTGAGTAGTTTATCCACAAGAGCTTGTTTAGTTGATTCAAGCGGTTCAGCACGCTGAATTAAACAAGCTTTAGAACGATAAATCACGTCCACTTCTTTTAAGCCATTTGCTTCAAGCGTTGCCCCTGATGATACTAAATCGCAAATCGCATAAGCAATACCCGCACTAGGTGCGACTTCTACTGAACCATTTAATAAACAACTTTTAAACGACACCCCATTCTCATTCATATAACGTTTGAGCAAATACGGGTAAGAAGTTGCAATACGCCTATTAGCAAGATCTTTCACATTCTCATAATGACAATCGCGATCAACCGCAAGTGATAGACGACAATCACCAAAATCAAGTTGGCGAAGTTTTTTGTATGTAACTGTTTCATTTGCTGCACGGCGACCAAGCTCTTCCTCTTCTAACACATTTTCGCCAATAATCCCAAGATCCACTACGCCATCAAAAATCAATCCAGGAATATCATCATCACGTACGCGAAGAATTTCAATCGGCAAATTTTCCGCATAAGCGATTAAACGTTGTTCATTCCAATTAATTTTCACGCCACATTGTTTAAGTAATATGGCACAATCTTGGCTTAAACGCCCTTTTTTTTGCAAAGCAATACGAAGGCGGTTTGGTTGCATTGTTGTGTTTGTCATAATGTTTTTCCTATTTTAAAGTTGAGATAAAAGAAAACCCCTCGAAAATTGCCTTCCGAGGGGTATTTATTGCTTTTACACTGATTTTTATCACACTCGGAAGATATTTTATTATCTTCCAAACATACAATCACGCCTGAAAGATAATCAGGTGTGGTGATGATGGTAAGTGCAGATAAAATTCATATTGTATATGCTCGCTCAAATGTTATTAGATTTTATATTGCCTTAAAAATACACTTTAAAATTAAAAAAAGCAATTTTTTTGAAAAAAATTGTGTTTTTAGTACATTTTTACTATCGTTAAAATTTATCAAAAATGTTTACTTAAGAGGTATAATTTTCCAGATTTTTATTGTGTTAATTTTCTTTTCCCTTTCTGTGTTCATCTCGTTACAATACTTAGCGAATCAACTAAGACAAAGCTAAGAGAAAATAGGAGAACTTATGATTTACAGTATGACCGCCTTTGCACGCCTTGAAGTGAAAAAAGATTGGGGTGATGCGGTATGGGAAATTCGTTCCGTTAATCAACGTTATTTAGAAAACTTTTTCCGTTTGCCCGAGCAATTTCGCGGATTAGAAAACACGTTGCGTGAGAAACTTCGTCAAAGTCTTACTCGCGGTAAAATTGAATGTTCTTTGCGCATTGAAACAAAAAAACAAACAAATGCAGAATTGAATTTAAATAAAGATCTTGCGAATCAAGTGATTCAGTCTTTGCAATGGATTAAAGCTCAGGCTGGAGAAGGGGAAATTAATTTGACAGACGTGTTGCGTTACCCCGGCGTGGTGGAAGCACAAGAGCAAGATTTAGATGCGATTAGTCAAGATTTATTGACAGCCTTTGATGATTTACTGACAGATTTTATTGCAATGCGTGGTCGTGAGGGGGAAAAACTGAACGATATTATTCAACAACGCTTAGATGCCATTGCTGTGGAAGCGGATAAAGTGCGGTCACAAATGCCAGCAGTTTTACAATGGCAGCGTGAACGTTTATTGCAACGTTTTGAAGATGCTCAAGTTAATCTTGATCCGCAACGTGTGGAACAAGAAATGATTTTACTCGCTCAACGCGTTGATGTGGCGGAAGAGCTCGATCGTTTACAAATGCACGTGAAAGAAACCACGAATATTTTGAAAAAAGGCGGCGCGGTTGGCCGTAAATTAGATTTTATGATGCAAGAGTTGAATCGTGAATCGAATACGCTTGCGTCTAAATCCATTAATGCCGATATCACGGCTTCTGCGGTGGAGCTAAAAGTGCTTATTGAACAAATGCGTGAGCAAATTCAGAATTTAGAATAGGAAAGCAGAATGTCTCAATTTATTTCTCTTACTCAATATCAGCTGATTGAAGTACAGGGTGCGGATGCAGAAAAATATTTGCAAGGGCAATTAACTTCTGATGTTGTGCGATTAGCAAGTGGCGCAACGACACTTACAGCTCACTGTGACCCAAAAGGTAAAATGAATGCAATTTATCGTTTGTTTAAAGTAAGTAGTGAACAATTCTTTTTACTCGTTAAGAAAGATATTTTGCCAAGCGGTCTGGATGCTTTGAAAAAATATGCGGTATTTTCAAAAGTCAGTTTTGATTTACGTGATTGGCAAATCATTGGCGTAATAGGTGAAAAATGTGGAAAAATTACACCGCACTTTTCATTAGAAATTGATGAACAACGTTCAATTTTATTGAATGAAAGTGAATTGCCCGTGAATTTTAATGGCGATGAAAAAATTTGGGAAGTAGCTGATATTCAAGCAGGATTGCCAAATTTAAGTCCGCAAACGCAAAATGAATTTATCCCACAAGCGTTAAATTTACAGGCTATTGAGCAAGCTATTTCTTTTACCAAAGGTTGCTATATCGGACAAGAAACTGTGGCTCGTGCGAAATATCGTGGTACAAACAAACGCGCAATGTTTATTTTTAAAGCGCAAACCCAGCAGGAAGCGGAAATTGGCAGTGAAATTGAAATGCAGCTTGAAGCCAATTGGCGTAAGACTGGTACGATTACAAGTGCGGTCAATTTAGACGGTGTTTTATGGTTGCAAGTTGTGATGAATAACGACATTGATTCAGAGCAACAATTTAGGTTGCTGAATAGTGAAATATTGTTAGAGCGAGTGCAGTTACCTTATTCGATTACTGAATAAGAAAGCAAAAAAAGATCAGGCATTAACCTGATCTTTTTTCTATTTAGTAAAGCACTCGCGCACGAATTGTGCCATCTATTTCCTTCAATTTCGTCAGTAATGGCGATGCGTCATTCGTTTCTACATCTACGACAACATAACCAATTTTCGGGTCAGTTTGTAAATATTGCGCTGCAATATTGAGGTTAGCTTCGACGAAAATTTGGTTCAGTTTGTTCAATATACCAGGACGATTTTCGTGAATATGCAATAAGCGTTTTGTTCCCTCGTGTTCTGGTAAAGAGACCTCTGGGAAGTTTACCGAAGAAAGGGTTGATCCGTTGTCTGAATATTTGACAAATTTGCCTGCCACTTCAAAACCGATATTTTCTTGTGCTTCCGCTGTTGAGCCGCCGATATGTGGCGTTAAAATCACATTATCAAATTCACGTAACGGCGAGATAAATTCTTCATTAATTGAAGCGGGCTCAACGGGGAATACATCAATTGCGGCACCCTGAAGTTTCCCATCTTTTAAGGCTTGAGCGAGAGCATCAATATCTACCACTGTGCCACGCGCAGCATTGATCAAAATTGCACCTTGTTTTAATTGTGCGATACGCTCAGCGTTCATTAAGTTTTTGGTAGAGGGCAGTTCTGGCACATGTAATGAAACCACATCACAAGAACTGAGTAATTCTTGAAGGCCACGAAGCTGTTTAGCATTGCCAAGCGGAAGTTTATTTTCAATATCGTAGAAATATACATCCATGCCCAATGATTCCGCAATAATACTTAATTGTGAACCAATGTGGCCGTAACCAATAATTCCTAGTTTTTTACCCCGCACTTCATGAGATCCAGTCGCTGATTTATTCCAGACGCCACGATGTACTTCGGCATTAGCTTGTGGCACATTGCGCATAAGTAATAAAATCTCGCCTAATACTAGTTCTGCGACGGAACGAGTGTTTGAGAATGGGGCATTAAATACAGGAATTCCACGCACTTTTGCTGCATTTAAATCCACTTGGTTGGTACCAATACAGAAACATCCCACAGCAATTAATTTGGGTGCGGCCTCAATCATTTCTGCCGTTAAATGGGTGCGAGAACGCAAGCCGATAAAATGTGCATCTTTAATGGCTTCTTTTAATTCATCGCCATCTAGTGCTTTTTTATAGTAATCAATATTGGTATAGCCTGCCGCATGGAGCGTATCAAGTGCGCTTTGGTGCACACCTTCAAACAATACAAATTTGATTTTTGATTTGTCTAGAGAGACTTTGTTTGTCATGTTTGCTTCCTTATGATTTTTATTATGAATTAGTCAATAACTTTGGCACCCTCAGGCGTCCCGACGATCACAACATCTGCACCACGTAACGCGAATATCCCATTAGTGACGACACCTGCAACGTTGTTTAATTCTTTTTCCATTTCGACTGGATTTAAAATACTGAAGTTGTGTACATCTAAAATCACATTGCCGTTGTCAGTCACCACCCCTTCACGATATTCAGGTGAGCCACCAAGTGCGGCTAATTTTCTGCCTACTTGTGAGCGTGCCATAGGAATCACTTCAACTGGTAATGGGAAAGTTGAACCCAACACATCCACTTGCTTACTTGAATCCACAATACAAATAAATTTTTTCGCTAATGCAGCAACGATTTTTTCACGAGTGAGTGCTGCACCGCCGCCTTTAATCATCATTTTTTGTGGATTGATTTCATCCGCACCATCCACATAAATATCTAAGCTAGAGACATCATTTGCATTAAATACTTCGATACCTTGCTTACGTAATAATTCTTCTGATTCTTTTGAAGCCGCAACGGCACCTTGAATTTTATCTTTGATTGTACCTAAAGCTTCAATAAAGCAGTTCACTGTGGAGCCACTTCCCACCCCAACAATCGTATCTGCTTTTACATATTGTAATGCAGCTTGTGCGGCGAGTTTTTTCATTTCTAATTGATTCATTTCTTTTCCTTATCTTAATAAGTAAACGATTGTGTTACTTTATTACGAGAGTATTTAATAAACAAGTGTAATTTTTCAGCAATGAGAGGTTTAACGGATGAACTATGATTCCGTTAAAAATAATTCCAAAAGTTCATTGAGAAATAACTTGCCGTGTTCAGTGATTTGCCAAGAATCAGCGTTTTCCACAATATAGTTTTGTTGAATGGCAAAATCAATTTGATTTTTCACCGCACTTTGCGACAAGCCTGTGTAATCTTCAAATTCTTGTTTGGGTACCGCTTCTAACAAACGAAAGCGATTCATAAAAAACTCAAAAGGGCGGTCAATTTCTGGCACGTTTTTTTCTTCGTAAAGATATTCGCCACGCAAATAACCTTTCGGGTGCTTGGTTTTAGAAAAGCGAGTAATCTCGCCAGTCGGAAACGTCAATTTCCCGTGTGCGCCACAGCCAATGGCTAAATAATCTCCAAATCGCCAATAATTCAAATTATGTTTACATTGAAAACCTGCTTTTGCGTAAGCTGAGGTTTCATATTGCTGGTAGCCTGCCATCGTTAAAAGTTGGTGACCTTGCTCAAAAATGTCCCAAAGTGCGTCATCATCTGGCAATTTAGGTGGTCGGTAAGCAAACATCGTATTTGGCTCAATAGTGAGCTGATACCAAGAAATATGGGGAGGAGATAGCTCAATTGCTTGACGAAGATCATCTAAGGCTTCTTCCAACGTTTGGTTCGGCAAACCGTGCATTAAATCTAAATTGAAACTTTTTAGCCCAGAAACTTTCGCTAAATTGACCGCACTTTTTGCCTCTGCTGCATTATGAATCCGCCCAAGACGTTGTAATTTATCATCATTGAAACTTTGAATTCCCATAGAAATTCGCGTAATGCCTGCTGAAACATAACCTTTAAAGCGTTCAGCTTCTACCGTGCCAGGATTCGCTTCTAATGTGATTTCAATATTATCTTCAAAATCAATCTGTTTTTTTATTTCTTTTAAGAGATACGCAATGCTTTCTGCCGAGAACAAACTTGGTGTACCGCCACCAATAAAAATTGAATGGAGTTTTCGTTGTTGAATAGAATCTTTAAAGCGTTGCAAATCAGCCTGCAAATCTTGCAGAAGATGATAAATATAGTCTTGTTCTGGTATATCGCCTTTTTGTGTGTGCGAATTAAAATCACAATAAGGGCATTTTTGAACGCACCATGGAATGTGTATATAAAGGGAAAGTGGAGGAAGTTTTGGCATTGTGTTATTAACAAGTTTTCAATTTGGAAAAGTATAAATTAACCTTGTGTAAAGATGAAATTATCATCTCTAAAATCAATAAAAGGGCTTGTTTTCACAAGCCCTAAAACATTCAATTAATTGACCGCTCTTTCTGATTTACTCGTCACTTTACGGCGTGGTGCTTTAGGTTTAGCCTTCACTTTAACAAACTCAATGCCCTCTGGTGGATTTTCCAATGCAAAACCAAGCACTTCATCAATGGTTTCTACCGCATGAATTGCAAGATTTTGTTTTACGTTTTCTGGAATTTCTTCAAGATCTTTAACGTTCTCTTTTGGAATTAATACGGTTTTAATTCCGCCACGATGTGCTGCAAGAAGTTTTTCTTTTAATCCACCGATTGGTAATACTTTACCACGTAAACTGATTTCTCCCGTCATTGCCACATCAGCACGCACAGGATTACCTGTTAAACAAGAAATTAATGCAGTACACATTGCAATACCTGCACTTGGGCCATCTTTTGGTGTTGCACCATCTGGAACGTGAATGTGAATGTCACGTTTTTCGTGGAATTCAGCATTGATACCCAATTTATCCGCACGAGCGCGCACAACGGTCATTGCCGCTTGAATGGATTCTTTCATCACATCGCCTAATGAACCAGTGAAAGAAAGTTTTCCTTTGCCCACAACAGAGGCAGTTTCAATAGTGAGTAAATCGCCGCCCACTTCTGTCCAAGCTAAACCAGTCACTTCACCAATGCGGTTTTGCGTGTCAGCTTTACCAAATTCAAAACGTTTTACGCCAAGATAATCGTGCAGATTATCTGAATTTACCGTGATAGATTTAAGTTTTGGATTTACTAATAAATTTTTCACGGCTTTACGGCAGATTTTTGAAATTTCACGTTCTAATCCACGTACGCCCGCTTCACGTGTGTAATAGCGGATAATATCTAAAATTGCACTTTCTTCTACGGTAAGTTCGCCTTTCTTCAAACCATTACGTTCAATTTGTTTTGCTAATAAATGGCGCATTGCGATATTAAGTTTTTCATCTTCTGTATAACCAGAAAGACGAATAACTTCCATACGATCCAATAATGGGCCTGGAATATTCATAGAGTTTGATGTTGCTACAAACATCACATCAGAAAGATCATAATCCACTTCTAAATAGTGATCGTTAAATGTGGTGTTTTGCTCAGGGTCTAATACTTCAAGCAATGCTGATGCAGGATCACCTCGCATATCGGATGCCATTTTGTCGATTTCATCAAGCAAGAATAATGGATTTTTTACGCCCACTTTTGCCATCTTTTGAATTAATTTACCTGGCAATGCACCAATATAGGTTTTACGGTGACCACGGATTTCTGCTTCATCACGCACGCCGCCTAATGCCATACGTACATATTTACGACCAGTAGCATTGGCAATAGACTGACCAAGAGAAGTTTTACCTACACCTGGAGGGCCAACTAAACAAAGAATCGGGCCTTTCACTTTGTTTAAACGCGCTTGTACTGCTAAATATTCAAGAATGCGTTCTTTTACGCGATCTAAACCATAGTGATCGGTATCTAAAACTTGCTGTGCTTTAACAATGTCTTTTTTCACTTTAGAACGTTGATGCCAAGGCACTTGGATCATCCATTCAATATAACTGCGTATTACCGTTGCTTCAGAAGACATGGCTGACATCATTTTAAGTTTTTGTAATTCATTTTCTACTTTGTCGCGTACATCAGCTGGCATGCCTGCCGCTTCCACCTTTTGATGCAGTTGTTCAACTTCATCAATGGTATCTTCATTTTCGCCACCATCCATTTCTTTACGAATGGCTTTAATTTGCTCGTTCAAATAATAGTTACGCTGGCTTTTCTCCATTTGTTTTTTGACACGACCGCGAATCCGTTTTTCCACTTGGAGAATATCAGCCTCTGCTTCCATCATACCAAGCAAATATTCTAAACGTTCTTGCACATTAGCGAGTTCTAACGCATTTTGTTTATGGCGAATGCTTACAGGGAGATGGGCAGCCATTGTGTCAGCTAAGCGATCAACATCATCAATACGTTGAAGGGCATTGAGAATATCTGTAGGCACTTTTTTGTTGAGGGTAAGATAATTTTCAAACTCAGAAAGTACCGCACTTTTTGCCACCACTAACTCTTTTTCATCGCCATAAGTGGTTTCGATAGGGGTAATTTGGGCGGAAAAGCACTTTTCGCCGTCTTCAAGACTGTTAATTTTCGCGCGATTTTGACCTTCAACTAGCACTTTTACTGTGCCATCAGGTAATTTTAATAACTGAATAATGTTAGCAATGGTACCCACATCAAATAAATCTTCAGGGGTAGGTTCTTCCAAATCAGCTTCTCTTTGGGATACCAAAAGAATCTGTTTGTCATCGTTCATCGCTTCTTCAAGGGCATTAATTGATTTTACGCGCCCTACAAAAAGTGGCATCACCATATAAGGAAAAACGACAACATCGCGTAATGGCAATACGGGCATTGTACGTTGGGTATTCTTCGCCATAATTGGTCTCTCTTATAATTTCGTTCCGATAATTTGGGTAAATATTGGGGTAGGGAAAAAGGAATTCAAGGAAAAGATTATAACAAAATCTGAGTTATAAAGTGGGTTTTAAACAAAAAAGAATTTTGGCAAATGAAGTGATAATGGCTAAAATAACGAAAAATTTTATTAAATTTCACAAAATATTGAGTTATGTCCACGAAAAATCATTTTATTTTCCCCACTTACGTTCAAATGTATCCTTATTCTAAGGATCGCCCTTTTCTTAAACAAGTGCGGGAAAAATTACGCTATTATGGCTATAAATGGTTATATCAAAAGCAATGTCATCAATTAGTGGATTTCCTTAATACAGAAACGCAATGGCAGTCTTTATTTACACAAGATTATTATCGTACTAATACAATTCTGACGACCTTTTGCGATAAACGTTTTTCTGCTTCAGAACGTTTAACGGCGATTACGGAGAATTTACGTTTGGCAGAAGAAAAAATGGGACGTTCGCTTTGCCAACAATTATTAGATCAACAACATATCGTGCTAACCCAATTAACTGAGGATTTGCGTTTATCGTTGAGTATTAATCATATCGATCCCTTTGAAGGATATTTTTCTATTAATATTCGCAATCAAAATAACGAACGAGTATATGATGCGTCTTTCACTTTTTTAAGCCCGAATAAATTGCTTATCGCCTCAATTCAAGGCCCCTCAAGCGACAATGCACAAGAACTTGTGAAACAGGCTACGAAAGCATTACACGGTATGCGACCAATGTTTATGTTGGTTAATGCGTTCAAAATGCTTGCTGAAAAATGGCAATGTGAGTTAGTGGGCATTCCGCACAAAGCGCAAGGAAAATATCGTCTTTCTGCGCGCAGTAAGATTTTGTTTAATTACGATGAATTTTGGCAAGAAAACCAAGGAGAATATCGCCATAACTATTGGCAATTACCTTTAGATATTGAACGCAAACAATTAGAAGATATCGCAAGTAAAAAACGTTCTATGTATCGTAAACGTTATGAAATGCTAGACCAAATGGCACTGGATATTCAGCAACTTTAACGAAGAAAGTGCGGTAAAAAATGAGAGAAATTTTTACCGCACTTCTCAATTAGTTTTCTTGTTTTTTCACTTCATCCCATAACAAATCTAATTCAATAAGTGGCACATTATTCACTTGCTTACCTTGTTGTTGAACCGCTTGCTCTACTGCTCGAAAACGACGTTCAAATTTTAAATTTGCTTTCCGCAATGCATCTTCAGGATCACATTTTAAGTGGCGAGCAAGATTGACGGTTGCGAACAATAAATCGCCGATTTCCTCTTCTACTTTATTTTGTTCAATCGAAGTGCGGTTAATTTCAGCTTGAACTTCTTCTAATTCTTCCCGCACTTTGTCAAATACGGGTGAAATTTCTTCCCAATCAAACCCTACTTTTGAACAACGTTTTTGTAATTTTGTTGCTCGCGTAAGAGAAGGCAAAGCACGAGGCACATTATCTAAAATAGAGGTTTCTTCACTTTTACCTTGTTTTTCTTTGGCTTTCATTTCGTTCCAACGGGAAAGAGCTTCTGTTTCGTCCCCCGCTTTTGCATCACCAAACACGTGAGGATGACGGCGTACAATTTTTTCAGCGATATCTTGTAACACATCGTCAAAAGTAAAGTATTTATCTTCCGTTGCAAGCTGGCTGAAGAAAACGACTTGCAACAATAAATCCCCTAATTCTTCACGTAAATTTGGTATGTCTTTTTTCTCAATGGCTTCGATTACTTCGTAAGTTTCTTCCGTTAAACAAGGAATCATGGATTCATAATTTTGTTTTAAATCCCAAGGGCATCCGCCATTTGGATTGCGAAGTTGGGCGATGAGTTGAATAAAATCTTGAATAGAGTAGTGCATAATTTTATTTCCTTTGATGGAATGTTTTGGATAGTATAACGAACAAGAAACATGGTGCAAATGCCGTCGCTTTTTAGGCGTATTTTCTTTATACTTTGTGCATTGAAATACTATTGATAAAGCTGGGAAAAATGGAAAAAATTATTATTGATCATGATCGTTTTCTTCGCACAATTTCGCGTATTTCTCACGAAATTATTGAAAAACATCAAACCTTAGATGATCTTGTTATTGTTGGAATTAAACGCCGTGGCGCGGAAATTGCAGAATTATTACAACGTCGAGTTGAAGAGTTAAGTGGTATAAATTTACCTTCAATGGAACTGGATATTACCTTTTATCGAGATGATTTAACTTTGGTTGATCAGGAAGATAAAATGCCAGTTTATAGTGGTTCATCACAATATTTGAATATTCAAGATAAAACCGTCATTTTGGTTGATGATGTGTTGTTTACTGGTCGAACCATTCGAGCGGCAATGGATGCGCTTACTGATTTTGGTCGTGCTGCAAAAATTGAATTAGTGATTTTTGTTGATCGTGGCCATCGTGAATTACCCATTCGTGCTGATTACGTAGGTAAAAATGTGCCAACAAGCCGTGATGAACTTGTACAAGTTCGTACTGAAAAACAAGATGGCTGTTACGAAGTTGCTATTCTAGGGAAATAAATCTTATCTATTGTGAACCTTCAATAGAATTGTTACTCTAACCAACGTTATGGACTCTTTTTTGATGAGATGAAAATGAAAAAATTTATTCTAAAATCTTTTTTATTGGCTACTTTAGGTTGTGTTGCTTTTACTTCTATGGCACAAGCGGAGGAACGTGTTGTCGCGACAGTAGATGGTATTCCTATTTTAGAAAGCCAAGTTCGTGCCAATATGGGTAAAAAAGGCGATCGCCAAAGTGCACTTGATAAAATTATTGATGATCTTTTAGTGCAAAAAGCGATTCAAGAATCTGGTGTGAAAATTGATCCTCGTGAAATCGATCGTGTTGTGGAAGACACTGCAGCTAGAAATGGCTTAACTTATGGTCAATTTTTGGATGCGTTAGATTATCAAGGCATTTCATTAAATACATTCCGTCAGCAAATTGCCAATCAAATGGTGATGGGGGCTGTACGTAACAAAGCTATTCAAGAAAGTATTGATGTAACGCGTGAAGAAGTGGTTGCACTTGGTCAAAAAATGTTGGATGAGGCAAAATCACAAGGCACTGCACAAAAAGTTACAGGTAAAGAATACGAAGTGCGTCACATTTTGTTAAAACTTAATCCATTGTTAAATGATGCTCAAGCAAAAAAACAATTAGCTAAAATTCGTTCTGATATTATTGCAGGTAAAACAACTTTTGCTGATGCGGCTTTAAAATATTCTAAAGATTATTTATCGGGTGCGAATGGCGGTAGTTTAGGTTATGCGTTCCCAGAAACTTATGCACCACAGTTTGCGCAAACCGTCATGAAAAGTAAACAAGGTGTGATTTCTGCACCATTTAAAACTGAGTTTGGTTGGCATATTTTGGAAGTAACTGGCGTAAGTGATGGCGATCTTACAGCAGAAGCCTACACACAAAAAGCATATGAACGTTTAGTAAATACTCAATTACAAGATGCGACGAACGATTGGGTTAAAGCATTGCGTAAAAGAGCGAATATTCAGTATTTTAATAAATAACAAAGTATCAAAAATAAAGGGGCTTAATTGCCCCTTTTGTTGTTTTTTATTTTCTCTTTCTTATAGCTTATGAAGAAATTTTTAATTGCGATTTTACTTTTAATTTTTATTTTAGCGGGCGTGGCGAGTTTTGCTTATTACAAAATGACTGAATTTGTAAAAACACCAGTAAATGTGCAGGCAGATCAACTTTTAACTATTGAACGTGGCACAACAGGTTCAAAATTAGCCACACTTTTTGAGCAAGAAAAGTTAATTGCTGATGGGAAATTATTACCTTATTTGCTGAAGTTGAAACCTGAGCTAAATAAAATAAAAGCAGGGACTTATTCTCTTGAGAATGTTAAAACTGTGCAAGATTTACTGGATTTGCTTAATTCAGGTAAGGAAGTGCAGTTCAATGTAAAATGGATTGAAGGAAAAACCTTCAAGGATTGGCGAAAAGATCTTGAAAATGCACCGCACTTGGTGCAAACCTTGAAAGATAAGAGTAACGAAGACATTTTCACATTACTTGACTTGCCAGATGTCGGTCAAAATCTTGAACTAAAAAATGTGGAAGGTTGGCTTTATCCTGATACTTATAACTATACGCCTAAATCCACAGACTTAGAGCTACTTAAGCGATCGGCCGAGCGAATGAAAAAGGCATTAAATAAGGCTTGGAACGAGCGCGATGAGGATTTACCTTTAGCGAATCCTTATGAAATGTTGATTTTGGCTTCTATCGTAGAAAAAGAAACGGGTATTGCTAATGAGAGAGCAAAAGTGGCCTCTGTATTTATCAACCGTTTAAAAGCAAAAATGAAATTACAGACGGATCCAACGGTAATTTATGGTATGGGCGAAAATTACAATGGGAATATTCGCAAAAAAGATTTAGAAACCAAGACACCTTATAATACGTATGTGATTGATGGATTGCAGCCAACGCCTATTGCTATGCCAAGTGAAAGTTCGTTACAGGCTGTTGCAAAACCTGAAAAAACAGATTTTTATTATTTTGTGGCAGATGGTTCAGGTGGGCATAAATTTACCCGAAATTTGAATGAACATAACAAAGCGGTGCAAGAATATTTACGCTGGTATCGCAGTCAGAAAAATGCCAAATAAAAGTGCGGAAGAAAATATGAAAGGAAAATTTATTGTCATTGAAGGTTTGGAAGGTGCGGGGAAAAGTTCTGCTCATCAGTCTGTTGTGCGAGTTTTGCATGAACTTGCTATTCAAGATGTCGTATTTACACGCGAGCCTGGTGGAACACCATTGGCAGAGAAATTACGTCATCTCATCAAACATGAAACCGAAGAACCCGTGACACATAAAGCAGAGTTATTAATGCTTTATGCGGCTCGTATTCAGTTGGTGGATAACGTGATTAAACCTGCTTTAATGCAAGGAAAATGGGTGGTAGGTGATCGCCACGATATGTCATCTCAGGCGTATCAAGGTGGCGGACGTCAATTAGACCCTCATTTTATGCTCACCTTGAAAGAAACCGTATTAGGTGATTTTGAGCCAGATCTCACAATTTATTTGGATATAGATCCGATTGTCGGTTTAGCGCGAGCTCGTGGACGTGGTGAATTAGATCGTATTGAGCAAATGGATTTGGATTTTTTTCACCGTACTCGAGCACGCTATTTAGAGTTAGTAAAAGATAATCCAAAAGCAGTAATGATTAATGCAGAGCAGAGTATTGAACTTGTTCAAGCTGATATCGAAAGAGCGGTTAAAAATTGGTGGAAATCAAACGAAAAATGACCGCACTTTACCCTTGGCTAACGCCAATTTATCATCAAATTGCTCAAACCTTTGACGAAGGGTTGGGGCATCATGCTGTGCTAATTAAAGCTGATTCTGGTTTAGGCGTAGAGAGTTTATTTAATGCACTTGCACAGAAAATAATGTGTGTAGCTCAAGGCGATAAACCTTGTGGTCAATGCCATTCTTGTCATTTAATGCAAGCCCATAGCCATCCAGATTATCACGAATTAAGCCCCATTGACGGTAAGGATATTGGCGTTGATCAAGTACGCGACATTAATGAAATTGTTGCGCAGCACGCACAACAAAACGGCAATAAAGTGGTGTATGTGCAAGGGGCGGAACGTTTAACGGAAGCGGCTGCTAATGCATTATTGAAAACATTGGAAGAGCCTCGTCCAAATACTTATTTTTTGCTTCAAGCGGATAGTTCGGCAAGTTTGTTAGCAACTATTTACAGTCGATGCCAAGTGTGGAATCTTTCCGTGCCTAATGAACAAACGGCTGTTGATTGGTTGAAATCAAAAAGTGCGGTAGAAAATCAGGAAATTTTGACCGCACTTGCGATGAATCTTGGAAGACCGCTTTTAGCATTAGAAACGTTACAAGAAGGATTTATTGAACAGCGTAAAAACTTCTTACGTCAATTTTGGGTGTTCTATCGCCGACGTTCGCCATTGGAATTGCTTCCGTTGTTTGACAAAGAACGCTATGTTCAGCAAGTGGATTGGATTTTGGCTTTTCTTTCTGATTGTTTAAAACATAAACTTGAAATTGATAGTCATCGACAAGTTGCGGATCTCGGGCGTGGCATCGAACAATTCAGTAATGAGCAAACTGCCCTTGGTTTATTACAAGCAATCAAAATTATGCAACAAGTGCGGTCAGATTTGCTGACGATTAATGGCGTGAATGTTGAATTGATGCTATTAGATGGCTTGACGCGATTAGTCACAGAAGTATTTGAAACGCAATAAATTAAAGATATATCGTCTATGGCGTTAAAGCCTTAGGCATAAGGAAAAATAATTATGTTCATTGTTGATTCCCACTGCCATTTAGATGCGTTGGATTATGAAAATTTACACAAAAATATTGCAGATGTGGTGGAAAAAGCACGCGCGCGTGATGTGAAACATTTGCTTGCGATTGGTGTAACCTTAAGCCGTTTTGAGCAGGCTTATGACTCTTTACGGGAATTTAATAATGTCTCGCTTGCTTGTGGTGTTCATCCCCTTGATTTTGAAGAGGAATCTTATGACGCAGAACGTTTATTGCGTTTGGCGCAAGATCCGAAAGTGATTGCTATTGGCGAAATTGGATTAGATTATTATTACAGTGCGGACAATAAAGCGGCGCAACAAGTGGTGTTTGGTAGCCAAATCGATATTGCAAACCAATTAGATAAGCCTGTGATTATTCATACACGTTCTGCAGGCGATGACACCATTGCAATGTTACGCGAACAGCATGCTGAAAAGTGCGGTGGCGTTATTCATTGTTTTACGGAAACCATGGAATTTGCGAAAAAAGCGTTGGATTTAGGTTTTTACATTTCTTGTTCTGGCATTGTAACCTTTAAAAATGCCGAAGCGATTCGTGAGGTTATTCGTTATGTACCAATGGAACGCTTATTGGTGGAAACAGATTCGCCTTATCTTGCGCCTGTGCCTTACAGAGGAAAAGAAAATCAACCCGCTTATACGAGAGAAGTATGTGAATACGTGGCAACCTTAAAGGGCGTTTCTGCAGAGGCGTTTGCTCAAATCACTACACAAAATTTCGAGCGTTTATTTAAAATTCGTGTAGAATAAATGCACAGTTCTGATAAGGGAAAAGTATGCGAAAGTTTTTTAAATATTTCTTATTTATTGTTGTTTTTTTATTCCACGGTTTTATGTTTTCCGTAGTGAATTATGTATTTCCTCATTACGATGTGACACGTGTTACTGGCGTAGAAGTTAAACGTGTTGATAAGGATGGCCCCATCACAAAATCGAATCCAGCTGATGGCCCAACACGCGATGTGTATTACATCAATACGCAAAATGACGATGGCAAAATTATGGTGTATCGCAATGAAGATACACGTTGGGGGTTCCCGTTCTACTTCAAATTTGGCTCAGCCAATTTACAGGCTGAAGCGCAGGCTTTGGGTAATGACAACAAACTTGTGCAAATTAAATACTATGGTTGGCGTATTACGATCGTGGATGAATATCGTAATGCAACCTCAATTAAAGAAATTACTGCTGATGACACACCAAGCAATCCGATTGTTTCGTGGATTTTATATGTATTCTTGCTGGCGATATTATTTTTGTCTATCCAATTTATTCGCGGCTGGTTTGACAGCGATAAGTAATATCCCAAACGGTCGCAAAGTGCGGTCGTTTTCTTTTATATTTTTGAGTAATGATTATGGAATTATTTCATACTATTTTGGCAATTGTGGCTTTAATTTTAAGTAGTGCAGTTGTTTCTTCTGCTGAAATTTCTCTGGCGAGTTCTCGTAAGTTAAAATTGCAATCTCTTGCAAATGAAGGCGATGTGTGCGCACTTCAAGTGCTTAAATTACAAGAGCATCCTGGTCGTTTTATTACGGTGGTTCAAATTTTGTTGAATATGGTGGCGATTTTGGGTGGGGGAATTGGCGAAAGTGCGCTAAGTCCTTATATTGCAGATATTTTAAATCGTTCTTTTGAAGGAAATTGGATTGAGCCAACCGCCTCTACAATCGCTTTTATATTAGTGACTTGTTTGTTTATTTTATTTGCCGATCTTATTCCAAAACGAATTGCTATTACTTATCCTGAAATGGTGGCGTTGCGCGTTGTGGGTATTATGAATTTTAGTATGTATGTGTTTAAACCGCTTGTGTGGTTTTTTGATACGCTTGCTAATGCCTTTTTCCGTCTATTTCGCATTTCTACTGTGCGTGAAGATGGCATGACCTCTGAAGATATTTTCGCCGTAGTTGAAGCAGGCGCAGAAGCTGGTGTATTAAAAACTCAAGAGCATTATTTGATCGAAAATATTTTCGATATGCAAGCCCGTACGGTAACTTCCACAATGACAACCCGTGAAAACATCGTATATTTAGACCGCACTTTTTCTCGCCAAGAAGTGATGGATACGCTTTCTCGTAATTCCCATTCTAAAATTGTGATTTGTGACAATGGCCTCGACAAAATCTTAGGTTATATCGAATCCCATACTTTGCTCACAATGTATTTGCAAAATGAAAATGTGGTGCTCACAGATCCTAAACTACTCCGTAAAGCACTATTTGTGCCTGATACGCTTTCTCTTTACGAAGTGTTGGAATTGTTTAAATCTACTGGCGAAGATTTTGCGATTATTGTGAATGAATATGCTCTTGTAGTGGGTATTGTTACGCTAAATGATGTGATGAGTATTGTTATGGGGGAATTGGTTTCTAACGAAGAAGAATATATTGTGAGCCGTGATGAAAACTCGTGGCTGATTGATGGTGCAACGCCATTAGAAGAGGTAACTCGAGTATTAGATATTGCTTATTTTCCCGATGAAGAAAACTACGAAACTATCAGTGGTTTTATGATGTATATGTTACGTAAAATCCCGAAAAAAACCGATTCTGTGGTTTACGGAAAATACAAGTTTGAAGTGATTGATACGGAAAACTTTAAAATCGATCAGATTTTGGTGTCTTTAGTAAAAGAGCAGGAGTAGAAGTGCGGTAAATTTTTATCCATTTCTCTACAAAATTATGTTATAAAACCATAAAAAATTTGAGGTTAAATATGGAACTAAGACAACAAATTCCAACAGGCTGTATTAAGCAATTTGGGCAATTTGGCGTGCCTTATGTGGTTGGCGAGGTTGCGGAATTTTTGCCAGATGGTGATGTGTTGGTGAATATCACATTGTTACAATCTGGTGAAAAAGACATTTATCGCTTATCTCACCTACTTGAAGATCCCGAAGCTGAATAAGGAAAACTATGTACGCGATTGCTTTTGATTTAGTTGTAAAAGACACTCAAGATTATCATCCAAAGGGCGTTCAAGAGGCTTATACAGACATTCGCGCTTTTCGTATTGAGCAATGGTCTGATTTTACTGATTTTATACGAAATTAACATTTGCCTAGATAAGCCTTACAGGCTTCCTTGCTTAATCCCCTTCAGACAGTATAATGGCGGCGTTTTATTAACTTTAATCAGGTATGACTATGTTTAAAAAAATCTCTGTTTTATTTTTTACGTTAATATTGGCAGGTTGTTCTTCTTGGTCATCGGTTACTAACTATATTCCATTTATGGGGAACGATAAAAAAGTGATTGATTTAGATAAAGATAAAATCGATCAAAAATCCTATGCAGCTGCTTATGAAGCGACTGTGGCGACATATAAAGGTCGTGTGAATGAAAATTTCTTTGTAGATAATTTTGCAAGTGGTGCGAATGACTGGTATTTAGGTCGTATTTTAGTTCCTGTGAAACAAATTCAGGATAAACTTTATACAGGCGGTCATGATTCTGATGTATATGCTTATTATAGCGGTGTGTTACATGCGGAAGCATTGCAAGCTAATCTTAAACGTTTAAGTGTAAGCTGTTGGGAAAAAGTAGATTCGCAAAGTATGGCTCAAGGTATTTATGATGCGATGCGTGATTTACAAAAAGGCGAAGCTCGCGGAGAAAATGATGAATATATTGTGCAAGGTAGTGAGGCGCTGCTGAAAGCCTGTACATCTAAATAATTGTTTTTCAATAAGCTGCTGGTCGATTTGTTTCATCCGCAGCTTTCTTTTTAAATTATTAAGGAGCAAGAATGTTAGAACTTTCGGAAAGCAACATTCATTTAAATGCTAATGCAGCTGATAAACAACAAGCAATTGAAATGGCAGCGTCCGCATTGGTTCAAGCAGACAATGTTGAAAATGGTTACTTGCAAGGAATGTTAGCGCGCGAGCTGCAAACCTCGACCTTTTTAGGCAATGGCATCGCTATTCCTCACGGCACCTTGGATACTCGTTTGATGGTAAAGAAAACGGGCGTGCAAGTGTTTCAATTTCCTCAAGGCATAGAATGGGGCGAAGGAAATATTGCTTATGTCGTGATTGGTATTGCGGCACGCTCTGATGAACATTTGTCCTTATTGCGCCAACTAACCCATGTATTGAGCGATGAAGATACCGCAGCAAAATTAGCAAAAATAACTGACGTGGCTGAATTTTGTGCGATTTTAATGGGCGAGACAATTGAGCCATTTGAAATTCCTGCTGCCAATATCAGTTTAGATGTAAATACCCAAAGTTTATTAACTTTAGTTGCGATTAATGCGGGGCAATTACAGGTGCAAAGTGCGGTAGAAAATCGCTTTATTTCTGAAGTGATAAATAATGCGGCATTACCGCTTGGCAAAGGGTTATGGGTAACGGACTCTGTCGTAGGAAATGTGAAAAATGCCTTAGCATTTAGTCGTGCTAAAACAATTTTTAGCCACAATGGCAAGGCCGTAAAAGGCGTGATAACCGTTTCAGCCGTCGGTGATCAAATTAATCCAACTTTGGCGCGTTTATTAGATGACGATGTTCAAACAACCTTGCTCAATGGTAATTCAACAGAAATTTTGACCGCACTTTTGGGTTCATCGAGTGATGTTGAAACTCAATCTGTAGAAGGTGCTGTTGTAGGAACCTTTACGATTCGTAATGAACACGGTTTACATGCTCGCCCAAGTGCAAATTTGGTTAATGAAGTGAAAAAATTCACTTCTAAAATAACCATGCAAAATCTTACTCGTGAAAGTGAAGTCGTCAGCGCAAAAAGTTTGATGAAGATTGTTGCGCTTGGTGTAACACAAGGTCATCGTTTACGTTTTGTGGCAGAGGGAGAAGATGCCAAACAAGCGATAGAATCATTGGGCAAAGCGATAGCCAATGGCTTGGGAGAGAATGTTTCGGCAGTGCCACCGTCTGAACCCGATACCATTGAGATTATGGGCGATCAAATTCACATACCTGCGGTAACAGAAGATGATAATTTGCCAGCAAATGCCATTGAGGCCGTGTTTGTGATTAAAAATGAGCAAGGTTTGCACGCTCGCCCAAGTGCAATATTGGTAAACGAAGTGAAGAAATATAATGCTTCCGTAGCAGTTCAAAACCTTGATCGTAATTCTCAATTAGTGAGTGCTAAAAGTTTGATGAAAATTGTGGCATTAGGCGTAGTGAAAGGGACTCGTTTACGTTTTGTTGCGACGGGCGAAGAAGCACAACAAGCTATTGACGGAATCAGTGCTGTGATTGAATCGGGTTTAGGGGAATAGTATGGCAAGCGTCGTAACCATTACCTTAAATGCCGCCTATGATTTAGTTGGGCGTTTAAATCGTATTCAACTTGGCGAAGTAAATACGGTAGAAACATTGGGCTTATTCCCTGCTGGAAAAGGCATTAATGTCGCAAAAGTACTAAAAGATTTAGGCGTTAATGTTGCAGTCGGTGGCTTTTTGGGCAAGGATAATTCAGCTGATTTCGAGCAAATGTTTAATCAGCACGGTTTGGAAGATAAATTCCACCGTGTTGATGGCAAAACGCGTATCAATGTAAAAATTACCGAGACTGAAGCGGATGTGACAGATTTAAATTTCTTGGGATATCAAATAAGCCCACAAGTTTGGCAACAATTTGTAACGGATTCTTTGGCTTATTGTTTAGATTATGACATTGTCGCAGTTTGTGGCAGTTTACCTCGAGGTGTGTCTCCTGAATTGTTTGCTGATTGGTTGAAGCAGCTTCATCAAGCTGGCGTTAAAGTGGTGCTTGATAGTAGCAATGCTGCGCTCACCGCTGGATTAAAAGCGAAACCTTGGTTAGTAAAACCCAATCATCGAGAACTTGAGGCTTGGGTTGGTCATTCATTAAATCGTCTTGAAGAAATTATTGCCGCTGCACAGCAACTCAAAGCGGAAGGCATTGAAAACGTGATTATTTCAATGGGTGCAAAAGGTTCTTTATGGATTAATAATGAAGGCGTGCTCAAAGCCGAACCAGCAAAATGTGAAAATGTCGTGAGTACCGTTGGAGCAGGCGATTCCATGGTAGCTGGTTTAATTTATGGTTTTGAAAAAGGTTTATCTAAAGCAGGAACCTTAGCTTTTGCTACGGCTGTGTCCGCTTTTGCGGTGTCTCAAAGTAATGTCGGTGTGAGTGATTTGAGTTTACTTGACCCCATTTTAGAAAAAGTACAAATAACGATGATTAAAGGATAGTATGAAGTTATTTTTAACCCAATCAGCTAATGTAGGCGATGCGAAAGCCTATTTATTACATGAAGTTTTTCGAGCAGCTGCACAAAAAGCAAATGTCTCTATTGTAGAAACACCAGCCGAAGCAGATCTTGTTCTTGTATTTGGTTCTGTCTTACCAAATAATCCCGATTTAGTTGGTAAAAAAGTCTTTATTATCGGCGAAGCTATCGCCATGATTTCTCCTGAGGTCACGTTGGCAAATGCCTTAGCCAATGGGGCTGATTATGTTGCACCGAAAAGTGCGGTGAGTTTTACGGGGGTTTCTGGTGTAAAAAATATTGTTGCGGTAACGGCTTGTCCAACTGGCGTTGCACATACGTTTATGTCAGCCGAAGCGATTGAAGCCTATGCGAAAAAGCAAGGTTGGAATGTAAAAGTTGAAACCCGTGGTCAAGTTGGGGCTGGCAATGAAATTACTGCAGAAGAAGTCGCGGCGGCTGATCTGGTATTTGTTGCAGCAGATATTGACGTGCCTTTAGATAAATTTAAAGGTAAACCAATGTACCGCACTTCAACAGGATTAGCCCTGAAGAAAACTGAGCAAGAATTTGATAAAGCATTTAAAGAGGCCAAAATTTTTGATGGTGGAAATAATGCGGGAACGAAAGAAGAAAGCCGTGAGAAAAAAGGTGTGTACAAACACTTAATGACTGGTGTTTCTCATATGTTACCGTTAGTGGTTGCTGGTGGATTGTTGATCGCGATTTCCTTTATGTTCAGTTTTAATGTAATTGAAAATACAGGAGTTTTTCAAGATCTTCCCAATATGTTGATAAATATCGGTAGTGGTGTGGCGTTCAAGTTAATGATTGCCGTGTTTGCCGGTTACATTGCATTTTCTATCGCTGATCGTCCAGGACTTGCAGTTGGTTTGATTGCTGGGATGCTGGCAAGTGAAGCGGGTGCAGGGATTCTTGGCGGTATTATTGCGGGTTTCTTAGCGGGCTATGTGGTGAAAGGGCTAAATGTGATTATTCGATTTCCAGCAAGTCTGACTTCATTAAAACCGATTTTAATTTTACCGCTCTTAGGTTCGATGATTGTTGGTTTGACGATGATTTACCTCATCAATCCACCAGTGGCTGAAATTATGAAAGAGCTAAGTAATTGGCTTACTTTAATGGGCGAAGTGAATGCGATTGTTTTAGGCACAATTATCGGCGCAATGATGTGTATCGATATGGGCGGACCAGTAAATAAAGCAGCGTACACTTTTTCGGTTGGATTGATTGCTTCCCAAGTTTATACACCAATGGCTGCGGCAATGGCCGCAGGTATGGTTCCTCCAATTGGTATGACAGTTGCCACTTGGATTGCTCGCAATAAATTTACCGTTAGCCAACGCGATGCAGGGAAAGCATCATTTGTTCTTGGTTTATGTTTTATTTCTGAAGGTGCATTACCATTTGTGGCAGCAGATCCAATTCGAGTCATTATTAGCTCTGTGATTGGTGGTGCGGTGGCTGGTGCGATTTCAATGGGATTAAATATTACCTTACAAGCTCCGCACGGCGGATTATTTGTCATTCCATTTGTGTCTGAGCCATTGAAATATCTTGGTGCAATTGCGATTGGTGCTTTATCAACAGGTGTGGTTTACGCCATTATTAAATCGAAAAACAATGCGGAATAATACCGCATTTTTAATGTAAAAAATAATTTTCATTGAAAAAGTTAGACTATGAAATCAAGGACTAAGCTCTGTAATCTACAGGGCTTAGTCCTTTTAGTTATGGATGTATTCGTGAATCGTTTGTAAAAGTAGGAGCAATCTTTTTCTTTCAGTTTTGCTTTTTTAATTTGGGTGTCAGAAAGCGGATTTGTTAAGTATGCCATAAAATAGCCCTACTTAGTAATATAACAAACTAGGCGATAATCCTAGTATTTACAAGTCTCTATGCTGTTTTAGTAATAGATTTTTTTGCCTTAGTGTGAATATATTATTAAGTCTATTACTAAAATTCTAAGGTTCGATAGTGTTTATAGTGGAGTCGTATAGGGAATAAAAAAGCCTTGATTTCAGTAGAATCAAGGCTTTGTAATGCTTTTAGTGCTGTATATTTTTTAATTTGGTGCTCTAGGCGAGACTTGAACTCGCACGACCTGTGGTCACTACCCCCTCAAGATAGCGTGTCTACCAATTCCACCACCAGAGCTTTAATTTTTATGCTAATCCTATTTTATTGTGGGATGTCGCTATTTTTATTGTCTTTCGCTGGAGCTGCTTGTTGTTGCTGAACTTGCTCTGCAGCTTGTGATAAATCGTCAAAAGCACCTTTTTGAACATTGCCTTTATGTGAATTCATGTTACCTAAAACAAGAGCAATAACAAAAAATACGGTTGCTAAAATCGCGCTAGTACGTGTTAAAAAGTTACCTGCACCAGCAGAGCCAAACATTGTACCTGATGCGCCACCACCAAAAGATGCGCCTGCGTTCGCCCCTTTACCTTGTTGAACGAGAATAAACCCGATCAAGGCAATCGCGACAACAACATAAATAAATAAAAGAACTTGATACATTTTTTCTCTCTAATTTGCAATTTTGCAAGAAAACTGGTCGTGAATGTTATAGAAAATTCAATTTTCTCGCAAGTGCTTTGCATAAAAAAAATATTAATTGGTTTAACTTTAATCAGTTTGACCGTTTGATTTACTCGATTTTTTTACCGCACTTTTAGGTTTCGCCCTATCGGATTTAATCATTTTAATGCGGCTTAATTGTCTTAATGCATTAAGATCTACAAAACGGACTAAATCAGGCAACATTTGATTCAAGTTATGCATAAATTGTTGATAGGTTGCTTGTTTTTGACTAATGTCTGTGAGTTGCGATTCCCAATGAGCTGTCATATCTGGTTGGGTGGCAATATCTGGTAACGCTTGAATTAAAATTCTTCCAGTTTCTGTACTGTGAATATTTCGCCCTTTTTTTGTTAAAAAACCGCGTTTAAAAAGTAATTCAATGATGCCAGCGCGAGTAGCCTCTGTACCCAATCCATCGGTTTCTCGCAGGATTTTTTTGAGTTCTTTATCCTGCACAAATCGTGCAATGCCCGTCATTGCTGAAAGCAAGGTTGCATCCGTGAAAGGCTTTGGCGGCTGAGTTTTTTTACTCATCACTTCTCCGCGTTCACAATGCAAAATTTGTCCTTTCTTTACTATTGGTAATAAGGGTTCTTGATTTTCTGTGTCGTCTTCTTTGCCTAATAATTCTTTCCACCCAGCCGTTTGTAAATTTCGCGCTTGAGCTATAAAAGTACCGCCAGCGATATTTAATGTGATTTTACTTTTACGATATTCTGCGTCAGGACAAAATTGCATTAAATATTGGCGAGCGATAAGGCTGTAAATATTTCGTTCTTCTTGTGTTAGATGTATTGGACGATTTTTGGCAGTCGGAATGATTGCATGGTGAGCTTCTACTTTTTTATCATTCCAACAGCGATTTCTCTGTTCAGTTGAAATGACATTTGGTAAGCGTTGATAAGCTTCACAATGGGTTGAAATTGCATTTAATACATTGTGTCGTTCGGCAAAATGTTCTTCGGGCAAATAGCGACAATCAGAACGCGGATAAGTAATCAAACGATGAGTTTCATATAGGCGTTGGCACGTATCTAATACGGCTTGAGCGGACATACCAAATCGCTTTGCTGCATCAATTTGTAACGCAGAAAGTGAATAAGGCAAGGGCGCCGTTTCTTTTTCACGAACGTCTTTGTATTCGGTGACTTCTGCAGGTTGATTTGTAATACGTTTTACAACGTTTTCTGCTAATCCTTTAGAGAGCACCCTGCCGTCATCATCTTGGTAATCCTCGCAAGCTTTGCTAGGTTGCCATAAGGCACTGAAAAGTGCGGTTGATTTTTCTGGAGTTTTTTCTTCTTTGCTCTCTGGATTAACCCAAGCCTGTACTTCAAAGAAATCTTTGGGCTGGAAATGCTCAATTTCTAAATCTCGACGTACAATTAAACCTAGCACAGGGGTTTGCACTCGTCCAACCGAAAGCACTCCATCATAGCCAGTTTGTCTGCCACGAATGGTATAGGCTCTGGTCATATTAATGCCATAAAGCCAATCGGCGCGAGCTCGTGCGAGAGCGGATGTGGCAAGAGGAATAAAATTACGGTTGGGTTGTAATTTTTTAACCGCTTTTTCTACCGCACTTGGATTTAGGTCGCTAATCAAGCAGCGTAAAATTTTATCGCGTTTTTCGGCAGATAAATTGGCATAACTGAACACTTCATCTACAAGTAATTGTCCTTCTCTATCAGGGTCTCCTGCATTAACGAGTGTATCAGCTTGATGGATTAGTTTTTCTACCACAGAAAGTTGTTTTTTAACTTCTTTTCGCGGTAAAAGTTGCCATTTTTCAGGAATGATAGGGAGATGTTCTAAACGCCATTGTTTGAATTTAGGATCATAGACATCGGGTTCCGCTTGCTCGAGCAAATGCCCTACACACCAAGTTACCACATCATTATCGCCACATTTAATAAAACCATCCCCACGTTGATGGGGCTTGGGGAGTACGTCAGCAATAGCACGAGCTAGGCTTGGTTTTTCGGCGATAAATAAACGCATAATGGTATGAGGAGATTAGTCGATTTGACGACGACCTAGAAAAGAGTGAGTAAGCGTTGTGCCGTCCACAGTTTCAAGTTCCCCTCCGACAGGGATACCGTGAGCGATACGACTCACTTTGATATTATGTTGGCGGCACATTTCAGCAATGTAATTTGCTGTTGCATCGCCTTCCACAGTTGGGTTTGTTGCAAGAATCACTTCGTGGAAAGATTCTTCTACTAAGCGTTTTTGCAGTAAATCTAAGCCAATTTCACGAGGTCCAATACCATCAAGTGGAGACAAATGTCCCATTAAAACAAAATAACGTCCTGAAAATTGCCCTGTTTGCTCAATCGCTTGAATATCTGCTGGCATTTCAACGACACAAAGCAAACCTGAATTTTGACGGCGTGGATTATTGCAAATGTTGCAAGTATCTTCTTCCGTAAAGTCTCGACATTGTGAACAATGGCCAATTTTAGACATAGCTTCTGTGAGTGCTCGAGCTAAATTCATTCCACCGCTACGATTACGCTGTAAAAGATGATAAGCCATACGTTGCGCAGATTTAGGCCCTACGCCAGGAAGACAACGTAAGTTTTCAATAAGGTGTTCTAAAAGTGGGCTGCTTTGCATAATTTGAGATGAAATATAAGGCTACTTTCCGCTCCCTCTATTTACGGGGGAAGCTACCGAAGGCTTAGGGGGAACCCCCTTCCGTCGCTTTGCGACACCTTCCCCCGCAAGCAGGGGAAGACAAGTGTTCGATTAAAACGGAAACTTCATTCCTGGTGGTAATGGCATTCCAGCGGTAACTGATGCCATTTTTTCTTTTTGTAATTCTTCTGCACGACGCACCGCATCATTAAAAGCAGCCGCGATTAAATCTTCTAACATTTCTTTATCGTCTTCCATTAAAGACGGATCAATGTCAATGCGACGGCAGTTATGTGCACCATTAATTGTGATTTTCACTAAACCTGCACCAGATTCACCCGTTACTTCTAGTTGTGCGATTTCTTCCTGCATTTTTTGCATTTTTTCTTGCATTTGTTGGGCTTGTTTCATCAAGCCGCCTAAACCGCCTTTTCCAAACATAATGTTATCCTTTATTAAGTCAAAAATTGCGTGCATTCTAGCGAAAAAATGGGCTTTTGGGAACTGTGGGATTTATTTAAAATCTTAGAAAATCTTACCGCACTTTTAAGCTATAAAGTGCGGTGAAATTTAGTGGCGTTTATAATGGAGAATTACTCTGGTGTAATCCATTCGACTGTCCAGCTTCCAGTACCTTCTGGAACTAACGTTTTTGTGAGATAAGGCAAAATTTCTTTCATTTGGGTTTCTAATGTCCAAGGTGGATTAATTACCACCATACCGCTCGCAGTCATTCCTCGTTGATCGCTATCTGGGCGAATAGCGAGCTCAATTTTTAGAATTTTTCTAATTCCCGTTGCTTCTAAGCCCTTAAAAATACGTTTAGTTTGTTGGCGTAATACAACAGGATACCAAATCGCATAAGTGCCAGTGGCAAAACGTTTATAACCTTCTTCAATGGCTTTGACGACAAGATCATAATCATCTTTTAATTCATAAGGCGGATCGATTAGTACTAAGCCTCGGCGTTCTTTTGGCGGAAGCGTTGCTTTGACTTGTTGAAAGCCATTGTCACATTTTACGGTGACATTTTTGTCGTCGCTAAAATTATTGCGAAGTATTGGATAATCGCTAGGATGAAGCTCGGTCAATAGTGCGCGATCTTGTGGGCGCAACAATTCCGCGGCAATTAATGGAGAACCTGCGTAATAACGTAGTTCTTTGCCACCATAATTGAGTTTTTTGATCATTTTTACATAACGAGCAACATCTTCGGGTAAGTCTGTTTGATCCCACAAGCGTCCAATACCTTCTTTATATTCCCCCGTTTTTTTTGATTCGTTTGAAGATAAACGATAACGCCCCACGCCAGAGTGCGTATCCAAATAAAAAAAGCCTTTTTCTTTGAGTTTAAGATTTTCCAAAATGAGCATTAAAACAATATGTTTCAAGACATCGGCGTGATTGCCAGCGTGAAATGAGTGACGATAACTCAGCATAATATATTCCTTATTTGTTTAATAACGAAGGCGAGCCAATTGACTCGCCCGATTATGTACTAAAGTGCGGTCATTTTAGAAGAGTTCTTGTGGTTGCGTCGCTGGCGTATTGCCTTCATTATTTAAGCGTTGCTGTAACTCTGTAGGAACGTAATAACCACGCTCTTGCATTTCCGAAAGATAGGTTCGAGTTGGTTCTGTTCCCACGATAAAATATTCTTTGCGTCCACCGTTTGGAGAAAGCAAACCTGTCAAAGTATCAATGCTTTTTTCCACAATTTTTGGCGGCAGTGGCAATTTACGTTCTGGCTTATCACTTAAAGCCGTTTTCATATAAGTGATCCAAGCAGGCATGGCTGTTTTTGTACCTGCTTCTCCACGCCCAAGTACTCGTTTGTTATCATCAAACCCGACATAAGTTGTAGTGACTAAGTTTGCACCAAATCCTGCATACCAAGCCACTTTTGAACTGTTGGTAGTACCTGTTTTACCGCCTATATCGCTACGTTTAATGCTTTGTGCGATACGCCAACTGGTGCCTTTCCAGTCTAAACCTTGTTCGCCATAAATTGCTGTATTTAAGGCACTACGAATGAGAAAAGCAAGTTCGCCACTAATGACACGTGGTGCATATTCTATTTTCGACGAAGCATTTTTTGCTGCGGCCATTAAATCAATTGCATCTTCCTTAAGTGCGGTGAAATTTGACTGTAATTCTGGCAGTTCAGGTACAGTTTCAGGTTGTTGATCTAATTCTTCGCCATTGGTGCTGTCATCTGTTGGTTTTAAGGCACTCTCGCCTAAAGGAATATTGGCAAAGCCGTTGATTTTGTCTTTGGTTTCGCCATAAATTACAGGTATATCATTACATTCAATGCAAGCAATTTTAGGGTTTGCAATAAATAAGTCTTTACCCGTGTTATCTTGAATTTTTTCAATGATATAAGGTTCAATGAGGAAGCCACCATTATCAAACACGGCATAAGCTCGCGCCATTTCTAATGGCGTGAAAGAGGCCGCGCCAAGTGCTAAGGCTTCACTTGCAAAATATTGATCACGTTTAAAACCAAAACGTTGTAAAAATTCTGCTGTGAAATCAATACCTGCCGTTTGGATCACACGAATAGCAATCATATTTTTGGATTGACCTAATCCTACGCGTAAACGCATCGGGCCATCATAACGATCAGGCGAGTTTTTCGGTTGCCACATTTTTTGTCCCGGTTTTTGAATAGAAATCGGGCTGTCTTGTAATACGCTTGAAAGTGTTAAGCCTTTTTCTAATGCTGCCGCGTAAATAAATGGTTTAATAGAAGAACCCACTTGAACTAAAGATTGTGTGGCTCGATTGAATTTACTTTGTTCATAGCTAAAGCCACCCACCACTGCTTCAATCGCGCCATTATCTGAATTAAGAGAAACTAATGCTGAATTTGCTGAGGGAATTTGTCCTAATTGCCATTCCCCATTAGCACGCTGACGAATCCAAATTTGCTCGCCGACTTTCACAGGATTGCTTCTGCCTGTCCAACGCATTGCATTGCTTGATAAGGTCATTTTTTCTCCAGAGGCAAGCAATATTTCAGCACCGCCTTTCACTATTCCAATCACTGCCGCAGGAATAAATGGCTCTGAATCAGGTAGTTTGCGTAGAAAACCGACAATGCGATCATTGTCCCAAGCTGCTTCATTTTTTTGCCATAATGGCGCGCCACCGCGATAACCGTGACGCATATCGTAATCAATCAAGTTATTACGCACAGCTTTTTGGGCTTCAGCTTGGTCTTTTGAAAGTACAGTGGTAAATACTTTATAACCACTGGTGTAAGCATTTTCTTCGCCAAAACGACGCACCATTTCTTGACGCACCATTTCAGTGACATAATCGGCTCGAAATTCAAATTTTGCGCCGTGATAGCTCGCCACAATCGGCTCTTTCAATGCAGCATCATATTCTTCTTTGCTGATGTATTTTTCATCTAACATACGGCTTAGCACCACATTGCGGCGTTCTTCTGAACGTTTTAGCGAATAAAGCGGATTCATTGTTGAAGGTGCTTTAGGTAAACCAGCAATAATAGCCATTTCCGATAAGGTCAATTCATTCAATGATTTACCGAAATAGGTTTGTGCTGCCGCTGCAACACCATAAGAACGATAGCCTAAAAAGATTTTGTTTAAATAAAGCTCTAAGATTTCTTGTTTGTTGAGGGTATTTTCGATTTCTACCGCAAGCACGGCTTCACGAGCTTTACGAATAATGGTTTTTTCTGAGGTTAAGAAAAAGTTACGCGCTAATTGTTGAGTAATCGTACTTGCGCCTTGTGATGCACCGCCATTACTCACTGCGACAAATAATGCACGGGCAATGCCAATAGGGTCTAATCCGTGATGATCGTAAAAACGACTGTCTTCCGTCGCTAAAAATGCGTCAATTAAGCGTTGTGGCACATCGGCTAATTTCACTGGAATACGGCGTTGCTCACCCACTTCGCCAATTAATTTACCGTCTGCCGTATAAATCTGCATTGGTTGCTGTAATTCAACGGTTTTTAATGCTTCGACTGAGGGCAATTCAGATTTTAGGTGGAAATACAACATTCCGCCTGCTACTAAACCTAAAATACATAAAGTTAATAGGGTGTTTAATATTAATTTTGCGATCCGCATCGTAAAATTCTCGCTTCGTTAATGAATATTCTTGTCAAGAGACCTATGATTTGGTTGTTAAGTATAAAAGATTCAGCCTTTAAAGAATAGGAAAGAATATGCAATTCTCCCTGAAAAATTACCGCACTTTACAAATCGGCATTCATCGTAAGCAGAGTTATTTTGATTTTGTGTGGTTTGATGATCTCGAACAGCCACAAAGTTATCAAATCTTTGTTAATGATCGTTATTTTAAAAATCGTTTTTTACAACAGCTAAAAACACAATATCAAGGGAAAACCTTTCCTTTGCAGTTTGTAGCAAGCATTCCCGCTCACTTAACTTGGTCGAAAGTATTAATGTTGCCACAAGTGTTAAATGCGCAAGAATGTCATCAACAATGTAAATTTGTGATTGAGAAAGAGCTGCCTATTTTTTTAGAAGAATTGTGGTTTGATTATCGTTCTACCCCGTTAAAGCAAGGTTTTCGATTAGAGGTTACTGCAATTCGTAAAAGTACTGCTCAAACTTATTTGCAAGATTTTCAGCCATTTAAAATTAATGTATTGGATGTTGCATCAAATGCTGTTTTGCGTGCATTTCAATATTTGTTGAATGAACAAGTGCGGTCAGAAAATACCTTATTTTTATTTCAAGAAGATGACTATTGCTTGGCGATTTGTGAAAGATCTCAGCAATCACAAATTTTACAATCTCACGAAAATTTGACCGCACTTTATGAACAATTTACCGAACGTTTTGAAGGACAACTTGAACAAGTTTTTGTTTATCAAATTCCCTCAAGTCATACACCATTACTAGAAAATTGGCAGCGAGTAGAAACAGAACTCCCTTTTATTGCACTTGGCAACGCGCTATGGCAAAAAGATTTACATCAACAAAAAGTGGGTGGTTAAATGTCGATGAATTTATTGCCTTGGCGTACTTATCAACATCAAAAGTGTTTACGTCGTTTAGCTTTTTATATCGCTTTATTTATCTTGCTTGCTATTAATTTAATGTTGGCTTTTAGCAATTTGATTGAACAACAGAAACAAAATTTGCAGGCACAGCAAAAGTCGTTTGAACAACTTAATCAACAGCTTCATAAAAATACCATGCAAATTGATCAGTTACGCAGTGCGGTGAAAGTTGGTGAAGTTTTGACATCTATTCCCAACGAGCAAGTAAAAAAGAGTTTACAACAGCTAAGTGAATTACCTTTTCAACAAGGAGAACTGAATAAATTTAAACAAGATGCGAATAACTTAAGCTTGGAAGGTAACGCGCAAGATCAAACAGAATTTGAACTGATTCATCAATTTTTAAAGAAACATTTTCCCAATGTGAAATTAAGTCAGGTTCAACCTGAACAAGATACATTGTTTTTTCACTTTGATGTGGAACAAGGGGCGGAAAAATGAAAGCTTTTTTTAACGATCCTTTGACTCCTTTTGGAAAATGGCTAAGTCAGCCTTTTTATGTGCACGGTTTAACCTTTTTATTGCTATTAAGTGCGGTGATTTTTCGCCCCGTTTTAGATTATATCGAGGGGAGTTCACGTTTCCATGAAATTGAAAATGAGTTAGCGGTGAAACGTTCAGAATTGTTGCATCAACAGAAAATTTTAACTTCTTTACAGCAGCAATCGGAAAGTCGAAAACTTTCTCCAGAACTGGCTGCACAAATTATTCCTTTGAATAAACAAATTCAACGTTTAGCTGCACGCAACGGTTTATCTCAGCATTTACGTTGGGAAATGGGGCAAAAGCCTATTTTGCATTTACAGCTTACAGGTCATTTTGAGAAAACGAAGACATTTTTAACCGCACTTTTGGCTAATTCGTCACAGCTTTCAGTGAGTCGCTTGCAGTTTATCAAACCCGAAGACAGCCCATTGCAAACCGAGATTATTTTTCAGTTAGATAGGGAGACAAAATGAAGTATTGGTTTTTCCTAACAGCATTGCTTTTTATAAATTGCACTTGGGGACAAGATCCTTTCGATAAAACACAGCGTAACCGTTCTCAGTTTGATAACGCACAAACAGTAATGGAACAGACAGAAATAATTTCCTCAGATGTACCTAATAATCTATGCGGAGCGGATGAAAATCGCCAAGCGGCTGAAATTCCTTTGAACGCTTTAAAATTGGTGGGCGTAGTGATTTCTGAAGATAAAGCCTTTGCCTTATTGCAAGATCAGGCTTTGCAAGTTTACAGCGTTTTAGAGGGCGTTGATGTGGCTCAAGAGGGCTATATTGTAGAAAAAATCAACCAAAACAATGTTCAATTTATGCGCAAGCTCGGAGAGCAATGTGATAGTAGTGAATGGAAAAAATTAAGTTTTTAAAGGAAGATTATGAAGAAATATCTTTTAAAGTGCGGTTATTTTTTAGTATGTTTTTGTTTGCCATTAATCGTTTTTGCTAATCCTAAAACAGATAACGAACGTTTTTTTATTCGTTTATCGCAAGCACCTTTAGCCCAAACACTGGAGCAATTAGCTTTCCAACAAGATGTGAATTTAGTGATTGGAGATATATTGGAAAACAAGATCTCTTTGAAATTAAACAATATTGATATGCCACGTTTGCTACAAATAATCGCAAAAAGTAAGCATCTTACTTTGAATAAAGATGATGGGGTTTATTATTTAAACGGCAGTCAATCTGGCAAAGGTCAGGTTGCAGGAAATCTTACGACAAATGAACCGCACTTAGTGAGTCATACGATAAAACTTCATTTTGCTAAAGCCTCTGAATTAATGAAATCCTTAACAACAGGAAGTGGATCTTTGCTTTCTCCTGCGGGGAGCATTACCTTTGATGATCGCAGTAATTTGCTGGTTATTCAGGATGAACCTCGTTTTGTGCAAAATATCAAAAAACTGATTGCTGAAATGGATAAGCCTATTGAACAGATCGCTATTGAAGCGCGAATTGTGACAATTACGGATGAGAGTTTGAAAGAACTTGGCGTTCGGTGGGGGATTTTTAATCCAACTGAAAATGCAAGACGAGTTGCGGGCAGCCTTACAGGCAATAGCTTTGAAAATATTGCGGATAATCTTAATGTAAATTTTGCGACAACGACGACACCTGCTGGCTCTATAGCATTACAAGTCGCGAAAATTAATGGGCGATTGCTTGATTTAGAATTGAGTGCGTTGGAGCGTGAAAATAATGTAGAAATTATTGCAAGTCCTCGCTTACTCACTACCAATAAGAAAAGTGCAAGCATTAAACAGGGGACAGAAATTCCTTACGTCGTGAGTAATACTCGTAACGATACGCAGTCTGTGGAATTTCGTGAGGCGGTGCTTGGTTTGGAAGTGACGCCACATATTTCTAAAGATAACAATATCTTACTTGATTTATTGGTGAGTCAAAATTCCCCTGGTTCTCGTGTCGCTTATGGACAAAATGAGGTGGTTTCTATTGATAAGCAAGAAATTAATACTCAGGTTTTTGCCAAAGATGGGGAAACCATTGTGCTTGGCGGCGTATTTCACGACACAATCACGAAAAGCGAAGATAAAGTGCCATTGCTTGGCGATATACCCGTTATTAAACGATTATTTAGCAAAGAAAGTGAACGACATCAAAAACGTGAGCTCGTGATTTTCGTGACGCCACATATTTTAAAAGCAGGAGAAACGTTAGAGGCGTTGAAACAAAAAAGTGCGGGGAAAAAATAACTTTTTTAGACGATGAATTTTTTTAATTTTCGCTGTATCCACTGTCGTGGCAATCTTCATATTGCAAAAAATGGGCTATGTTCAGGTTGCCAAAAACAAATTAAATCTTTTCCTTATTGCGGTCATTGTGGTGTGGAATTGCAATATTATGCGCAGCATTGTGGGAATTGTCTTAAACAAGAACCAAGTTGGGATAAGATGGTCATTATTGGGCATTATATTGAACCTCTTTCGATATTGATTCAGCGTTTTAAATTTCAAAATCAATTTTGGATTGACCGCACTTTAGCTCGGCTTTTATATCTTGCGGTGCGTGATGCTAAACGAACGCATCAACTTAAATTGCCAGAGGCAATCATTCCAGTGCCTTTATATCATTTTCGTCAGTGGCGACGGGGTTATAATCAGGCTGATTTATTATCTCGGCAATTAAGTCGTTGGCTGGATATTCCTAATTTGAACAATATCGTAAAACGTGTGAGACACACCCACGCTCAACGTGGTTTGAGTGCAAAAGATCGTCGTCAGAATTTAAAAAATGCCTTTTCTCTTGCTGTTTTGAAAAATGAGTTTCCTTATCGTCGTATAGCATTGGTGGATGATGTGATTACTACTGGTTCTACACTCAATGAAATCTCAAAATTGTTGCGAAAATTAGGTGTGGAGGAGATTCAAGTGTGGGGGCTGGCACGAGCTTAATATAAAGCACTGGAAAAAAAAGCGCGATAAGCGTATTATTCCCGATACTTTCTCTCAAGTATTTAGGACATAATTATGGAACAAGCAACCCAGCAAATCGCTATTTCTGATGCCGCACAAGTGCATTTTCGAAAACTTTTAGACACGCAAGAAGAAGGAACGAATATTCGTATTTTCGTGGTTAATCCGGGCACGCCTAATGCGGAATGTGGCGTATCTTATTGCCCCCCGAATGCCGTGGAAGAAAGCGATATTGAAATGAAATATAATACTTTTTCTGCATTTATTGATGAAGTGAGTTTGCCTTTCTTAGAAGAAGCAGAAATTGATTATGTTACCGAAGAGCTTGGTGCGCAACTGACCTTAAAAGCACCGAATGCCAAAATGCGTAAGGTGGCTGATGATGCGCCATTGATTGAACGTGTTGAATATGTAATTCAAACTCAAATTAACCCACAGCTTGCAAATCACGGTGGACGTATAACCTTAATTGAAATTACTGAAGATGGTTACGCAGTTTTACAATTTGGTGGTGGCTGTAACGGTTGTTCAATGGTGGATGTTACGTTAAAAGATGGCGTAGAAAAACAACTTGTTAGCTTATTCCCGAATGAATTAAAAGGTGCAAAAGATATAACTGAGCATCAACGTGGCGAACATTCTTATTATTAGTGAGTTATAAAAGAAGATTTATAATGACCGCACTTTTGAAAGTGCGGTTATTTTTATGGAGAAAAAATGAAAATACTTCAACAAGATGATTTTGGTTATTGGTTGCTTACACAAGGTTCTAATCTGTATTTAGTGAATAATGAATTGCCTTTTGGTATCGCTAAAGATATTGATCTGGAAGGATTACAGGCAATGCAAATTGGAGAATGGAAAAATCATCCGTTGTGGCTTGTGGCTGAGCAAGAAAGTGATGAACGAGAATATGTGAGTTTGCGTAACTTGCTTTCACTGCCAGAGGATGAATTCCATATATTAAGCCGAGGTGTGGAAATTAATCATTTTCTGAAAACCCATAAATTCTGTGGAAAGTGCGGTCATAAAACACAACAAATTCAAGAAGAGCTTGCAGTGCAATGTATTCACTGTGGGTATCAAACTTATCCTGTGATTTGCCCATCAATTATTGTTGCGGTTCGTCGTGGTCACGAAATTCTATTGGCAAATCATAAGCGACATTATAGTCCTAACGGAGGAATATACACGACGCTTGCAGGTTTTGTCGAAGTAGGGGAAACATTTGAACAAGCAGTGCAGAGAGAGGTTTTTGAAGAAACAGGGATTTCAATAAAAAATCTTCGTTATTTCGGTAGCCAACCTTGGGCATTTCCAAATTCTCAAATGGTCGGTTTTCTGGCTGATTATGAAAGCGGAGAAATAACATTGCAGGAAAGTGAAATTCACGATGCACAATGGTTTTCTTATGATCAACCCTTGCCAGAATTACCGCCAACGGGTACTATCGCTCGCAAATTAATTCATGTGACGCTTGAACTTTGTAAAGCGGAACATAAATGCGATTAATAAATATTCCAACTCTTACGAATTAAGGAAATAAGATGCGAAATCCGATTCATAAACGCTTAGAAAACTTAGAAAGTTGGCAACATCTTACTTTTATGGCTGCTTTATGTGAACGTATGGCACCAAATTTTAAATTGTTCTGTCAAATGAACGAGCTTAGCGCTGAAGCCAAAACGTATCAAAATATTCTCAATTTGGTGTGGGAATATTTAACAATTAAAGATGTCAAAATCAACTTTGAAAATCAGTTGGAGAAATTAGAAAGCATTATTCCTGATGTGAATGATTATGATAGTTTTGGTGTTGTGCCAGCGTTAGATGCCTGTCAGGCTTTAGCTGAAATTTTACACGCCATTATTGCGGGCGAAACCTTAGAAAAAGCGGTGGAAATAAGCTTAATTTCGTTGGGAACAATAAGGGCATTATTGGAAACAGAAACTGGACGAGATTGGTCAGAAAGTAAACTAAAAGAAAATGAAGATATTCAAACAGAACTTGATGTGCAATGGCAAGTTTATCGTTTGCTTAAAGAATGTGAAAAACGTGATATTGAATTAATTTTAGCTTTAAAAAATGAAATTCGGACTGAGGGTATATCTAACATTGGTATAGAATTTCATCAATAACGTGAGATTTGTCACAATTTTTAGAAATCATGCTTTTAATTCATCTCAAGTTAGATTATCCTTTGCACAGTTTTTGCGACAAATTCGCAAAGATACTTTTAAAGAATCAAACTTTTTATTTAACAGAAGGTACAAATTTATGAACAAAACAGATTTAATTGATGCAATTGCAAACGCTGCAGAGTTAAACAAAAAACAAGCTAAAGCAGCGTTAGAAGCGACTTTAGATGCAATTACTGCAAGCCTAAAAAAAGGTGAGCCTGTACAATTAATCGGTTTCGGTACATTTAAAGTAAATGAACGTGCTGCTCGTACTGGTCGTAACCCACAAACTGGTGCTGAAATCCAAATCGCAGCATCTAAAGTGCCAGCATTTGTATCTGGTAAAGCATTAAAAGATGCAATCAAATAATTGATAACATCAATGAAATGAAGCCCTGTCGATTGCGCAGGGTTTTTTTATTGTGTAAACGCGTGGCAAATGTAAAAACAAACTTAGTAATAGAATAAATAAGGAAAACTTATGTGTGGTATTGTCGGTGCAGTAGCGCAACGAGATGTAGCGGAAATCTTAATTAATGGTTTACATCGTTTAGAATATCGTGGTTATGATTCAGCTGGTGTTGCAGTAATCAATAAACAAAATGAATTACAACGTATTCGTTGTTTAGGCAAAGTTAAAGCTTTAGATGAAGCCGTATCAGAAAAACCATTAATTGGTGGAACGGGAATTGCACATACTCGCTGGGCAACTCACGGTGAACCATCAGAAACTAATGCGCATCCGCATTCATCAGGTACTTTTGCTGTAGTACATAACGGTATTATTGAAAATCACGAAGAACTTCGCAAATTATTAAAATCTCGTGGTTATGTCTTTTTATCGCAAACAGATACTGAAGTGATCGCGCATTTAGTTGAATGGGAAATGCGTAGCACGGATTCCCTTTTAGAGGCTGTGCAGAAATCGGTAAAACAACTCACGGGCGCATATGGTATGGTGGTAATGGACAGCCGTCATCCTGAACATTTAGTGGCAGCTCGTTCTGGTAGTCCACTTGTGATTGGCTTAGGTATCGGTGAAAATTTCTTAGCTTCAGATCAACTTGCACTTTTAAGTGTTACCCGCCGTTTTATCTTTTTAGAAGAAGGAGATATTGCAGAAATTACACGTCGTACAGTTGATATTTATGATACTCACGGTAATAAGGCTAAACGTGAAATTCACGAGTCTAATCTTGAAAATGACGCGGCAGAGAAAGGCAAATTCCGTCATTTTATGCAGAAAGAAATTTACGAACAGCCAACCGCACTTATTAATACAATGGAAGGGCGTATTAATCACGAAAATGTGATTGTTGATTCAATCGGTAATGGTGCAAAAGGCATTTTAGAAAAAGTTGAGCATATTCAAATTGTTGCTTGTGGTACATCTTATAATGCAGGTATGGTGGCACGTTATTGGTTTGAATCTTTAGCTGGAGTGAGCTGTGATGTTGAAATTGCATCAGAGTTTCGTTATCGCAAATTTGTTACCCGTCCAAATAGCTTATTGATTACCCTTTCTCAATCTGGCGAAACAGCCGATACTTTAGCCGCACTTCGTTTAGCGAAAGAAAAGGGCTACATGGCAGCATTAACAATTTGTAATGTTGCTGGATCTTCGCTCGTACGCGAATCAGATCTTGCATTTATGACGCGTGCTGGTGTTGAAGTTGGGGTCGCATCGACAAAAGCATTTACGACACAGCTCGCTGCATTATTAATGCTGGTAACGGCACTTGGTAAAGTTAAAGGGCATATTTCTGTAGAAAAAGAACGTAAAATTATTAAAGCAATGCAATCTTTACCTACTGAAATTGAAAAAGCGTTAGCCTTTGATACAGAAATTGAAGCTTTAGCAGAGGATTTTGCTGAAAAACATCATGCGCTTTTCTTAGGCCGTGGTGCGTTTTATCCAATTGCGGTAGAGGCTTCTTTGAAATTGAAAGAGATTTCTTATATTCACGCTGAGGCCTATGCGGCAGGAGAATTGAAACACGGGCCATTAGCGTTAATTGATGCTGATATGCCAGTGATTGTTGTTGCACCAAATAATGAATTATTAGAAAAAGTAAAATCGAACATTGAGGAAGTGCGAGCTCGTGGCGGTCAATTATATGTATTTGCCGATAAAGAAGCAGGATTTACGCCAAGTGAAGGAATGAAAATCATCACGATGCCAAAAGTCAATGATATTGTTGCACCGATTTTTTATACCATTCCAATGCAATTACTTTCTTATTATGTGGCTTTAATTAAAGGCACTGATGTAGATCAACCTCGTAACTTAGCAAAATCAGTTACCGTTGAATAAAGCGCGGTTGATTTTAATGTAATAAAAAATACGGTGAAATTTCACCGTATTTTTTTAGTTAAATAATCTTCTTTGTTTCCGTGTTTTAATCACTTGTGCGATTAACAATAATGTGAGAATAACCACATATAGTGAAAAAATAACCACTAGCCATTGCACCATCGTTAAACCAAATAATGACCATTGGCTTTCATTACAAGAGCCAGTCGGGTTAAATATAAATGGAAACCATTGATGAAATGGTAAAGTCTCGGGAAAATTTGGAATAAACTCACATTGTTTCCAAGGAGCTGGATTCATTTGCAAATCAAGATGACGAAATGAAATCAATAAGCCCTTAATACTGCTGAATAAACCTAAAGCCAAGGCGATTAATCGAAGTATGAAAGCGCGAGGTTGAAGTAACGCGATAATGCCCGCTACAAATAAGCCAATCATTGCTAAACGTTCATAAACACAGAGCACACAAGGTTGTAAGCCCATTCCATATTGGAAGTAAAGTGCGGTGGATTCTAAGGCTAAACTTGAAAAAGCCAATAAAAACCACACAAAACGTTTTTCGGAAAATTGTTTTAATAGCGCGAGCATTTTTTCTCCTTAAATTGGCAAAATTAAACCTAAACTTGCTAACCAAATTGTGGCAGCTGGTAAAATAAATTCAATAGCCAGTAAACCAATGATTGAAAGTACAATCGTGTAAGGTAAAGCCATATAAACCATTCTGCCATAAGAAAGGCGAATTAATGGCGAAATTGATGAAGTCAATAAGAATAAGAAAGCAGCTTGTCCATTTGGTGTTGCAACTGATGGTAAGTTTGTACCTGTATTAATGGCAACAGAAAGCAATTCAAATTGATGCGGTGCAATTACTCCATTAGTCAGTGCAGCTTTAGCTTCATTAATATAAACCGTTGCAACAAATACATTATCAGAAATAGAAGAAAGCAAGCCATTAAACACATAGAATAAAGCAAGTTGTGTATTTTCTTCCGCAGAAAGAACGAAGTGAATAATTGGTGAAAAAAGTTTTTGATCAATAATTACTGCAACAACAGAAAAGAATACAACGAGCAATGCAGTAAAGGGTAAAGATTCCTGAAAGGCTTTACCGATAGTATGTTCATCCGTCACACCAGTGAAAGATGTAGCAAAAATGATGATACTTAAACCAATTAAACCGACTGCGGCAAGATGGAATGCTAATCCAACAATTAACCAAATTGCGATTAACGCTTGCATACCTAATTTAATTTTATCTTGTTTAGACATTTTTTCTGAATTAGTACGATCTAAATCTGATAAGATTTTCCACACTTCGTCTGGTAATTTCTCGCCATAACCAAATAATTTGAATTTTTCGACCAAGAAACAAGTGAGTAATCCGCAGATAAACACAGGAATAGTCACGGGTGCCATACGGAGGAAAAATTCCATAAAGTTCCATTTTGCTTGTTCTGCAATAATTAAGTTTTGTGGTTCTCCAACAACGGTCATTACACCACCGAGTGCAGTTCCTACACCCGCATGCATCATTAAACTACGTAAGAATGCACGGAATTTTTCTAAGATTTCGTGCTGTTGTTCAATAATTTTTCTATCGTCTGAAATATCAACCACATCAATTAAATTATTGCCTGATGCAACTTTGTGATACACACCATAAAATCCCATTGCGACACTAATGATAACAGCAACAACCGTTAAAGCATCGAGAAAAGCCGATAAAAAAGCAGCACTAAAACAAAAGGCAATAGAAAGTGCAATTTTAGAACGAATTTTGACAAGTAATTTAGTAAATACATAAAGCAGTAATTGTTTCATAAAGAAAATACCTGCCACCATAAATATCAGTAGCAAGATCACTTCAAAGTTTGCCATAATTTCTGCTTTGACGTGTTTGGCATTTGTCATTCCAATAATAATAGCTTCAATTGCTAATAGACCACCCGGTTGAAGAGGGTAGCATTTTAATGCCATTGCCAATGTGAAAATAAATTCTGCAACGAGTAACCAACCCGCAATAAAAGGACTAATAAAAAAGAAAACAATTGGATTTATAATAAGAAAAACCACAATGGCAAGTTTGTACCATTCTGGACTTGCCCCAAGAAAGTTTTTCATAAAAGCCTGAATGTTTGTCATAGTGAACTCCATTATTTTTATCACGCGAACATTGTAATATATCCCCCTTTAAAGGATAATAAAAACCAAGTAATTTTTTTATAAAATTGCATTTTTTTTGATTTTTATCTGATTTTTAATTGTAATGCAAAACAATAACGACATTTTAAAAGCCCAAAGTCCAGCAGCTTTAGCAGAGGAATATATTGTAAAGAGTATTTGGCAAGATGTTTTTCCTTCGGGCAGTAATTTGCCATCAGAACGTGATTTAGCCGATAAGATTGGTGTAACTCGCACCACCCTACGTGAAGTTTTACAACGTTTGGCTCGTGATGGTTGGCTAACAATTCAGCACGGCAAACCCACCAAAGTAAATAATATTTGGGATGCTGCAGGGCCGAATATTATTGAAACCCTAATTGCTTTGGATATGCAGTCCGCGCCCTTAATTATTGATAATATGCTCTCTTTACGTAGTAAAATGTCGGAATCTTACATTTATGAAGCAGTAAAAAATTCCCCTCAAAAATCAACCGCACTTTTTGCTGAATTAGAGCAATTACAAAACACAGCACAAGATTACACAGAATTTGATTACCAATTATTTCGTCAATTTACTGTTGTTGCCAACAAACCCTTTTATCGTTTAATTTTCAATAGTTTAAAAGGCGTTTATCAGCGAATAGGGTTGTTATTTTTTAAAGAAAAAAAACACCGTGAATTAACAAAGCAATTTTATTTAGAAATGCAACAAATTTGTCTTGAGGGAAATGCAGATGCAGTAGTGGATTGCATCCGTAAACATAATTTACGTTCTTCAACCTATTGGAAAGCCATTTTAGAACGATTGCCACAAAATTTATCAGATTAATACTGGAAGCGAATTTAAGAAAAAAACATAAAACTTTTCTTATAATTACAAAATCATTTTCACCAATTTATCTGCTTTAATTCGTGCAAATTTTTTCAAAAGTTTTTGCACTGGTTCTGGGTATTGATTCAATTCTTCTAATTCAGAGTAATGTTTTAATACTTTTGTATGTTGGCGAATTTGGTTTTGCTCTTTTTCCACTTGGGCTAAAAGCTGTTGTTGTGGATCGTAAATTAATAAGCCATTTTCTGCATCCAAACGCCATGCTCGAGGGTTAAGATTATTGCCCGTCAATAAAATATAACGGTCATCTACCCACACACCTTTTAAGTGGTAGGTATTATCGCCATCACGCCATAAACGCACCACAAGCTGACCATTTTCAATTTGAGTCTCAAATTTTTCACAGAAACGGCGAAGATTACTTTCATAAAGATAAGGTAATGCCCCCGCCATTTTGAATGGTTGTTCTGGTGGAATGTAAAAATCGTTTGCGACTTTATCGCCAACAATAATTTCTACTTGTTTACCGCTTTCCAATAATGTTGCTATTTTATGTTGCAATGTGCGTGGGAAATTAAAATATGGCGTACAAATCACCAATTTTTCTTGTACTTGTAAGAATAAATCTTCAATTACTTGATTTAATTCGTTGCCCGATGCGCCTAAGCCAAACAGTGGCGATACGCTTAAAACATTCGGTAATTTCACCGCACTTTTTAATGAATATTCTCCATTTTGAGCAAGGTCTTTACGATAAGCTCGAATATTACCGCGGATCTCTTTAGTACGAGGGCGGTTGGTCACATCAAGTGGATAAACTGCACTGAAATCTAACAAGTAATCATTGATGAAATTTACCATTGAATCAGCTAATTCGGCATGAGTGATTTTTTGATAGCGGTCGTAACGATATTTTTCAAATTGATGAAGATAGACATTATTAATACTTGCACCGCTATAAAGCACCGTATCATCAAATACAAAGCCTTTGACATGCAATACACCAAAAACTTCTCGCGTATTAATTGGCACGCCAAAGAACATATTCGGATCATCAGGTAACTGATAAGTTTGGCGTTGCTCGCAATACCAGTCTGCATTAGTGGCAGATTTTTCCGCCCCTAATAAATTGCGTTGTGCACGATGCCAATCTATGAGAATTTTTACATCCAAGTGTGGATTTTCTTGCTTCACGCGATAAATTTCATCGAGAATTTCCTGTCCCGCTTCGTCTTTTTGCCAATAAAGTGCGGTGACATAAATACGTTTTTTTGCGTTTCTGATTAATTCAATAATTTGAGTTTTAAATTCAGCCGAGCTACCCAAAAATTCAATTTGCTCAGCTTGCAAAGCAAGGAATGGCAAATTATTTAAATTTTGTTCAGCTCGTTTGGTTTTATTGATTAACATAATCCATCTCGTGATTAAAGACTAGTGCGTTAGTTTACAATATTTCACGTGCTTATTAATAGAAAAAAGGCTTTTTTTCGTTATAATGCTCACAAATTTTAGCATTTTTTGGCTAAAAAACAGCCATTTTTACTCAGGGAAACCCTATGAACGACAAACGCAAACCGTCTTTTCAATCCGCAGGCAAAACCTTTCAAGAACGCTCAGTAGGTGAAAAATACAGAGAAAAACCAAGCCAAAATCGACCGCACTTTAATGATAAATTTAATGGAAATAGAAACGAAAAATCTCGTTTTCCTCGTGATAAACAAGAAGTGAAAGAAACTAGAATTAAGCAACTTTCTTTATCTCGCGCACCATCAAATAAAAATACAGAACAACCTAAGGTTCAAGTGACAATAAAAAGTACGGGTACGGTTTATAAAACGAAAGAAAAGAAAACTGGTGCGCTTTCTCCTCGTGCGCCTGAAAAAATTAAGAAAAACCGTGCGGAAGAAATGAAGGTTTACGGTGAAAATGCCTGTTTAGCTTTATTTGCAGAGCGTCCTGAAAGTATTGTTCGATTGTGGGCAACCGTGCAAATGTCACACAAAATTGGCGAGGTATTGAGTTATTTAGCCGAAAACAAGAAGGCTTATCACGTTGTAGATAGTGAAGAATTAGCCCGAGTGAGCGGAACAGAACATCACGGTGGCATTTGCTTATTGGTGAAGAAACCGCGTGCTTTCACGTTGCAAGGGTATTTGGATATTCCTCATAAAGAAGATTGTTTAGTGCTATTGGACAACGTGAATAATGCACAAAATATCGGAGGTGTATTGCGTACTTGTGCTTATTTTGGCGTGAAAAATATTGTCGCCGATAATGTGGAAAATCTGTATTCGGGAGCCTCTATGCGTGTAGCAGAAGGTGGCGCAGAATATATTCGTGTGTTAGAAACGGATGATATTGATTCGGCTTTGATGCACTTGCGTAAATCAGGCTATCAAATTATTCACGTATCGCACAATAAACAAGGCGACCCATTGGATAAAGTGCGGTTAAAAAATAAAGTGGTTTTTGTGCTAAGTGAAAGTTCTACGGAAAGTTTAGCGACGCCAGAAGATACACAAGTGCGTTTAACGCTCGCAAGTCCAATTAAATCAGGCTTAAACATTGCAGTGAATGCGGGTGTGTTGTTAGCGAAGTGGTATTTTAGATAGTGTATGATTAAAGGGGAAACGATTTCCCCTTTAAAATTTCAAATAAAAGTCTTTAGTCAATTCAATAAACGCTTCAGTGTATTGATTATCCGCATCATAAATTACCAATTGATCTTGCATTAAAACTTCGGGTTGTTTGGCAAAGGTAAGCAACATTCTCTGGGGCGTTTTTCCTATTTTAGTGATGACATTCGTTTGTTTTATGCAAAAAAGTGCGGTGGATTTTATAAGCGTTTTGCCTGCATCATAAGGCAAAACAAAACTTATTCTCCCATTTTCAGATAAGCGCGTGGCTGCCCATTCTAACCAATTTAAGTGGCTTTGCTTGGTATAACGAGCCAATTCTCTTTCCTCATTTTTACAAGCGATACCTTGTTCAAAATAAGGTGGATTTGCCACAATTAAATCAAAGGTTTGTTCAGTGGTTTGTAGAAAATGTTGTATATCCGTTTGAATAAGTTGGATGCGGTTTTTCCACACTGAATTATTGATGTTTTCTTGCGCTTGTTTTGCTGCAATGGGATCCAATTCAACCGCTTGAATTTGGCAGTTTTCTTCAGTTCGTTGTGCCAACATTAAAGCCAATAATCCTGTGCCGCTCCCCATATCTAAAATATTTTTACAATGTTTTACATCAGTCCAAGCACCTAACAAAATGCCATCTGTACCGACTTTCATGGCACAAGAATTTTGATTGATATGGAATTGTTTAAAGGTAAATCCGCTCATAAATTTTTCGTAAATTGACCGCACTTTCAGGTATAATCCCCACTAATTTTAACAAAGAACCGCACAATAATGAATTTATCCCAATTTGAACAATTTGATCTTTCTCCCGAACTTTTAAAGGCGCTTGAGAAAAAAAGTTATTCTCGCCCAACAGCTATTCAGATGGAAGCCATTCCTGCCGCAATGGAAGAGCGTGATGTATTAGGCTCGGCACCAACGGGAACGGGGAAAACTGCTGCTTTTTTATTACCTGCGCTACAACATTTATTGGATTATCCGCGTCGTAAACCAGGCCCGCCGCGTATTTTGGTATTAACACCAACCCGTGAACTAGCAATGCAAGTGGCAGAACAAGCGGAAGAATTAGCGCAGTTCACCCATTTAAATATTGCGACAATTACAGGTGGCGTGGCGTATCAAAATCACGGTGATGTGTTCAATACCAATCAAGATTTGGTGGTGGCAACGCCCGGTCGTTTATTGCAATACATTAAGGCAGAAAATTTTGATTGCCGTTCCGTTGAAATGCTGATTTTTGACGAAGCCGATAGAATGTTACAAATGGGATTTGGACAAGATGCGGAAAAAATTGCAGCTGAAACCCGTTGGCGAAAACAAACCTTGTTATTTTCTGCAACCTTAGAAGGGGAGCTATTGGTCGATTTCGCAGCTCGTTTATTGAATGATCCTGTGAAAGTAGATGCGGAACCAAGCCGTCGAGAGAGAAAAAAAATCAACCAATGGTATTACCACGCAGACAGCAATGAACACAAAATCAAATTGCTCGCACGTTTTATTGAAACTGAAGAAGTGACGCGTGGAATTGTATTTGTTCGCCGTCGTGAAGATGCGCGTGAACTTTCTGAAACATTGCGTAAACGAGGCATTCGTTCCGCGTATTTAGAGGGCGAAATGGCACAAACTCAACGTAATAATGCGATTGATAAGTTGAAATCAGGTATTGTGACGGTATTGGTTGCAACGGATGTGGCTGCGCGTGGTATTGATATTGACGATGTAAGCCATGTTATGAATTTTGATTTGCCGTATAGTGCGGATACTTATTTGCATCGAATTGGACGTACCGCGCGAGCAGGTAAAAAGGGCACGGCAGTCTCTTTTGTCGAAGCCCATGATTACAAGTTGCTAGGTAAAATCAAACGCTATACTGAGGAAATTTTAAAGGCGCGCATTTTAGAGGGTTTAGAGCCTCGCACTAAGCCACCAAAAGATGGTGAAGTGAAATCTGTCAGCAAAAAACAAAAGGCACGTATTAAAGAAAAACGTGAAGAAAAGAAAAAAACAGAGGCGAAGAAAAAAGTAAAATTGCGTCATAAGGATACGAAAAATATCGGCAAACGACGCAAGCCAAGTAACAGTAATGTTTAATTAGGTATGATTTAAATTCTGTTTTATATCACACTAGCAATGTGGGTTTCTTGTATTGGTATTAACTAAATTACGCATTAATAAAGCGTAATTTAAGTTAATATCTTGTGGTACATTTAAGAATACAAAATGCCCATCACCTAGTGCTGCATCAACCGTTTCATTTTTACGATTTAGCATTTTTTCAATTTTGAAATTAATATTGCCTTGTGGTGTCATCATTTCTACATTGTCGCCAAGTAAGAATTTGTTTTTTACTGCTACTTCAGCCATACCTTGTTCGTTACGTTTGCCCGTAAATTCACCGACAAATTGCTGACGATCAGAAATAGAATAGCCATATTCGTAGTTTTGGTATTCATCGTGCGTATGGCGACGTAAGAAACCTTCGGTATAACCACGATGCGCAAGGGATTCTAACGTATCCATTAAGCTTTCATCAAATGGTTTGCCTGCGGCTGCATCATCAATGGCTTTGCGGTAAACTTGAGCAGTTCTTGCACAATAATAAAATGATTTTGTACGGCCTTCGATTTTTAAAGAATGCACACCAAGTGCGGTCAATTTTTCCACATGTTGTACGGCACGTAGATCTTTTGAATTCATAAAATAGGTACCGTGTTCATCTTCAAACGCCGTCATTTGCTCGTCAGGCTTTTGTGATTCTGTATAAAGGAAGACTTTATCCGTTACTGCACCCTCGCCTAAGGTTGGTGCTACATTTTTCACTTCAATTTGTTGAGCAGGATCGATTTTTGGCACAATGTTGCCTACTTCATCTGTCGTACCCTCTTCCATTTTATATTCCCAACGGCAAGCATTGGTGCAAGTGCCTTGGTTTGGATCACGTTTGTTGATATAGCCAGAAAGCAAACAACGACCAGAATACGCCATACATAATGCACCGTGTACAAAAATTTCGAGTTCAATATCTGGCACCTGTTGGCGAATTTCAGCAATTTCATCGATTGAAAGTTCGCGCGATAAAATCACACGAGTTAATCCCATTTGTTTCCAGAATTTCACTGTTGCCCAGTTTACCGCATTGGCTTGCACAGAAAGATGAATATCAATATTGGGGAAGTTTTCACGCACCAACATAATTAAGCCCGGATCAGACATAATTAAAGCATCTGGTTTCATATCGATCACGGGTTGTAAATCTTTAATAAAAGTTTTGAGTTTAGAATTATGGGGTGCAATGTTTACTACCACATAGAATTTTTTGCCAAGGGAATGGGCTTCATCGATCCCGATTTTTAAATTAGCGTGATTAAATTCATTATTACGTACACGTAAGCTATAACGAGGTTGTCCTGCATAAACGGCATCTGCACCATAAGCAAAGGCGTAGCGCATATTTTTAAGGGAGCCAGCAGGGGAAAGTAATTCTGGTTTGAATTGGGTTGTCATAATATTCTCTTTTGTCTGATTTCAGGTCAGGGATTTACACAAGGTAAATCGTTAGGTGGGGTATTGTAGAGAAAATATTTGGCTTGTAAAGGAAAGTGCGGTTAAATTCTTAGTAGAATTTTATGTAAAATTTAACCGCTTAATAGGTTGTATTTAATTCCTCAAATCTTAGGATAGTAATTTATCTTTCGTTTCTGAAATAAACCATAATCCAACCAAGCTCAACACAGCGTTTAGGGTTAAATAAATCCCCACACCTTTTAAGCCGTAGTGAGCATTCAGCGGTAAGGCAATGATTGCCGCAACACTTGCCCCGAATAAGCCTGCAATATTATAGGTTAAAGAAGCACCTGAATAGCGGGCGTGAGTAGGGAAGAGTTCAGGTAAAAAACTCGCTAATGGCCCATAGCCCATTCCAATTAACCCCATACCGATGAATAAAAACCAAAACAGACTGGTAGTTGTACCGTTTTCGAGAAATAACGGCAAGGATAAACCAAAAATCGCAACGCCAACAGTTGTCCAAATGAGCCAAATACGGCGACCAATTTTGTCGATATATTTGCCCGAAACGGCAATCGTTATTGCCAAAGAAACCGCACTTGCCATCAATAAAGCGGTAAAAATTTGTGGTGAAAATCCCAATCCCATCGCATAGCCTGCTTCCGAAACCGTTGGAGCAGATTTGGCGTAAATTTGGCTAAAGGCAATCATAATGTAGAACAGCACATAGCCTGCAATACAAATTAACATCCCCAAGAAAAACGGCTTGAAATGGGTTGTGAAAACTTCCCACATTGGTAAGCGTTTAGGTTTTGGCTTGTTAAGTGCAGCGAGGAAAATCGGGGCTTCAGTCAGTTTTAGGCGAACATATAAGCCAATTGCCACTAAGATAATGGAAGATAAAAACGGTATCCGCCACGCCCATTCAGTCATAGCTTCTTGCCCGAAAATCGCCGTAATGCCTAAGAATACGCCATTTGCCAACAACAAGCCAAGCGGGGCACCCAGTTGTGGGAAAGTGCCATACCAACCTCGTTTACCTTCTGGAGCATTTTCGACCGCAACTAACGCTGCACCGTCCCACTCTCCGCCTAAACCGATACCTTGCCCAATACGGCATAAACAGAGCAAAATTGTCGCCCAAATACCGATGCTGTCATAAGTTGGCAACAAACCGATAACCACAGTGGAAACACCCATCAACAGTAAGCTCATCACAAAAGTATTTTTCCGCCCGAAACGGTCACCGAAATGCCCGAATAATATTGCCCCCAAAGGACGAGCAATAAAAGTAAGTGCTAAAGTGGAAAGTGCCGCAATCTGCCCTGAAAGTGGATCTGTGGCATGGAAGAATTGATGGTTAAATACCAATACCGCTGCCATTGCATAAATGTAGTTATCGAAATACTCAATCGCCGTGCCGACCATCGTCGCTGTCGCGACCTGTTTTAGACTATTTTGCGTATTCATCACTTGCCTCCCGTAATGCTTTTGTTGCGGCTTGCACATTATCGGCGTGCGTAATTGCAGTAATCACTGCCACACCATCCGCCCCAAATTCTCGTAAGGTTTTAACGTGAGCTAATTTCACCCCACCAATTGCCACAAGCGGTTTAGTTATCCCCGCATTTCGCAAAGTTTGAATAAACGCCATTCCTAGTGTTGGTTTCGGATTCTCTTTTGATTGAGTTGGAAAAATCGGGCCAATTCCAAAATAATCAATTTCCGCTAAATTTTCCCCAATTTTTGCCTCGTCTAAACGATTCACCGACCAACCAATAATTAGCGGTTTATCTGTTTTAGCTCGAATCTCTTGCACAGGCATATCGCTTTGCCCAACGTGAATGCCATCCGCCTCGATTTCCAACGCCAAATCAACGTTGTCGTCTACAATAAACGGTACGCCATATTCACGGCACAAATCACGACAACTCATCGCCAATGCCTTCTGTGCTGAGGGCGTATGTTCTAACGAAAATTTGCCTTTATCCCGAAATTGAAAGCAGGTAATTCCGCCTTCTAACGCTTGTTTAAGCACGAATAATAAATTTTCTGACAAGTTCTCGCCCAAATGACGGCAATCTTGCGTGCCTGCCACAAAGTAAAGCGGTAAGATTTTTTGAATATTTTTCATCTTTCAATCCTTAAAGGCGACTGTAAGCCCAATGATTTGTCGGCCCCTGTCCTTGCCCAATATTCAATGGGTGAGAAATCGCTGCGGTAATAAAATCTTTCGCTGTTTTTACCGCACTTTGCAACGGTTCGCCTTTCGCCAACTCTGCGGTTAAACAGGCAGAAAAGGTACAGCCCGTACCGTGTGTATGCGGCGTGTTGAAACGGGGGCTTTGCAAAGTAAAATGACGACCATCTGCAAGTAAAACCCAATCTTGGCACAGCTCACTTTGCGAATTGAGCGAATGTCCGCCCTTAATAATCACATTCTTCGCTCCTTGTTTTTGCAACGCTTTTGCGGCTTGTTGAATACTGATGTCGTCCACAATCGCAATCCCCGTTAATGCTTCCGCTTCGGGAATGTTCGGTGTAATCACATCCGCCAACGGCAGCAATTTTTTGCTTAATGCACTCACCGCTTGCTGTTGCAATAACGGGGCGCCGCCTTTGGCGATCATCACAGGATCTAGCACCAGCGTGCCGAAAGGCTTATCAGCAAGAAAATCTGCGACGCATTCAATAATTTCTGCATTGCCCAACATACCAATTTTGCAACTTGCAATCTGGAAATCATTTTTGACCGCTTCCAGTTGTGCTTGAATTGTTTTCAGTGGAATAGGGTGAATATCAAATACGCCAAGTGTGTTTTGTGCAGTAACAGCTGTAATTACGGATGTACCAAACACGCCGCGCATTTGGAAGGTTTTAAGATCCGCTTGAATGCCTGCACCACCGCCACTGTCTGACCCTGCGATGGTTAAAACTTGTTTCACATTACTCATTAATGCGCCCTCTTTGTCCAATGGTTTCAGGGGAAAGTGCAGCAAGCTCGTCCAGCAAACGGATTTGGAACTGTCCCACTTGTGTGGTTAAGCCTTGCGCCGCACACTCGCCTGCAATGGTGTATGCTACACAGGCTTCTAATGTCGCAGAAAAATAATTCCCTTCACTTACCGCTAAAAATGCAGCACACACGGCACTCAATAAACAGCCCGAAGCCGTAACTTTCGGGAACAATGACGTGCCGTTGTGAACGGTCGCAGTTTGTGTGCCATCGCTGACAATATCCACCACCCCGCTAATCAACACCGTACAGCCATAGCGTTGAGCCACTTTCTCGGCAACGGCTTTTAAATCCACTTCGCCCTGCCCTGCATCTACACCTTTTGCCTGCCACGCCTCGCCTGCAATGGCAGCCAGTTCACCTGCATTACCACGAATAAGTGCGAATTTTACTTCTGCCAGCAATTGGCGAATGGTCTCACGGCGATAACTGGTTGCCCCCACACCAACAGGATCTAACACTACAGGAATTCCAACCTCATTTGCTGTTTTTCCTGCCTGCAACATCGCCTCCCGATCTTTACCAATCAGCGTACCAATATTAATGACCAATGCTTGACTGATTTTCGGTACTTCCTGCATTTCTTCGATATTCGCCGACATCAAAGGCGAAGCTCCTAATGCCAACAAGCCATTGGCACTAAAATTCGCTGCCACAATATTGGTAATGTTATGAATGAGCGGATTCTGCTCACGGATTTTGGAGAGATAAATTGATTGCATAAGCATTCCTTGTGTTGAATATAAAATAAACAAAAATGCCCGCTATTCACTGTGAGCAATTAGCGGATGTAATAAAATGTAGAAAATTGGGAAAATAAACAGGATAAAATCGTGATAGAGAAAGGTTGAATATGTGGCATATTAGTTTCCTACGTCAGTGCTAACTGTTTCAGGTTCACGGGTATCATCTCAGCCTTTCGGCACCCCGACTAAAAATTGGATGAAGTTTACGCTTCTTTTCAAGAAAAAACAAGCGGTCAAATTTTTCCCTCATTTTGCAAATAATGAGAAGAATTTGACCGCTTAAATAGAAAACTAAATTTGTTTAATTGAAAACGGTAACGCACACCGAAAGAGGCTTCATGAGTTTTAAAACGCACGTTTTCTAAACGTCCCCAATCGTTATAACGATAACCTAAGTCTAAGGTAATATTCGGTGTAATGTCATAGTCAATACTACCAATAAAACCAAAGCCAATGCGTTTTATGCTTCTAGAACCTGATGTTTCCTGATCCGCCTTAAAATTTGACTGATTGGTTTTTTATGCTTTCAATCAAACTGTATTTATAAAATAAAAAGAATTGACGTAATGTTGGTTACGTCAATTCTATTTTTATTTTTGATTATTCTGATTTTGCGCGGGTTGGTTCAGAATAAACGTGGCTAATTGCACAATGATGTCCTGCCGCGCCTTTTCCATAGAAATAATAACGAGAATCCTGCCAAGCCCTAATCGGGAAAGCCTCTGGCATTTCATCATTTGCTTTTGCTAAAGTCATCTCCGCTTTTGTATGGGGCACTGAAGAAATTGTTCCTAAACGTCCATTAAATTCATAAGTGCGGACAAATTTTGATACTTTCTCGAGCGTTTCAGGTTCATCTACATTAATTGCTGGATCAATAGATTCAACAACTTCTTGAGGTTTATATGAACTTAAACGATCTAAAGATTCTTGTACTTTTTTCTGTACCGATTCATTAGCTGGTTGAGTAATAAAATCTAATGCAGGTTTTACATCAGGGGATTTTTCTTCAACGATAATTCCCATTGCTGGCGTGATAAACCCTTTTTTAGTTTTCTCTTGCTCAAGCAATTCATCCACAGATAAGAAATGATTTTCTTTTGTCAGATTTACCGTTGAATAATCAATCCAAGCCTTGCCACTTGCCAATTCAGGCGAAACCACCGCAGCAAATAATGGCATTGGCGATTTTGGCTCTTGATTACGGCGACGACGCTGATTATTCGCTGCACGTAAATGACGTGGAGTACGACGCTGACGCTCTTGACGTTCAGAACGCTGGTTCTGATGAACGGGTTTTTCATCATTATTTTGAACCGTAATTACATCCACTTCTGGCATTTTTTCAGTCGTGCTGAAGTTATTTTCAACAACTGTTTCATTATCTTCAACGCGCACGCGTTTACGTAAATCACGGCGTTGGCGGCGTTGAGTGACAGGCTCAGTTCTTTCTTCTTTAGCCTCAAAAACAGGTGTAGAATTTACCGCACTTTCAGCGATACTTTCTTCCACTAAGTTACGGCGCGGACGGCGTTGATTACGCTCACGGACATTACGAACCTGTTCTTCGGTTCTTTCTGTTTCGTTATTTTCAGAACGTGGACGACGAGAAGAACGACGATCCTGTGAACGGCGTTGATTACGATTAGGATTGCGCGAAGTGCGGTTATTTTTCGGTTTGTTTTCTTCAGATTTAGTCGCAAATAAACCTTTAATCTTCGCAATAATTTTAGCTAACAAAGAGGGTTCATTTGATTTACGCTCAACTGGCGTTGGGGCTGCTTCTGAAATAGAAAGCGCAACTACTGCACTTTCAACCGCTGGTTGTTCAATAACAGCTGTTGTTTCCACATTACGAGAAACCAGTGATTCTTCAGTATTTTCATCTTTCTCACAGTGAATTTTCGCTAAATTATAGCTTAATTCATTTACTTCTTCGCCATCACGTAAGCGGAAAACGCTAAAGTGCGGTGTTTCCATTGCTTCATTTGGGGCAACAATAATATCGACATTATGACGCTTTTCAATATTGCTGATTGCTTTGCGTTTTTCATTAAGAAGATAAGAGGCAATTTGTACTGGCACAATGGTATGCACTTGCTTAGTGTTTTCTTTTAATGCTTCTTCTTCCAGCAAACGCAAAATAGATAAAGAAAGAGATTCATTATCACGCACTTTGCCTGTTCCTTGACAACGAGGGCAAATATGGTGCGAAGATTCGCCCAATGATGGGCTTAAACGCTGACGTGACATTTCTAACAAACCAAAACGAGAAATTCGGCTAATTTGAATACGGGCGCGATCTGGACGAACCGCATCACGAATACGATTTTCTACTTCACGTTGATGGCGGATTGGTGTCATATCAATGAAATCGATAACAACTAAACCACCTAAGTCACGTAAACGTAATTGACGCGCGATTTCATCTGCCGCTTCAAGGTTGGTATTTAATGCCGTTTCTTCAATATCGCCACCACGAGTAGAACGTGCGGAGTTAATATCAATGGCGGTTAATGCTTCAGTTACATCAATAACGATTGAACCGCCAGAAGGTAAACGCACTTCACGTTGGAATGCGGATTCAATTTGAGATTCAATTTGATAGTGGCTGAAAAGTGGCACTTCGCCTTGATAAAGTTTCACGCGATTGATGAAATCAGGACGCACAAGTTTGATATGCTCTTTCGCTTTCTCAAAAATTTTTGGGCTATCAATCAGGATCTCACCAATATCACGACGCAAATAATCGCGAATAGCGCGTACAATCACATCGCTTTCTTGATGAATTAAAAATGGAGCTGGACGACTTTGTGAAGCTTGTTTGATCGCTTCCCAATGATGTAATAATACTTTTAAATCCCATTGTAATTCTTCTGGCGATTTTCCCACACCAGCAGTACGGACGATTAAGCCTACACCGTCAGGCACATCTAATGAACTTAATGCCTCTTTTAGTTCAGTACGTTCATCGCCCTCAATACGGCGAGAAATTCCTCCTGCCCGTGGATTATTCGGCATAAACACCAAATAACTACCGGCAAGAGAAACAAAAGTAGTTAAGGCTGCACCTTTGTTTCCTCTTTCTTCTTTATTAACTTGAACGATAACTTCCTGTCCTTCAGTCAAAATATCGCGAATATTCGGACGACCTTGAAAAACATAATCATCAGGAAAATATTCACGGGCAATTTCTTTTAAAGGTAAAAAACCGTGACGTTCTGCACCATAATCTACAAAAGCCGCTTCTAAGCTTGGCTCAACGCGAGTAATTTTTCCTTTGTAGATATTCGCTTTTTTTTGTTCGTGTCCTGGACTTTCAATGTCCAAGTCAAAAAGGCGTTGTCCATCGACAAGCGCGACACGCAACTCTTCTTTTTGAGTTGCATTGATTAACATTCTTTTCATTGTCAATTCTCTTATTAAATATTTAAAAAAAACTCAAAATAAACCGCACTTTGCTTCGTTATCGACCTCGTGTTTCTCGCGCCAGTCAATCTCACGACTGTATGTTGCTGGGTGCATTGATAACGTTATTAAGCATAAATATTTGCTTGATAAAACAACGCGATATTCCGCACGCGTTGCAAATGGCTGATTTATTTTAAGAAAAATGTTGATTATCAATGTCTTATGCCAATTGCTGCATTGAGTTTTTACCAACAAAACTTATCCTTTTTTACGCAAATTCTTAGGCGCAAAAAGAGGCTCTATTATCCATAGAAAACGATTAATTAGCAAGGCGAATTTGCGTTCATAGAGTGACGTTCATATTACGTTTATAGTGCCTTTATGATATGATTTGCAGCGATTTTCAAAAGGAAAAAAAATGACAAAACAAAATGAAAAAATCATTAATTCATCGGTAAAAATGCTGACAATTAGTGAAGATGAAAGTGGACAACGAATTGATAATTATTTATTAGCAAAACTCAAAGGTGTACCCAAAAGTTTAATTTATCGCATTGTGCGTAAAGGCGAAGTGCGAGTAAACAAAGGCAGAATTAAACCAGAATATAAATTGCAAACAGGCGATGTTGTACGCATTCCACCTGTGCGTGTGGCTGAAAAAAATGATGTGCCGATTTCAAAAAATCTCAATAAAGTTGCCGCACTTGAAAACCAAATTTTGTTTGAAGATGATTGCTTGATTATTTTAAATAAACCCTCAGGAATCGCGGTGCATGGCGGAAGTGGTTTAAATTTTGGTGTGATTGAAGCCTTACGAGCATTACGCCCAGAAGCACGCTTTTTAGAACTGGTTCATCGTTTAGATCGCGATACATCAGGCATTTTATTAATTGCCAAAAAACGTTCAGCATTACGCAATTTGCACGAACAACTTCGCGTCAAAACCGTTCAAAAAGATTATTTAGCGTTAGTACGTGGGCAATGGCAATCCCATATAAAAGTTATTCAAGCCTCTCTTTTGAAAAATGAATTATCTAGCGGAGAGCGCATTGTGCGTGTCAGCGAGCAAGGAAAACCATCTGAAACCCGCTTCAGCATTGAAGAACGCTATATAAATGCTACGCTTGTGAAGGCTTCACCAGTCACAGGGCGAACCCATCAAATTCGTGTGCATACACAATATGCTGGGCATCCTATTGCATTAGATGATAAATACGGCGATAAAGATTTTGATAAACAAATGAATGAATTAGGATTAAATCGTTTGTTTTTGCACGCTTTTTCAATTCGGTTTGAACACCCTAAAAATGGCGAAACACTACGTTTCAATGCACCACTAGATCATCAAATGAAAGCAATTTTGCAAAAGTTGCGGGAAAGCAAATAGACAATATTTCTGTTTATTGCTACACTTACACACGGAGACAACTCGTTTCTATCAACAAATTTCATAATAACGACAACAAAGGATAGCAAAATGGCAAAAGGACAATCTTTACAAGATCCTTATTTAAATGCGCTTCGTCGTGAACGCATTCCTGTATCAATTTACCTTGTAAACGGAATTAAACTTCAAGGTCAAATTGAATCATTCGATCAATTCGTGATTTTATTAAAAAACACAGTGAACCAAATGGTATATAAACACGCAATTTCAACGGTTGTACCTGCTCGTTCAGTTTCGCATCACAATAATAATCATCATACTGCTCCAACAGAAGCAGTTGAAAACGTGGAAACTCAAGCAGAGTAATCACAACACCATTAATGGACAATCAATATTTATTAAGTGCGGTTGAAAATTCTTAGGAAATTTCAACCGCACTTTTTCCATTTCAAATCGGAAAATTATTTTCCAATTCCATATTGTTTCAATTTATTCGCAATCGCAGTATGGGAAACGCCTAAACGTTGAGCTAATTTTCGCGTGCTTGGATATTCTGCATAAAATAATTTTAGAACTTGTGCTTCATAAGATCCGATGATTTCATCTAAGGTTTTATTTCCAAATTCATCCAAAGAAATTACCGCACTTTGTGGCGGAGCAAGATTTAAACTTTCGATAGTCAAATGATTATCTTGTACCAGAGAGCAGGCACGATAAAGGGTGTTATAAAGCTCACGAACATTCCCTTTCCAATCATATTTCTGCAAATAAAGAAGAAAATCTTTATCGAAAGTTGGTTTTGCAATTTTTAATTCTTCACTGATTTCCTGTAAAAAACCTTGTGCCAGTGGCTCAATATCTGCAACGCGATTGCGTAATGCAGGCACATTAATAGTGAGAACATTTAAGCGATGAAATAAATCAGCACGAACTTTACCTTGCTCAACAAGCAAATGGAGTGGAACCTGTGATGTGCAAATCACGCGCACATTTGCATAATGCTCCTTTTCTTCGCCTACTCGACGGAAAGATCCATCCGTTAAAAAACGCAATAATTTAGCCTGCAAACCCAATGAAAGTTCAGCAATACCATCGAGTAAAACTGTACCCTCATTTGCGTATTCAAAAAAACCAATGGTTTCACTGTCGCCAACTTTTCGACCAAACATTTCACTTTCCGCATCTTCATCAGGCAATCCTGCACAGTTTACTGCGATAAATTTTTTATCTCGACGTAAACTCTGATAATGGCAGGCTTTCGCTAACAAATCCTTTCCTGTCCCCGTTTCGCCTTGAATTAACAAAGGCACATCAAACATAGCAAAACGTTTCGCGTTTTCTACCGCACTTTTCATCGCTTCACTTTGTACAACAAAACAATCGAAGGGTTTTTGAGGATCAAATTTAGAAATCGTCATATTCAGGGAATGGAAATAATTAAGATATGGCTATGATAATTTCTTTACAACAAAGTGTAAATATTATTTTACATAAGGTAAAAATGCGACCATTTTTGACCGCACTTTATATAGCTAAGGTTTTAACATTTTTTCTGCTTCACGAACACGAACAAGGAATTGTTTACGTTCAGCTGAACTCATACCGCTGCTAGTACCGGGTAATTTAACAGTAAGAGGATTCACTGCTCGACCGTTAATACGAAATTCATAATGTAAATGCGGCCCCGTAGAAATGCCCGTGTTACCAGAAAGCGCAATACGTTCGCCTTTTTTAACGGTTTGCCCTGCTTTTACTAAGGATTTGCTCAAGTGCATATAAACAGTTTGATATTCACGCCCGTGACGCAACATAACATAACGCCCAGCACCGCCAGCCTGATAAGCGACCTTTTCAACTGTACCATCTGCTGGTGCAATAACTGGTGTGCCTTGAGAAACAGAGAAATCCACGCCTTTATGGGGACGAACACGTCCTGTTACTGGATGGCGACGATTTGGATTAAAAGGGGAGGAAACTCGCGCTTGTCGCTGCAATGGATAACGAGCAAAACCTTTGCCTAAAGTTTCCCCTTGCTGATTATAATAACGACCATTTGCCGCTTGCACTGCATAATAATTTTTACCACCAGATGAAATACGTAACGCTTCAACATTACCTTGACCTGTAAGTTTATCGCCTAAATATTCACGAGAAACTAAAATGGCAAATTGAGTGCCTTTTTTTAGTTTTCGTAAACTCACTTGCCATTGTAAGGCGTTACTAAGTTGGCTAATTTGTCGCGTATCAAGACCTTGTTCTCTTAAACTACTATTTAAAGAATTTTGAATCTCGCCTTTTAATACTTCTTTTCGCCAAATACTTTTCTTTTCAATAACTTGGCGTTTAAATTTCCCATCTTCGAGACGTTCATAAATACGTTCTTCTTTTTCAGAAACCAGCCAATTTAAATATTCCAAGTTATCATTTTTATTTAAAATCCAGTAAAATTGCTGACCTGCTTTTAAGTGGGCTAATTCGGGATCAAGCTTAATCAACGGTTGTACTGATGAATCATCTAAACCAGATAAAACTAAAACATCTTTTAACGTATCCCCTTCGGTTACCGTATAGCTAAATTGATCAGTAATTCTTATGGCTTGATCGGCCGCGTCTAATAAACCATTGAGTGCGTCTTGTGCGTGTTGAGGTAAAGTACCGAGATCATCTGAAGATAGTTTTACTTCATCAACTTCATCATCTTTTGCTTGCAGTTCATCATCATAAGAGGTGGCATCTTCATCAGGTTGAAGTGCGGTGGAATTTTTATTTGGCGATGTATTTAACTCGTGATATTCCCCACTGTCAGAGGTGGAAAATATGGGATTTTCTTCAGATTTGTCTTTTATTGTAAGTAAAATGCCTGTCAAAATAAGCAGAATAGCAACAAAAAACACGCCTACTTTTATATATGTGCGTTTTTTTCGTCTATCTCGAGCTAATTTTACGTGTTGCACTGGCATCCCTAAAATAAAAAAGTTTTCAGCATTCAGACTACAGATTATAAAGAAAATTCATTCCTATGGAAAAAGCATTATTCAAATGCTTAAATATTCGACACAAGAGAGAAAATCTTGAGAATTCTATAAAAATGCGTTATTTTCCCCAACCATTGTTGAAAACACGGCGATTTTATGAATATCACAGCCATTCGCAACGAGCAAAACCAACAACCGCTCATTCAATTAAAAAATATCAATGTGGTTTTCGCACAAAAAACCGCTCTGCAAGATATTAATTTAAATATCTATCCCAATTCTATTATTACCATTGTGGGGCCAAATGGTGGCGGAAAATCAACGTTATTAAAAACCTTATTAAAACTACAAACGCCCACTTCTGGCGAAGTCATTTATAGTAAAAATGTTCGTATTGGTTATGTTCCACAAAAAATCCATTTAGATCATAGTTTACCCATCACGGTTGAGCGATTTCTTTCGCTAAAAAAAGGCATTAAAACACAAGAAATATCCACCGCACTTGAGCAACTTTCTATTTCACATTTACGCAAAAATAATATGCAAAAACTATCTGGTGGCGAAATGCAACGGGTATTATTGGCGCGTGCAATTTTAAATAAACCAAATTTACTTGTGCTAGACGAACCCACTCAAGGCGTAGATATTACTGGGCAGGCAGAACTTTATCAGCTCATTCATCAAACCCAACAAAAATTAAATTGTGCTGTATTGATGGTATCACACGATTTACACATTGTGATGGCAGACAGTAAAGAAGTATTGTGTATTAACCAACATATTTGTTGTGCAGGTACGCCTGATGTTCTCTCAAATGATCCAACATTTATGCGTTTATGGGGAAATCAGATCGCACAAAATATCGGCTTTTATACCCATCATCACAATCATCATCACACTTTACACGGAGATGTGTGCGGTTGTAATTCATCAGCAGTGCATTGTCAAAATAAGGATAAATAATGTTTGAAATTTTATTTCCAGCCTTTTTAACAGGCATTTTGCTTTCACTTATTACTGCGCCACTTGGCGTATTTGTAGTGTGGCGGAAAATGGCTTATTTTGGCGACACACTTTCTCACTCTGCCTTGCTCGGTGTGGCGTTAGGGATTTTCTTACAAGTCAATCCTTACATTGCGATTGTGGTGCTGACCTTAATTCTTGCTATCGCAATGGTGTGGTTAGAAAGCAATACGCAATTTTCTATTGATACCTTGCTCGGCATTATCGCCCATAGCTGTTTATCTCTCGGCGTTGTGACAGTAGGATTATTACGGAATGTACGGGTAGATTTAATGAATTATTTATTTGGGGATTTGCTCGCAATTAATTATACCGATTTAATTTATATTGGCATTGGCGTGATAATTGTGCTTTCAACATTAATTTACTTTTGGCAATCCTTACTTTCCACCACCGTATCGCCAGAACTCGCGCAAGTTGAAGGCATTAATATCAAAAAAATGCGTTTTATTTTAATGATATTAACCGCATTGACTATTGCCTTGAGTATGAAATTTGTCGGTGCATTAATAATCACATCCTTATTAATAATCCCTGCGGCAACCGCTCGTCGCTTTGCGAGAACACCTGAATCTATGGTGGGCTGGGCGATTGTAGTCAGTATGTTGTCAATTATAGCTGGGCTAATCTTATCAGCCTTTTATGATACCGCTGCTGGGCCTTCCGTTGTGATTTGTTCAGCGTTTTTATTTGTCTTATCACTCTTCAAAAAAGAGCGATTATGAGCTTGCCCAACCAGTGAAAACCATTTGCGCCACAGTTTAATTCTTGATAAAGTGCGGTCGATTTTTACGGTCTTTTTAGGATAACAAAATGAACCAAGAATATTTAGATTTTGAATTGCCGATTGCAGAATTAGAAGCAAAAATTGAAGCATTACATGCAGCATCGGATGATAAAGTTGATTTAACTGATGAAATCAAACGCTTACAAAAGAAAAGTAACGAACTCACTAAAAAAACCTTTGCTAACCTTGATGCTTGGCAAGTTTCACGTATGGCACGTCATCCAAACCGCCCTTATACATTAGATTATATTGAACATATTTTTACGGAATTTGAAGAACTTGCTGGCGACCGCGCTTTTGCTGATGATAAAGCGATTGTTGGTGGCTTGGCACGTTTAGATGGTCGCCCAGTGATGGTTATCGGTCATCAAAAAGGTCGTTCTGTAAAAGAAAAAGTACAACGCAATTTTGGTATGCCAGCCCCCGAAGGCTATCGTAAAGCGTTACGTTTAATGGAAATGGCTGAACGTTTTAAATTGCCAATTATTACATTTATTGATACTCCAGGGGCTTATCCAGGTATTGGCGCAGAAGAACGTGGTCAAGCGGAAGCTATTGCTCGCAACTTACGCGAAATGGCACAACTTACCGTTCCTGTTATTTGTACCGTTATCGGCGAAGGCGGTTCGGGCGGTGCATTAGCTATTGGCGTGGGCGATAAAGTGAATATGTTGCAGTATTCCACTTATTCTGTTATCTCGCCTGAAGGTTGCGCTTCTATTCTTTGGAAAAGTGCGGAAAAAGCATCGACTGCAGCGGAAGTAATGGGATTAACTGCAAGCCGTTTGAAAGAATTAAATCTTATCGATAGCATTGTGCAAGAACCTTTAGGTGGTGCGCATCGTAATTATCTAGAAATAGCTGAAAACTTAAAACTTCGTTTAAAAGAAGATTTATCAGAACTTGACGGACTAAGCAAAGAAGAATTATTAAATAGACGTTATGAACGTTTAATGTCTTACGGTTATTGCTAACTAACATTCTAAAAGAGCGGTGATTTTTGCCGCTCTTTTTTGATCTAAATATACAACAAAGGAGAAAACACAATGAAAACCACCTTTGAACTGGGTTCTTACGAGTTACAAACCATTGCTGCACGTTTTGAAATTCTTAATCCAAGCAGTAACTATAAAGCTGAAAAAGTTGCCTAATGGATTTACTTTCAGACATTGAAAAACAACTCCAAAAAGCCACCGCTCAAGGGTTTCTTATCGCCTTGAGTGGTGGTTTGGATTCTACTGTACTTCTTTCTTTATTTGCAAAACTTCGTCAAAAACAACCGCACTTACCGCCTTTATCAGTACGAGCTATCCACATTCATCACGGATTAAGCCCCAATGCCGACAGTTGGGCTAAACATTGCCAAGACTTATGCGATCAATTTCAAATTCCGTTGATTATTGAGCGAGTACAAGTAGATAAAACCAATGGCATTGAGGCTGGGGCGCGTGAAGCACGCTATCAAGCCATAAAAAAACATCTTCAAACGAAAGAAATGCTGGTTACAGCACATCATCTAAACGATCAAACAGAAACATTTTTCTTAGCACTAAAACGTGGCAGTGGGCTACAAGGCTTAGGCGCAATGCAACAACAAAGCGTATTATTCGGCATGCCAATTTTACGCCCGTTGTTAAGTTTTACTCGCCCACAGTTAGAAGATTATGCTCAAAAAGAAAAACTCAACTGGATTACAGATGAAAGTAATAAAGATAATCGATTTGATCGCAATTTCTTACGCAATGAAATTTTGCCAGAATTACGTGAACGCTGGGCTTATTTTGATTTAGCCGTGCAACGTTCCGCACAACATTGTTTTGAGCAACAACAGTTAATTAATGATTTATTGAGTGAAGCCTTTGCACAACATTGTCAAATTAAAAACCAATTTAAACTGTGCCAGTTCCGCCAATATTCTCTCGCAAAACAAACCGCACTTTTGCGTATGTGGCTTGCGGAAAACCAACTTGAAATGCCAAGTAAACGCCAACTTACACAGCTTATTAATGATGTCGTTTTTGCAAAAGAAGAGGCAAATCCTCAATTTCAGCTTGTAAATAAAGTTATTCGACGTTATCAAGATAGTTTATATTTAACTAAGCCGTTTTCTGATCTAACCAAATGCTCCCTAAAATTAGAACAAAATACGCTAAATTTACCTGATAATTTAGGCAATCTCACTGTTCAAGAAAATGAACATAATCTGATTTTCCACTGGCAGGATTTTTCTGTGACGCTAGAAAAAACGGACTTGCCTATTTCTATTCGTTTTGGTTATTCGGGCAAAATTAAACATCATCCGAAACGCCCAAGAGAAGATATAAAAAAAATCTGGCAAGAATTAAGCGTGCCACCTTGGGAACGAAATCGGATCCCTTTAATTTTTTACGGCAACGAGCTAAAAAGTGCGGTCGGTTTTTTCCGTGTTTTTGACGAGTATTAAAATCAAGTTAAAGTGGCTTTACATCTAAAAATGCGTTCAAAATTTGAGCGGTGAATTCTTTTCTTAGATAAAAACCTAAAGGCAAGGTATCTATAATTTCGCCATTTTTTCCTATGCCTTTTGTCACAGCGCGACTATTTGCACCCTTCGGGCGAAGTTGCATAACCTCACCAATTCGAGCGGTAATTTGCTCCAATTTGCCAAGTACAATTAAATCCATCAATTCTTCCCAATCTTGTTTTAATTGACGTTCTTGCTTAGCGGTTGGTTTCCATAAAATTGGCGCACCGATATGGCGTTCACGCAATGGAATATGGCGACTGCCTTCAATAGGCATCCAAAGTACACAAGAAAGTTTATGACGAACGTGAGAATTTTCCCATTTAACCCCAGAATTTTGTACCAACGGGGCAAGGCTCACAAAGGTGGTTTCAAGAGGATAACCCTCAGCATTAATCGGCAATGTTTTTAGTTCAACACCTAAATGAGAAAAATCCTGTTCAGCTTTACTTCCTGCCGTTGCGCCTAAAGCACGCTCTAATAACATGCCTACCCAGCCTTTATCACGTTTTAAATCAATCGGAACAGGAATATGCAGTTCACCAGCTAACTCCCCAAAAGTTAAGCCAGCAATGGATTGTGCTTGGGAAAGTAATTGTTCAAGGGTTTGTGGAATCATTCGTGATATTTCTTAAAAAAGCGAGGCTTAGTATTTTCAGTGCCTTTATCAATATAGGGAATTTTTTCTAACTGTAATAAAAAACGTTTTGCCTCTAAGCCACCGCCAAAACCAGTTAAAGTCCGATCTTTGCCTAAAATGCGATGACAAGGAATAATAATACTAATGGGATTACTCCCCACCGCGCCGCCCACGGCACGAACAGCTTTAGGATTATTAATCCGTAACGCCAGCTCGCCATAACTTGAAAGCTCGCCATAAGCAATTTCTCGCAAGGCTTGCCAAATGGCTTGTTGAAACGCGGTGCCTTCTGGTTTTAAGGGAATGTCTGCAAACCGCTCAACTTCCCCATTAAAATATCGTTCAAAAGCTAACCGCACTTTTTGAAAAACAGGCAATTCATCTTGCTTGTGCCATTTGGGATTAGGCGCATATTGCTCTTTTTCAAAATCAATATGCGTAATGCTCTCGCCGTCAGATAAAATCAAAAGCCGTCCCACTGGCGAGGGATAATAAGTGTAATAAAGTGCGGTCATTTTTGCCTTATTTTATAAAAAAAAGCACACTTGGTGTGGAAGTGTGCTTTATTATGCTAAATTTTTTAACGGATTAGAAACTATAATTTAAATTCAAACCGTAAAGATTTGCGTGTGCTTGAGAAGTATAATTTGCAGTTGTATCCAATGTGAGTGTAGCTTGACTTATTGCTTTTACTTCTTTAAAGTGAACTTTTTTGCCTTTTAAGTAAGCATAGCCAAGATCAACAGATAAATTAGGGGTGAATTTATAGGTTGCCCCTAAACTATACCAAGTGCGATTGGTATCTGGAATTGCAGCACTACGCTGATGACGAGATGCCGCTTGATCGTAAGCAATACCTGCGCGTAAGGTCAATTTTTCATCAAGATTATAACTTGCCCCTAATGCAACACGAGAGTTATTACTGTATTGTAATTCTTTATCAAACGCTTTTTTACCATTTTCAGAGCTAGCATGTAATTTTGTTAAACGACTCCAATGGGTATATTTATAACTATAATGCACAGCAAGTTTGTCAGTTAATTGATGGAAACCAGAAAGTTCTAAGTAATCTGGCAATGTAAGGGTTAAATCACCTTTTTTACCTGCCTTGATAGCCTCTGCTTCTAAACTAGTGGCAGTGCGGTCAGTAAAATCAATGTCCACTTTAGAATGATAGGCTAAACCAATTCTGTTACCTTCATTAAATTGATACATTACACCTGCATTCCAGCCAAAGCCCCAAGCGGCTCTATCTTGTAATGACACAACAGATTTGTCTTTAGAGGTCAAATGCTTAGGAAGATCTCTTAATGTTGTTTGCTGTGTTGAGAGTGCTTGTTTTATTTGGTTATCATTAACAGTATCCGCAATAAGACCAGCATTTCGTTCAACTTGGGCTTTAGCATAAACCGCATTTACCCCTAAACCTAGGCTCAAGCCTTCTGTTACTCGATAAGCACCACTTAAATTTAAGTTGATAGCAGTCAAGTCAGTTTTTCCACCAAATATACCAGCATCATAACTATCGCCATATTCACTTTTTAGACCGAAATTGACATTCATTCCTGCGCCCAGCGCGAATTTATCATTCACTGGCGCAACGAAATAAAGATTTGGCACAAAGCCACCAGGAACAACATTACGCTGTGAAGCTGAGCCGTTCCTTGTTATTTTCACTGAAGCACCTGTTATAGAAGCACCTACACCTACATCACCATTCATATTAATTCTAGAATCAACATAAACGCCACCTGTGGAAAACTGTGCCGTTTTAAATAAACTCATCAAAGCTGGGTTAGTTGCCACGACAGAAGCATTATCTGCAATCGCCGCTTCACCTGCATAGGCACGACCAAGACCTGAAGTAGAAACTTCCGCCAATTGAAACGCAGCCGCATTTGCACCACCTGCAGCCAACAACATTGCTGTTGCTAATATAGATTGATTAAATTTTTTCATTTGGAACCCTTTGTTATAAATAAAAATCTGGGCAATTATAAAGCCCGAATCTATTGAGTGCAACTCTATTCCTTATTTTTATTAGAGCTACGACTAGTTAGCAGGAGCTTTTTGCATTTAATGGATTGTTTTGTTCAATTTTTGTCATTTATGGGGAAAAAGAAAAATGATAAAATGCACAAAAATATTCATATAAGGAAAAGAAAATGACCGTAAAATGCAAAGCAGAAGAATCCTTAACTTGTAGCTGTGTTGATGTAGGCACGATTATTGATGGCTCTGACTGTAGCGTAGAAGTACATCAATTTTATAGCACAGAAGCTGATGCCAATGCAGCGCTTGAGCGATTAACGAAGAAAGCGCGCGATATAGAAAGCGATCCTTGCGAAATTAAAAGCGAAATCGTGGCAGTTGAAAACGGCGTTCAATTAAATGCTTCTTTCACTTTTAGTTGCCAAGCAGAAGCGATGATTTTTGAACTGGCGAATCGTTAAAAACAATTAAAAATTTGACCGCACTTTTATTGGGTTAGAATAGTGGACGTTTTAAAAATGCTTACTATGAAAGTGATTTTTAAAACGTCCACAAAATTTAATATCCATCTTCTTGCATATTCGGCAAAAATTCCGCTTGCTGAATACGTTTCACTTGGGTACGAATTGAACCATCTGAATGTAGCTCAATTTCACGCCAACCAGGCTGTAAGGTATCAAGAGAAAAATACTGGCAATCAGGTTTAAATTGAATACAAGTCGCTGGTGTTGCCATTACTTGATAACCATTCCATTCACTATTTACTTCTTGATGAATATGCCCATATAAAATAGCTTTCACATTGGAAAAAGGCGCAAGCACTTCTGCCAATTCGTGAGAATTACGAAGGTTATGTTGATCAAGCCACGCGGAATTAGTTGGTAATAAATGGTGATGTAATACAACCAAGGTATAGCGTTCTGGATTTTTTCCTAAGGTTTCTTTTAATAAATCAAGTTGATGCTGGCTTAGTTGCCCATGTGGTACACCGTAAACTTGGCTATCCAACAATAAGGCTTGCCAATGTTCGCCCAATAGAAGATGTTTTGCTGCGTTCATTGGAGGCTGATTTAAAAATTCTGCCATTTTAGGCTGAAAATCGTGATTTCCTGGAATCCAAAACACAGGTTTATTGAAAGGTTTCATCATTTCTACAAAACGAATGTAACCTTCATCGCTACTATCTTGCACAAGATCGCCTGTAGCAAGAATCACATCAAACTCATGATTTTCTTGCTGAATTTCCTTTAATACTTGAGCAAAACTTGCTTGTGTATTTACCCCCAATAATTCCGCACTTTCATCTTTAAATAAATGGGGATCGGTAATTTGTAATAACTTTATAACAGGCTTTTCCGCCTGATAAACAAACGTATTTTTCATTAATGCCCCCTAGCTACGTTTCCAACTTTGTTGTAACTGAGCATAATTTAATTGAAGCCACTGCAATCCAATCACTGCAATGCCATTATCAATTTTCCCCTCGCACATCCATTGATACGCCTGTTCACGTTTTACTACGTGCACTTTAATGTCTTCATTTTCTTCAGCCAAACCGTGAATGCCTTTTGCTTGTGCGCTATCCACTTCGCCTGCAAATAAATGAATCCGCTCCACGATGCCACCTGGGCTATCCCACACACTTAAACAATGTGTTAAATTTTTGACTTGAATCCCTGCTTCTTCTTCACTCTCACGCAAAGCAACGTCTTCTGGCTTTTCGCCTTTTTCCACCATACCTGCAATGAGTTCAAGTAACCAAGGCGAACGATGAGATTCAGGATGATAAGCCGCGCCAATACGAACTTGTTCGACTAAAATCACAGAATCTTCTTTTGGATCATAAGCGATAACTGCTGAGGCGGCACCTTTAATCAGTAATTCTCGGGTTACGATGCCACTTTGCCCTCCAGCAAAAAGTTTATGTTTAAATTGGATTTGTTTAAGCGTGAAAAAACCTTCATATAAAGTTTGTTCTCCCAATATTTCTATATCTTGTTGGCTAAAATGTTGAATTTCTGACATCTGTTTTCTCCAAAACTGAACGCAAAATCATACGCTTAAAAGACTACAAAAAAAATAGAAGGTTTCCACTTTTTGTTGAAAGTTTGAAGTGAGTCACAAAATAAAATACCGTGATAATTTATTCAATAATCACGGCATTCTTTTTTCGTAAGATAATGTTTTACTCCATTTTTACAAAACAGATATTCTACAAAACCTTACTCATAATTTTTCCATCAGCCACTTGGGTTGTAATTAAGTCCCCTTGATTGACATCTTTCACGCTAACAATGGCCTTACCTTGCGGGTTTTCCGCAATGGAATAACCTCTTGCCAATACTTTCAACGGGCTTAAACCATCCAATTTTCCGCATAACGTTGCCAGTTTATTTTGACGCTCCGTCACTTGGCGATTTACGCAAAAATTTAACCGCACTTGAAGTTGTTCTAAGCGTTGTTGATGACGTTGCACTCGATATGGCAATGGATTTTGTTTTAAACGAACAGAAAGTGCGGTGAATTTTTGTTGTGTATTTTCAAACTGACGCAACATAGCAAGTTGCAAGCGATGCGTAAGCTGTTCATTTTTTGCTTGTTGAGCACGTAGCTGATTCTGTGGATGTTGATTTTGCAATCGTAAGGCAAGCTGTTTCAAACGCTGGCTTTTTCGCGTAAATAAACGATCAAATGCCATATCTAAACGTTGCTGTTGATGGCGAAGTTGTTGCAATAATTCATCTTGATTACGACTAACTAACTCTGCCGCAGCAGAAGGGGTCGGCGCACGAAGATCTGCCACAAAATCGGCAATCGTCACATCTGTTTCGTGTCCCACCGCACTGATAATAGGTAAGGTTGAACGAAAAATCGCTCGCGCCACTTCTTCTTCATTAAAACACCAAAGATCTTCTAATGAACCTCCACCACGACCCACAATTAATACATCTACTTCTTGTCGCAAATTGGCAAGTTCAATCATTTGCACAATTTCTGCAGTTGCCTCTTTGCCTTGAACCGCAGTGGGATAAATGACGACTTTTAAACTTGGATCACGGCGTGCCAAAATATGCAAAATATCTTGCAATGCCGCACCTGTAGAAGAAGTAATAATCCCCACTGCTTTACTAAAGTGCGGTAGATTTTTCTTGAGATTTTGAGCAAATAAACCTTCCGCAGCCAACTTCATTTTTAACGCTTCAAATTGCTGTTGCAATAATCCCTCGCCTGCTGGGTGCATAGAATCAATAATAAGTTGATAATCGCCGCGAGGCTCATATAAACTCACATTGGCACGCACAAGCACTTGCATTCCATTTTGTGGACGAAAAGCTACACGCAAATTTTTCATACGAAACATTGCACAACGCACCTGTGCATTTTCATCTTTCAGCGTTAAATACCAATGTCCAGACACAGGTTGGGTAAAATTGGAAATTTCCCCCGTTAGCCAAATTTGGCAAAAATTGCCCTCAAGTATCTGACGCGCAGCAGAATTTAGTTGAGAGACGGAATAAATATTGTCTGACATGTTATTCAATTAACGCCCAACCATCATCAACCCAATTACAAATGGAATCCAACAGTAAATCCATTGAAGTTTCGGGATCTTCGGTTTCATTCACTAAATTAGATAGAAATACCCAATCTAAACTTTCGCCGTCAGACAAGCGTTTTAATACTTCGCTCTCAATTATATTAAGTTCATCTAACCATTCGCCGTTCGCATAAATTCGCAACGGATTTTCGGTGTAAAGCAATTTACAATTGTTGTCTTGAGAAAGGAATGCGCCATCTTCTTCTAAAATTGACCGCACTTCATCGGGATCGCACATTTCATCAGAAACCAATAACTCATAACGACGAGAACTTACCGCACTTGCTACGGCTTGCTTAAACAACGCATCAAAAGCTTCTGAATGAGCCAATTTATCCAATAAAAGCTGTTTCATCGCTTGAATATTTTCATCTGCAAGTTTACCTGTAGCTTGTACAGACTGGCTTAAACGTAGCGGTAAATCAAATTCACTTAAATTCAAATCTGGATCTTGATGACAGAAACTTTTGCTTACGCTATCAATCAAATTACTTAAATTTGGATAACGCAAGCCAAAAGAAAAGGTTAAACAATCATCTTCAGCCACGCCATAATGTGCCATACGGGCTGGAATATACAAAATATCCCCTGGATTCATTACTTCATCAATGACTAATTCGCCCATATCATCAAAAATTCGGATCGATTGATTGGGTTTAAATTCAGTGCTTGCATCACACCATTTACCCACTTGCCAACGACGATGGCCATAGCCTTGCACTAAAAATACATCATATTCATCATAATGCTTACCAACAGAGCCACCTTTCGGCGCGTAAGACACCATAATGTCGTCACGTTGCCATTGAGGAATAAAGCCAAATTTGTTCCAAAGTTGCCCTAATTCAGGCGACCATTGCTCCAAATTTTGAACTAACACAGACCATTTTTCTGGCAATTTTTGGAAATCCTTTTCGCTCAAAGGGCTAAAAAAAACTTTCCAATTATCATCAGAAAATGTCTTCACTAAACGAGCAGTAACATCTTCATTTTGTGCAAGTTCAATAATATCTTGTGGCTTAAACTGCCCAACAATTTCAGGCAAACCGTTACGAATTACAAGTGGCTTTTTCTGCCAATAATCCCGTAGAAAAATTTCTGGCGTGATATGTTCAGGTAAACAAAAATCAATAGATGAAAGTGCGGTCATTTTTAAGCTCCTTTTTCTTTATTTTTAGCGGCAGCTTGTTCTGCTGCACGTTTACGGCGAATTTCTTTCGGATCAGCAAGTAATGGACGATAAATTTCAATACGATCGCCCTCTTTTAATACATCAGTCAATTTTATTGGACGACTGAAAATCCCAATTTTATTTGTACTCAAATCAATCTCTGGAAATTGGCTTAAAATCCCCGATTGCGTAATCGCCGTTTGCACGGTGATTCCTTCATCAACTTGAAAAGATTTCAAATAATAACGTTCGGGAAAAGCATAAGCGATTTCAATGTTAATCTGATTCATTTTTACTTCTTCATTAAAAAATTTTAGCCATTATAACGGAAAAGTGCGGTGACTTTTAATGATAAATCACGAGCAATAAATTACCTCTTTGTTTCCGCCTTATAGATTGAGAATTTAAGGCTTTTTCGCTACAATACGCCACTATTTTTTACATCATCAAATAAAAATGTCAGAAATAAAACTTATTGTTGGTTTAGGCAACCCTGGCGATAAATATACAGATACACGCCACAATGCAGGCGAATGGCTTATTGAACGCTTGGCACGTCGTTTTAACGTTTCACTAAATCCAGAAAGTAAATTCTTCGGAAAAACTGCCCGCACTTTAGTGAATGGAAAAGAAGTACGCCTTTTAGTGCCAACAACTTTTATGAATTTAAGCGGTAAAGCGGTTGGGGCATTGGCAAATTTTTACCGTATTAAACCTGAAGAAATTTTGGTTATTCACGATGAACTAGATTTACCTGCTGGCATCGCAAAACTCAAACAAGGCGGTGGACATGGTGGGCATAACGGCTTAAAAGATATTGTGGCACAACTAGGCAATAACAATAATTTCTACCGTTTACGCATTGGCATTGGGCATCCAGGCCATCGTGATTTAGTGGCAGGTTACGTCTTAAATAAACCATCGCCAGCAGATCGCAATGCACTTGAAAAAGTGCTAGATGAAGCCACTGATTGTGTGGAAATGATTTTCAAAGATGGAATGGTCAAAGCGACCAACCGTTTAAATAGTTTTAAAATTTAAAAGTGCGGTTAGTTTTACAACCGTTTTACTCAAAATAAGGAAAAATTATGGGATTCAAATGTGGTATTGTGGGATTGCCAAATGTCGGCAAATCTACTCTTTTTAACGCGCTCACTAAAGCTGGTATTGAAGCCGCAAACTATCCATTCTGTACTATCGAACCAAATACTGGTGTCGTGCCAATGCCAGATCCGCGTTTAGATGCATTGGCAGAAATCGTTAAGCCTGAACGCGTATTACCTACCACGATGGAATTTGTGGACATTGCAGGCTTAGTTGCAGGTGCTAGCAAAGGCGAGGGCTTAGGTAATAAATTCTTAGCAAACATCCGCGAAACAGACGCAATTGGTCACGTAGTGCGTTGTTTTGAAAACGATGACATTGTACACGTTGCAGGGAAAATTGACCCACTTGATGATATTGACACTATCAACACTGAATTAGCCTTAGCAGACTTAGACAGTTGTGAACGAGCAATCCAACGTTTACAAAAACGTGCAAAAGGTGGCGATAAAGAAGCTAAATTTGAACTTTCCGTTATGGAAAAAATTCTCCCTGTGCTGGAAAATGCAGGAATGATTCGTTCTGTTGGGTTAGATAAAGAAGAATTGCAAGCAATCAAGAGTTACAACTTCTTAACGTTAAAACCAACAATGTATATCGCAAACGTAAATGAAGATGGTTTTGAAAATAATCCATACTTAGATCGCGTTCGTGAAATTGCCGAAAAAGAGGGCGCTGTTGTTGTTCCTGTATGTGCAGCGATTGAATCTGAAATTGCAGAACTTGATGATGAAGAAAAAGTCGAGTTTTTACAAGATTTAGGCATTGAAGAACCAGGATTGAACCGTGTAATTCGTGCAGGATATGCGCTTTTAAATCTTCAAACTTATTTCACTGCTGGCGTAAAAGAAGTACGAGCTTGGACAGTTTCAGTCGGCGCAACCGCACCAAAAGCAGCCGCTGTAATCCACACCGACTTTGAAAAAGGCTTTATCCGAGCAGAAGTTATCGCTTACGAAGACTTTATCCAATTCAACGGTGAAAACGGTGCAAAAGAAGCGGGTAAATGGCGTTTAGAAGGCAAAGATTACATCGTACAAGATGGCGATGTAATGCACTTTCGATTCAACGTGTAAAAACACATAAAAAAATAACCGCACTTTTGACGCAGAAATAAAGGTGCGGTTTATATTTTTATTAAAGGAATATTATGTCATCTATTAAATATCGTCCAGAAATTGATGGACTACGCGCAATTGCTGTTATTTCAGTCATTATTTATCATCTTAATGAAAACTGGTTATCTGGTGGTTTTCTTGGGGTGGATATTTTCTTTGTTATTTCTGGTTTTCTGATTACGGGTATTATTATCACAGAAATTCAACAGAATTCTTTTTCGCTTAAACAATTTTATACTCGACGTATTAAACGAATTTATCCTGCTTTTATTACAGTGATGGCATTAGTGTCTTTCATTGCGTCTGCTATTTTTATTTATAATGATTTCAATAAATTAAGAAAAACCATTGAATTAGCTATTGCATTCCTATCTAATTTCTATCTAGGATTAACACAAGGTTATTTTGATTTAAGTGCGAATGAAAACCCTGTATTACATATTTGGTCATTAGCCGTAGAAGAACAATACTATCTTATTTTTCCACTTATCCTCATTTTAGCTTATAAAAAATTTAGAGAAATTAAAGTATTGTTTATTATAACGCTAATTTTGTTTTTTATTTTACTTGCGACATCTTTTGTTTCAGCTAACTTTTACAAAGAAGTATTGCATCAGCCTAATATTTATTATCTCTCTAACCTAAGATTTCCTGAATTACTTGTAGGATCTTTGTTGGCAATTTATCATAATCTTTCAGCAAGCAAGCAAGCAAGCAAGCAAGCAAGCAATCTTATTGCAATATTAAGTACATTACTATTATTTTCCTGCTTATTTTTAATGAATAATAATATTGCATTTATTCCAGGTATTACTTTAATTCTTCCTTGTATTTTTACAGCATTAATTATTCATACCACATCACAAAATAACATCGTTAAATTATGTTTATCTAATAAAGCAATAGTGTTTATTGGAAAAATTTCTTATTCTCTTTATTTATATCATTGGATTTTTATTGCGTTTGCTTATTATATAACGGGCGAAAAACAAATTAATAATCAATCTATCGCTATAGTAATAATATTAACAATAATTTTTTCAGTTCTAAGTTATTATTTAATCGAACAACCAATTAGAAAATCGAAACTAAACTTTAAACAGGCATTTATCTATCTTTATCTAATTCCTTCTCTTTTTATTATTGGTTATAACACCTATGAAAGAAAACAAATTAGAAAAGAAAAAGAACATATTGAATTAGATATTCCGTTTTCTACACATAAAAATTCTCATCCAAGTAAAATTATCACTATCGGTGATTCTCATGCTGGGCATTTGGAACAATTCTTGGATTATGTAGGCTATATTGAAGGATGGAAATCAGATATTTTAAATACTGGTCCTGAATGCCGAGTGTTAGTTGATAAAAAATCTAAGGTAAGTAATCAATGCTTACAACAATGGGATGAAATACAAAAATATAATGTAGTTTTTATTTCTGAATTTTATGATTTAAGAATGGGAGGGCAACCTGTTCCGCGATTTAATGCTCAATCATACTTAGTTGATGACTTTCAAAATCGTTTTGTAGAAACAGTTAAATTACTTGCTAAATCAAAATCAGTTTATATCTTTGCAAATAACAGTTCTATTAGCAGATCGCCTATTCGTGGATATTTACTGGGAAAATATGGACTTGAAAAATATTTGGAACCAATTCGTAGAATGGGCGATATTGATGCGAGTAACAAAATCATTCACGATTTAATCAAAGATATTCCTAATGTTTATTGGGTAGATGCTCAACAGTATTTACCAAAAGATAGCGTTATGGCAGAAGGAAAATTATTGTACGCTGATCAAGATCACTTAACAAATTTTGGTGCTTACTATATGGCAAAAGAATTTAGTAAATATCAACGAGTGATGACACCTGAACAAGTGAAAAAACTCTACGAGTAGAAACTAAAAGCGTTGAGCTATTTGCCCAACGCTTTTTTATATTTACCTAAGTTCATCAACTAACTTCTCACCAATAGGTTTTCGCCATCCAATCAGCAATTCTGGTAGTTTATCTTGAGAACAATCATATTTCCAAACCCATTTAATTAATTCATCCAAAGTGCGTTTACTTGCAACGATTTCAGGGGTTAAACCTGCTGGTGTTAGGCTATTCACTTTTTCTTGTAATAATTGAATTGTTTTTTTATAACGAGGATCTTCAGAAATACGTTCAATAGGTTCAGGATAGTCATTAGACGAAATACGTCTTGCTTGAGAAAGTAATTGTAGAATTTTCTTACCACGCACACGCACTTCATTTTCAGTTAATCCCATTTCTAACATTTCAGATGTATTACGTGGATTATTCTTTGCCACTTTCCAAAGATGTTCTGATTTCACAATATAAGAAAGTGCTAAATCACGTTCTATTGCGACATTTTGTCGCCACTGCGACAAGATTCTTAAACGAGACAATTCTAATGAATTTAATTTCCAAGCATTTGGAATATCTAAATACGCTTTTTCTGAATCTCGCTCTTGTAATTTATGCGTTTTAGAAAGAGCCAGTTCGCAATCATCTCTTACTGCTTGTTCCCAAGGTGTTTTTGCTAACTCTTTTTCAAGAATATGATAAAGCGGTAACAAATACCAAACATCGCCTGCGGCATATTGAAGTTGAATATCAGAAAGGGGGCGTTTGATCCAATTGGTGCGAGTTGCACCTTTATCGATTTCTATATTTAAATATTGTTGTGCTAATTTTGCCAAGCCTGCTGATGCACCCAGCCCAATAAAGCGGGCCATAATTTGCGTATCAATCATTGGGTGTGGAAGCTGATCAAATTCTTGTAAGAAAACCAATAAATCTTCACTACAAGAATGTAAGATTTTTAATACCTTAGGATTGGCTAATAGTGCAATAAAAGGCGAAAAATCCGTAATCGCTAAAGGATCAATTAAAGATACGCGTTCTCCATCATAAAGTTGGATTAATCCCAACTTAGGAAAATAAGTGGAAACACGCATAAATTCTGTATCTAAGGCGACCGCACTTTTCTGTTGGGCTAAATTACAAACTTCTAATAGCGTAGCATTATCCGCAATGACCCTAAAGTGCGGTGGATTTTGACATTCTTTTATCATAGTGATTTTTTATTTGAAAAGAACAAAAATGGGATATTGCTATCCCATTTTGACATTAATGTTTTGTACGTTTTGCGATTTCTTCATCGCGTAAAACCCGACGTAAAATCTTACCAACATTAGTTTTTGGCAGTTCGTCTCGGAACTCAATTTCTTTTGGTATTTTATAGCCAGTGAGATATTGACGACAATGGTTGCGAAGTTCATCACGAGTTAAAGTATCGTCTTTTTTCACGACAAAGATTTTTATCGTTTCGCCAGAAACTGCGTGAGGAACACCAATTGCCACAGCCTCAGCCACTTTGTAATTCAGCATAACGACATCTTCAATTTCATTTGGATAGACATTAAAGCCAGAAACCAAAATCATATCTTTTTTACGATCCACAATGCGTAAACTATATGATTCATCCATAATGACAATATCGCCTGTTGCCATCCAACCGTCTTTTAATACTTCACTGGTTGCTTCTGGTCGTTGCCAATAACCTCGCATTACTTGATCGCCTTTCACCCATAATTCGCCAGCTTCGCCAATTTTTGCATCTGAACCGTCATCTTTAATGATTTTTATATCAGTATTTGGCACTGGCACGCCAATAGTACCATTATGTTTCACAACATTAATTGGACAAGCGGCGATTAATGGCGAACACTCCGTCATTCCATACCCCTCAATGATGTTACAGCCCGTTAATTCGTGCCAACGTGTTGCTACAGACTGTTGAATAGCCATACCGCCACCCACAGAAAGTTTCAACGCAGAAAAATCAACTTCTTTGAAATTTTCATTATTTAACAACGCATTAAATAAGGTATTCACACCAGTGATTGCTTCAAAACGGTATTTTTTCAACTCTTTCACAAATCCTTCAATATCTCTCGGATTGGTGATTAAGATCGCCGTGACACCTAACTCTAAAAATAATAAGCAGTTTACCGTTAAGGCAAATACGTGATAAAGAGGCAAGGCTAAAATAGCTGAACGAGTGCGAGAATGATCGCCAATAAATGGCTCTGCAATCCATTTTGCTTGGAAGACATTGGTTATAATATTTCCGTGTGTCAGCATTGCACCTTTCGCCACGCCTGTTGTGCCGCCAGTGTATTGTAAAAAGGCTAAATCCTCACGCGATATTTCTGGACGAACATATTGGCGATATTTACCAATACTCAATACTTCACGGAACGTCACTGCGTGCGGTAATTTGTATTTCGGCACGAGTTTTTTCACATATTTCACAACAAAATTAATCAAAGTACGTTTACCAAATGAAAGTTGATCGCCCATTCGGGTAAGAATAACGTGTTTGACATTAGTATTGAAAACAACTTTTTCTAAGGTAGAAGCAAAATTTGATACCACGACAATCGCTACCGCACCACTATCTTGCAACTGATGTTCTAATTCTCTCGGTGTATAAAGTGGATTGACATTTACTGCAATTAAGCCAGCACGCAAAATGCCAAAAAGTGCGATGGGATATTGCAATAAATTTGGCATCATCAATGCCACGCGATCGCCACGTTGAAGTTTAAATTCATTTTGCAAATATGCGGCAAATGCACGACTGCGCTCTTCTAATTTACGGAAAGTAAGTACTTGCCCCATATTAATGTAAGCGGGGCGATCTGGATGTTCACGCACTGCTTTGTCGAACATATCCAAAATAGATTCATATTTTGAGGTATCCAAAAATTTTTCAGAACCTTCTGGATAATTTTGAAACCAAATTTTTTCCATTTTTTATCCTAATTTGTTGGAAAATCTTAAGATTTTATCATTTAATTCAAATAATAGTGAATTTGAGGCTGAACATACCAAAGGCGATGTCTCCATCTAAAAAATCCCCAATCATCATCTTCATCCCAATCATCTGTTGGATAATCATAGGTAGTACTGAGTGTCCAAATACGGTATTTATCCGCTTGAACAACAGGATAAGTATAATCAGCTTGTTCTATTTTGCCTTTCTCTGTTCCAGCTAATTGACCACCTACAGTAATATAACGTTCTTTTAAATTTTCAGGCTCAACAAAACCGTTGAAATACACGATAAAGCGACCATCGGATTGCAATTCAACAAATGGTTTACCTGAAATTGATGATACGGGTAAACTTAACACTTCAATTTTTGTTTGATTTGCTAAAACGGTAGTATTGACAATTTTTCCTCCAAGTCGAACTGTTTTACAATGACAGGTCAAATCCTGAGGAGAAATCTCGCGATAGGAATTAATTGAGAATCGCTCTTTTTCTAACCCTTTTGGTGGTGCAATACAGCCCGTTAATCCGAAACAAAGTGCGGTAAAAAATAAGGTGATTTTTCCTTTCATTTTCTATCCTCCAGTTATTTAAACTTATTCACGCCCTGGTAATTTTTTCCAAGTAACCTCGTTTCGCAAATAAATCGGTTCAATCTCTAAAGCTGAAATTGTGTGTTTTTGCAAAAATTCTACTCGTGCAAGTTCTAACATATATAAGGCATTAGGTAGTTCTATATCTGAGCCAGTTAGATTTTTTTCAGTAAATTGAGAATAAGCAGCCCAACCTGTCCCTACTCTAAATGCGTTATCATTTTGAAGCTGATTAATCGCTTGTTCTGGAGAACAAACTTGTTCGCTAATGATTTCTCGCCATTGAAAAACTTCCCCAAAATCTGACCGCACTTTTTCTCTCACTACTTGAGAAAAATAGACTTCATTCATTCTGGCATCAATTGCGGCAACGACATTTTCTGCTTGATGTAATTCAAATGCCGCCTGTGCCATTGCGGTTAAATTTGAAATTGGAATGACAGGCAAATCCGCACCAAACGCTAAACCTTGTGCAATCCCCGCACCAACACGAACGCCAGTAAAACTACCAGGCCCACGCCCAAAAGCTAAAGCATCAACTTGATTTAAACCTAAACCCGAATTTGCCAAAATTTCATCGATCATAGGTAAAATTCGTTTAGTGTGTGTGCGTTGTGCTAGTTCATTAATATGTGTTTTCTCACCACGATACAATAAAGCGACTGAACAGGCTTCAGTAGAGGTGTCCAACGCCAATAAAGTTAAATTTTGCATTATTATTCTCGTTTACTTATTTTGTAAGAATTGTATCACTTTGTTGAGATCACGGGTACGACTTGAGTTAGGTAAACTTTTCAAAAAAGTTTCGCCATAATTGCGCATCACTAATCGATTATCACAAATAATCACAACGCCACGATCTGTAACATCACGAATTAAACGTCCAACGCCTTGTTTCAAGGTAATTACCGCTTCAGGAATTTGAATATCATTGAATGGATCGCCACCTTGTAAACGACAATCCTCAATGCGAGCTTTCAACAAAGGCTCATCTGGCGCAGTAAAAGGAAGTTTATCAATAATCACTAAAGAAAGTGCATCGCCTCGCACATCTACACCTTCCCAAAAGCTAGAAGTTGCCACCAAAACGCTATGCGTTTCTTTTATAAATTGTTCGAGTAATTTGCCTTTTGAGGTTTCGCCTTGTAATAAAATCGAAAGATGACTTTTTTCACGGAAATATTCTGCTAAACCACGCATCATTGAATAGGAAGTGCAAAGAACAAAACAACGCCCTTTGTTTGCTTCAATCACAGGTAATAACATTTCGCCTAGTGAATTTAATGTATTCACTTGATTAGTATTCGGCAAATATCGAGGCACACAAAGCAAAGACTGCTCAGAATAATTAAAGGGACTATATAAAATTTTTTGTGTCGCATTTTCAATGCCTAAACGTTGGCAGAAATGATTAAAAGTTCCCCCCACTTCTAATGTCGCAGATGTGAATATCCAAGCGGCTTCTTTCGCTTCGAGCTGAGCACCAAATTTATCTGCTACTGTCAATGGCGTAATATGTAAACCAAACTGGCGACCATTTCCTTCATACCAATAACAATAACCCACAATATTTGTTTCAGATAAACGTTTGAGTTGGATTTTAATGGACTCAACACGCTCAAAAATACTGTCTAAAGTTTGGGAACGACCAAGTGCTAATTTAATTACTTCAGATAAAAAATCTATTTTCTCTTGTAATAATTCAAAGGCTTTTTTCACCGCACTTTGCCTGTAAAGCTCACGCCAATTTCCTCGAACATTACTCCCATTACCCAGTAATAAACGAAAATCTTGTACCACTTTCAGTAAGGTATCAGATGTTGTGCCAAGCTGATGCATATCTTTAAGTTCTGTGCGGTAAACAATATTAATATCCTTACACAAATCAAAAAGCTGGCGTGATGTTAAAGATTGACCAAAATATTGACTGGCAATATCGGGTAACTGATGAGCTTCGTCAAAAATAATCACTTCTGCATTCGGAATAAGTTCGCCAAAACCACTTTCTTTCACAGCCATATCAGCAAAAAATAAATGATGATTAACTACAACCAAATCAGCATTTAATGCTTTTTTACGCGCACTTGCTACATAACATTCTGAATAATTAGGGCAATCGGTGCCTAAACAGCTTTCCGCTGTACTCGTCAGTTGAGGAATAATTGGGCTATCTTCTGCAAGCTCGATACATTCTGTGAAATCGCCTGTTTTAGTACTATTATTCCATTTTCGTACTTTACTTAATTCAGCTAAAACAGACTTATCTCCAAGCACACCTTGAGCAATCACTTGATCTAAACGCTCTAAACAAAGATAGTTTGCCCGACCTTTTAGCAACGCAATTTTTCCCGTGAAATTAAGGGCTTTTTTAATAGCTGGAAGATCTCGATTAAAAAGCTGATCTTGAAGATTTTTAGATCCTGTAGAAATAATGGTTTTTTTACCAAAAACTAAAGCAGGTGCGAGATATGCAAAGGTTTTTCCTGTACCCGTTCCAGCTTCAACTACAAGAGAAGATTTATTTTGAATTGCTTTACCTACAGCATATGCCATTTCAAGTTGTTCAGCTCGAGGACGAAAACCTTTGATATTTTGGCTTAATTCGCCATTTAGTGAGAAAATATTGGCAATTTGATTTTCGTAATCCATCTAGTAAAACATATTTTTAAAGTAAATAACCGCAAAGATTGTCGCATAGAAACGCTAAATATCAAGAATAAAAATACTGGTGGCTTAAGATTACATAGAGGCTATTTTTAAAGAAAGGTTATGTTTTGAATGGATTTTGCTCAATTAGAAAGGTTAAAAATGATTTGTCATTACCTTATCTTTTGCTAGTCAGACTAAAAGTGCGGTAAAAATTTTAGATGTTTTAAAATGAATAAAATCTTATTGAGTTTTTTCATAGATAGCTTGCTTATCCCAAAAACTGGTTCTAGAATACAAGGTTTATTGCGACCAATTGGGTGAGAATATGTTGGATAATTGCTTTTCTTTTCCTGTTCGTGTGTATTATGAAGATACTGATGCAGGTGGCGTAGTGTATCACGCTCGCTATTTGCATTTTTTTGAACGAGCAAGAACAGAATATTTGCGTACATTAAATTTTACGCAACAAACCTTACTAGAGGAACAACAACTCGCATTTGTTGTCAAAACGCTCGCCATTGATTATTGCGTGGCAGCAAAATTGGATGATTTACTTATGGTGGAAACAGAGGTTTCAGAAGTAAAAGGAGCTACAATCCTTTTTGAACAGAGACTGATGCGCAACACCCTGATGTTATCAAAGGCTACTGTTAAAGTAGCCTGTGTTGATCTAGGCAAGATGAAACCTGTGGCGTTTCCCAAAGAAGTTAAAGCGGCGTTTCATCACTTAAAATAATTTTTCGGAGTATGCAATGACTGCAGAATTGAATTTTTTAGATCTTTTTCTAAAAGCAAGTATTGTTGTGCAATTGGTAATTGTGATTTTGATTTCTTTCTCAATCATATCTTGGGCAATTATTATTCAACGTAGCCGTATTTTAACGAATGCCTTAAAAGAAGCACGTACGTTTGAAGATCGTTTCTGGTCAGGAGAAGATTTAAATAAACTTTATGAAGGGCTATCTAATCGTCGCGATGGATTAACGGGCAGCGAACAAATTTTTTGCGTGGGATTTAAAGAATTTTCACGTTTAAAACAAGTAAATCCAGACGCACCTGAAGCGATTATTAAAGGCACAATGCGCGCGATGAATCTTGCGATGAACCGTGAGATTGAAAGTTTGGAAAGCCGAGTTCCATTCTTAGCCACAGTGGCATCTGTTAGCCCTTATATTGGTTTATTCGGAACTGTTTGGGGTATCATGCACGCTTTTATGGCATTAAGTGGTGCAAAACAAGCAACGTTACAGATGGTAGCGCCAGGTATCGCTGAGGCCTTGATTGCCACTGCGATTGGTTTATTTGCCGCAATTCCTGCAGTAATGGCTTATAACCGTTTAAGTTTACGAGTGAATGCCATTGAACAAGATTACGGTAATTTTATTGATGAATTTACGACGATTTTACACCGTCAAGCCTTTGGTAAAGCCCCTCACTAAAAATAGGGAAAATTGACCGCACTTTGAAGAAAAAGTGCGGTAAAAATAAGTTAAAATTTTAGAGGAATATATGGCTCGTCGTCAGCGTAAAGCAATTAAATCTGAAATTAATATTGTGCCTTTTTTAGATGTGCTTTTAGTTTTAGTGTTAATTTTTATGGCAACCGCCCCTATTATTAGTCAAAGCGTTCAAGTTGAATTGCCTGATTCTGTGCAAAGCCAAGAGGTTTCTAATGAAGATAAAGTCCCCGTCATTCTTGAAGTGGCAGGCATTGGAAAATATGCGATTTCTATTGGCGGAGAACGTCAAGAAGGTTTAACAGAAGAAATGGTTACTCAATTATCTAGACAGGAATTTGATAAGGATAATAATACGCTATTTTTAGTAGGCGGAGCTAAAGAAGTGCCTTATGAAGAAGTGATTAAGGCATTGAATTTACTTCATCTTGCAGGCATTAAATCTGTAGGTTTAATGACAAATCCCATTTAGCTAAGTAGGTAACACGTGCAAAATAATCGACAAAAGAAAGGAATCAATGCTTTTGCTATTTCTATCCTTTTGCACTTTATCTTGTTTGGCTTATTGATTTTAAGTTCGCTTTATCACACCGTTGAAATTATGGGTGGTGGAGAAGGTGAAGGAGATGTAATAGGGGCAGTGATTGTTGATACGGGTACGGCTGCTCAGGAATGGGGGCGTATTCAACAACAAAAAAAAGGGCAATCGGATAAACAAAAACGCCCAGAACCTGTTGTGGAAGAAAAACCACCTGAGCCTAATCAAGAAGAGATTAAGCATCAACAAGAAGTTCAACGACAAGAAGAGTTAAAACGTCAGCAAGAACAGCAACGTCAGCAAGAAATAAAAAAACAACAAGAGCAAGCTCGTCAAGAAGCGTTGGAAAAACAGAAGCAAGCTGAAGAGGCTAGGGCTAAACAAGCGGCTGAAGCTGCAAAATTAAAAGCAGATGCAGAGGCTAAACGTTTAGCTGCTGCGGCAAAACAAGCTGAAGAAGAGGCTAAAGCGAAAGCAGCAGAAATTGCTGCTCAAAAAGCAAAACAAGAGGCGGAAGCTAAGGCAAAACTAGAAGCCGAAGCTAAGGCAAAAGCCGCTGCTGAAGCTAAAGCAAAGGCTGAAGCGGAGGCAAAAGCGAAAGCTGATGCAGAAGCTAAGGCAAAAGTAGAAGCGGAAGCTAAGGCAAAAGCCGCCGCTGAAGCTAAAGCAAAAGCTGATGCAGAAGCTAAAGCGAAAGCCGCTGCTGAGGCAAAAGCTAAAGCTGCTACGGAAGCGAAACGTAAAGCAGATCAAGCAAGCCTAGATGATTTCTTAAATGGCGGAGATATTGGTGGCGGCAGTGCATCTAAAGGGGGAAACACAAATAAAGGTGGAACTCAAGGTAGCGGTGCTGCACTTGGCTCTGGCGATGGTGGTAAGGTTGGGGATCAATACGCAGGTGTAATTAAGAAAGAGATTCAACGTCGTTTCTTAAAAGATCCAAGTTTTGCAGGAAAGGTTTGTCGTATTAAAATTCAATTAGGTCGAGATGGCACAATCTTGGGGTATCAAAAAATTTCAGGCTCTGATGATATTTGTTCAGCTGCATTAAGTGCGGTGGCTAGAACGAAAAAAGTTCCAGCTGCGCCATCAGATGAAATTTATGAAAAATATAAATCACCAATTATTGACTTTGATATTCGATAATTCTTTAGAAAAATTTATTGTTAAATTTTAAAGGTAACAAAATGAAATTATTAAAACGTTTAGTGAGCGTATTCGCGATTGTACTTGCTGTTGGAAGCAATGCATTCGCTGGCGATGAAGTACGCATTGTCATTGATGAAGGGGTTGATGGTGCGCGCCCTATTGCTGTCGTGCCATTTGTTGGTTCTGCACCAGAAGATATTAGCAAAATAGTTGCAGATGATTTACGTAACAGTGGTAAGTTTAATCCTATTGCGGTGTCTCAAATGCCTCAACGCCCAACTTCAGTTGCAGAGGTGAATCCTGAGACTTGGTCGAATATTGGAATTGACGCAATTGTAATTGGACAAGTGGTTCCATCGGGTAATGGTTATAGTATTACTTATCAATTAATTGATACGGTTGGTGCATCAGGTACACCAGGGGCTGTATTAATGCAAAATAGCTATACAGTAACAAATAAATGGTTACGCTATGGCGCACATACTGTGAGTGATGAAGTTTTTGAAAAATTAACTGCGATCCGTGGTGCCTTTAGAACTCGTATCGCTTATGTTGTGCAAAAAAATGGTGGTTCGCAACCTTATGAAGTTCGTGTAGCAGATTATGATGGCTATAATCAATTTATCGTCAATCGTAGTGCCCAACCAATTATGTCTCCAGCTTGGTCTCCAGACGGCCAGCGTTTGGCTTATGTATCGTTTGAAAATAAAAAATCACAACTTGTTGTACAGGATTTAAATTCTGGCACACGTAAAGTAGTGGCATCTTTTCAAGGGCATAATGGCGCGCCAGCCTTTTCGCCAGATGGTTCTCGTTTAGCTTTTGCTTCTTCTCGTGATGGTGTTCTGAATATTTACGTTATGGGAGCAAATGGCGGTACACCTACTCAATTGACGAGTGGTGCGAGTAATAATACTGAACCAGCGTGGTCGCCAGACGGAAATTCAATTTTATTTACATCCGATAGAAGTGGTTCGCCACAAGTTTATCGAATGGATGCAAGCGGTGGTAGTGCAACAGTAGTGGGTGGTCGCGGCAGCGCGCAAATTAGTGCAGATGGAAAAACACTTGTGATGATTAATGGTAACAATAATGTAGTTAAACAAGATCTCACAACGGGCGTTTCAGAGGTACTTAGTACATCTTTTCTAGGCGAAAGTCCAAGCCTCTCTCCAAATGGAATTATGATTATTTATAGTTCTACACAGGGCTTAGGAAAGGTGCTACAATTGGTTTCTGCAGATGGTCGCTTTAAGGCGAGCCTTCCAGGAAGTGATGGTCAAGTTAAATTTCCAGCTTGGTCTCCATACTTAACTAAATAAAAAACTCATTTAGGAGAAATCTAATGAACAAATTTGTTAAATCATTATTAGTTGCAGGTTCTGTAGCTGCATTAGCAGCTTGTAGTTCATCTAACAACGATGCTGCAGGCAATGGTGCTGCTCAAACTTTTGGCGGTTACTCTGTTGCTGATCTTCAACAACGTTACAATACCGTTTATTTCGGTTTTGATAAATATGACATTACTGGTGAATACGTTCAAATCTTAGATGCGCACGCTGCATATTTAAATGCAACACCAGCTGCTAAAGTATTAGTAGAAGGTAACACTGATGAACGTGGTACACCAGAATACAACATCGCATTAGGCCAACGTCGTGCAGATGCAGTTAAAGGTTATTTAGCTGGTAAAGGTGTTGATGCTGGTAAATTAGGCACAGTATCTTACGGTGAAGAAAAACCTGCAGTATTAGGTCATGATGAAGCTGCATATTCTAAAAACCGTCGTGCAGTGTTAGCGTACTAATTCTTAGTATTTCTAATACTTGAAAAACAGGATCCATTTTTTATTGGATTCTGTTTTGTTTTCATCGTTTGTAATTTAACCAATTAGCTTGAACGAATGAATTTATTCTTTCGATTCTAGAGCAAATGCGTTATCATAGATCCATTAATACAGTGGGTCGTTAGCTCAGTCGGTAGAGCAGCG